>JARYME010000059.1 GCA_029907315.1 Armatimonadota bacterium | reverse complement strand
TTCCATCTCCCACGACGAAACACGAACTCATCCAACTTCCCGTGTCCCCGAAAACACGCAGCACCCCCGCGCAGTCTGCTAGGTTTACTGCCCACGCTGATGGTATCGAGCAGATTAACACCGCCAGACACAAAACAGCGAGATGTCTCATCTTTATGGCCCTCATCTGTGTGTTTACGAAGCCCGCTTGGTTGTGGGAAATATTTCTCTACGACAATTATACGTCTCTTCACGCTATGGCAAACGGAAATAATCGAGTATGCCTCTAGCTATCGCCCTCGCCATTATTTCTTGGAGCTTTGGGTCCTTGAGCATCTCCCGTTCTCTCGGATTTGTGTGGAAAAGTATCTCCGTAAGCGACGCCGGGCATCCTGATTCCCAAAGCACCCAAAGTCTATACCAGTGTGTTCTGATGCCTCGGAACTGCACTTCGGGGTAGAACGACCTTATAGCTTCCAGCAAATGCATCTGAACACATTCTGCCAAACGCTTGCCTTCGCCTTCATCAGCATAGAACGTCCATGTCCCGCCGCCAGGTGTTCCGTCACCAGTTGCGTCGGAGTGCAAGGAGACCAGCGCGTCGCAGTTAAGGCTTTTGGTAAGCTCGGTTTCGTAATGGAGACTAACAGATTGCTCGCGGGATTCGCGGCTTATGAATACGTCCACTCTTCCGTCTCTTACCAGCTCCTCTTTTACTTTGACGGCAATATCGAACATGGTACGCCCTTCGTTGTAGAGTTCTTCGCCATCGGGACCTCGGATAACGTTCCCGAATTGGCAAGAGGGGTTGAGCATAACCCGCGGACGAAACTTCGGTGTATCGTTCCAGTAAAGGATCGGCAGATTCTGAGGCGTGTCAATTAGCATAAGTTTTCCCTCGCCAGGAGCGAACGTCGCAGTCCACCTAGAGCCGGGACCGTCATCGCATACGGCTGACGCGCGGAGCTTGCCTGTTAGTCGACTAACCTCCCATAGCCGCACCTTTTGGGAGAAAACTACTGTTGCTCTTGTCGACTGCCTGGGGTTTTTGTTTACGAACATTGCGTACTTCTGACCGGAATCGGAATCGAACTGTCCCACAACAAAGTCGCCACCTACAATTCTGCTTATGAGGCCTCCTTCCGGTAGTGATTTCGTGCCGTGTGGGATCTCGCCGGTGTGATACACCGCTACGGATTTCAGCCGCAGTAACGTGGGCGCGAGCTTCATTACCTCTGCGTTAATTTGCTGCACTTGTTTATATTTTGTCGTGGGTTTTCCGTCTCTGCCGATGATGGCCTCGCCGTAGTTGAGACTGGGATCTCTTGGAGTCTCGTAGGTGAAGTACATTATGCCGTGCGCCCCGTAAGCTAGGGCTGTGTTTATCTGCCAGCGCAGATCCTCCTCGGAAGGGTCTCTGTACAGCCCATGCTGTACTGAGAGTAGTGTGTAAACGAAAGGAATTGAGTGTTTGATTGACTGTCTGCGGATTATTTCCAGGTTTTCGAAGTAATCAGCCCTTTCGCCGGTCGAAAGCAGCGCGTAGTGGTCGAAACTGATCAGTTTCGGATGCACTGTTCTGCAAAACTCATCTACATATTGCTCATACACCGCTCTGCCTAGCTGTTCTCTGCTGGCGTACGTAGGTAAGAGGTTGTAGAAGACTACGCGCTGCGGGTCTTTGCTCGAAATATATCGGTTTACCGCAGCCAAACCGCGGAATTCCGACGCACTCGGCTCGTCCTTAACGAAGTAACCCCAAACTGCGGGGTGGCTCCCGTAGTCTTCAAGCACTTTCCCCAAAAGTTCGGTATAGCTTCGTTGTCTTGGGCGGAGATTGATTAACCGCTCGTCTATCAGCAACGCCTTGATACCGTGCTGCAGACACATGTCCAAAGCTTTCTTGTTCTGCTCGACAGTGCCTCCAAACGCAACTACGTTAAACCCTGCCTCTGCAGCTTGCGCTATCTTTTCCGGATCGGCCTCGCTTGGTCCGCACCAGTGACTGATCAGAAACTCCTCGGCAAGCGCTTCGGTTTTCAAAACTAGGATCGCGACAAATAGTATGACTACCAATCTCTCCATAACACTTCCACCAGCGATTTATTCGGTTAACGCATCCACGCTGCATTGCCTCTGAGCTTATCAGCAACTGCGGGGGCAGTCAAGGCAGTTTCCAGGATGGAGACGCGGGGTGTGTATGAGAAAAATTTCGAGGGATTAGAAGGCCGGCGAGCGGGGACCTAAGTCCCCGCTCGCCTCAGAGTCGCCTGGGTTTAGTGCTTGCGCTACGAAACGGCTCCTCAGAACTCCTTTGAAACACCGACGCTTATGAACCGTCCAGGTATCCATGCGTCGGTCACTCGCGTGTTTCCGTCCCAGCGATACTGAAGTGTCTGGTGGGAGTTGAATACATTGAATACATTTATGTGCAGTTGTCGCCCGACGTTAGACCAACTCTCGGGCAAATCGAGATGCAAACCGTAGCTTACCACAAACCACGGCTTGGCACGCATGGCAAGCGTGGGATCGCCAAGGTCGAATCTTCCGCTGCCGTAGTCTATACGAACTGAGTGTGCGCTGCGTCCCAGTCTATATTCACCGACCAACGAAAGAGTATGGCGCTGATCCCAAGGCGCGTAGAACATCTCGTCTACGTATCCCAAGTCAGCCCTGTTGGCTTTGGTCTTTTGGTAGGTATACGAGAGCCACCCCCGCCAGTTGCTGGACATCTTTTTCTGCAGTGCAACCTCCAGCCCGCTTGACCTGCCGCGGCCAAGATTAGAGTATGTGGACACGCCCGTGTTTGGATCTACGTGCGTGTCGCCGAGGTTCTTATACTCTGTTCGAAATGGCGTCACACGCAGCGCTGTGTCCTCGCTGAGCTGTCTTTCGAATGATAATTCGAGGTTGGTACTTGTTTGAGGATCGGCAGAGCCGAGTCCAGGCATTGCTTGTTCGAGGGTGGGTCCGCCGGGACCGAATATTTCCATGTCGGGATCGAAGTAGACCTTTTGTACAGAGCAGGCCGGCACGAACTTGGCGAACTTACCCCAATTGATCTTCCACACTGTGCGTTCGTTCGGCGAATAAGCCAGACCAAATCGGGGCGTGGTAACACTGCGACTGATATCTGGTATCGGATCGCCGGAGTAACCTGCGCCGGCTACATATGCTCGGCCCTGTCGGTCATACCGTATTCGTTCGTGGCGGATGCCCAGCTCGGAGGTCCATTTATCGCTTAGTCTGATCTGGTCTTGCAAGTAGAAATCAGACTGCTGCGTATCTACATCGGCTCGATAAAGCGGGAAACCGGGATACAGATAATACGAGTTGTCGGATGCAAGGAAGGACGCCCCTGTTTTCAGCAGATGCTTCGGTCCTAGTTGGCTGGTGTACGCAAGCTGCAATCCCGTTCGGTCGGAGCCTATCTTCGCGTATACACCGTACATGCCGACAAGGTTCTGCTCAATATCGGTCCTCATGAAATACGGTCTAACTGTGAGGAATGACTCGGGGCTAAAGTTGTGACTCCACGTGACAGCACCAACTGTATACTCTTGGCGCATGTAGTCGAGCTCGTGTGGAGTGGGTATACCGTTGTCTCCGGTGTCATGATAGGTGTCTGTGTTTCCGAGTAGAGACCCCGACATCGCAAGCAAGGTAACGGTATTGCTCTTAGACGGCCAAACGAGCTTGGTTACTGCATCATAGTACTGCTGCTGTTTCAGTATGGGACCGTCCAGGTCAGTCTTCTGAGCAGCAGCTGCTACGTAGTAGTTGAAACTGTCTCCCGTTCCTGCACCGAACTCCATTTGCCCGTCGTAGTATGAGTAATCTCCGCCTTCCAAGTTCATCCTAAGACCTGCTGCTTCGGCGCCCGTTTTCTTGACCTCGTTCAGAACGCCCGAAATAGCGTTGCCGTATTCTGCTGAAAAACCTCCCGTGTAAGCCTGCAGTTTGCTAACTCCGGTTGTGTACAAGTTCGTTCCGAACATTCCCGTGTTGGGATCCGTTATGGGCATACCCTCTAGGTACCAGCCGGTTTGATCGGCTCTACCGCCGCGTACGTGAATCTGGCCGCTGCCACTGGGTTCGACAATAACGCCGGGCAACGCACTCAGAACGCCGGTGGCACTTCTAACTGTGCTCGGATCAAGTCTGGTGAGAGGCTCCTGCTGGGCTGTCACAAGGTTTAGGGTATGAACTACGTCGCGCTGGACCATGGGTCTCGGACGCGTGATCACGACTTCTTCCTCGCGTGTAGCCTCTTCCTCCATCACTATTTCCACGTCGCTTCGGTGGTCCATCGTCACTTGGATACCGCCTACAGTTGTTGTAGCGTATCCGACCAATTCTGCCCGCACTTCGTAGTCGCCCGGCGGGACATTCGTAATGGTGAAGCGTCCTTGCGAGTCGGTCACGGTAGAAAGAGTCGTGCCCTCGAGAATTATGTTCACTCCCGAAAGCGGTACATTATCTTTCGCGCTGCGGACTACGCCTGTGATCACGCCGGTAGTGCTTGCGCCGACCCAAAACGCCGTCATAGTCAAAATCCAGAAAGCGAATGCCCAAGCGATCCTCTTGCGGGTTCGATTCATCATGCATGCGCCCCCAATCTTGGTTTCCTTTCAACCTCGACTTCACGCAGGTTGTGCAGCGAAGTCTACCTCAAGAATTCATTATCGGCAAATACCGGCAAAAATATCAGGTTACAGATGCCGCCTGACATGGCACAAGCAGCATGACAAAAAGAATAGGGCTGCGGTTCCAGCTTCCGATAAAGGCAAACCACGGGAAACCGTGGGACGCAAAGCCATTGGGACTGCCTCTCCGAGCATGGCTCGGGGAAATGTTTGCCAGGCTGCCGAAGCGAACCGCCTGTAACACCCCGCAATTTAACAAACGGGCTGCAGACAATGCGGGAGTTACTGTGCGGTTTGTTCCGACAGCCTGGCTTTACGTTTTGGTAGTTGAGGTGGTCGGTATGATTAAGCTTTACGATGTCGGAATGGAACCTGTAGTTACGAGTGGAAAATCGAACGGCGACTTGTCCGAAACCAATCACAAGATACCCGCTCGACTTGATTTCAACACGATCAAGAATCTGCTTTTCCTTGTCGAGCATCCTGATTCGTCTGATCCAGATAAGCGGATGGCAGCGTGAGCCAGCGAAAGGGGTTCTTAATATTGCTGAAGAAAATCTTCCATCACTATAGATTCGGCACCACGCGGGACAAGGCTTGCGCGTGCGGTGCCGCTGCGGTGCTGACTTTCGCAGCTATTGTTCTTTCCGCGGACTTACGTTTGTTTTCAGAGTCTGGGTTCTTACCTATGTTGCTCGGTTGGGCACTGCTTGGCTTATTTGAAACGCCGTCGAGCACGTTTCGACCGGCAAGCCCTTTGAGATTCGGACTGGGCCGTCGGCAGGCACAAGTTGCCGAGGCTTACCGCGCAACCATCGAAACGCTGGCGTCCGCAATATCAGCGCAGGATCCATTCGAACGATACCACGTCCAGAGGGTTCGGGCGATTTCCGAATTGGTAGCGCGCGAAATGGGTCTTTCGGCGCGCGAGGTTGAGGGAATACAAATTGCCGCCCTGCTGCATGATATCGGTAAGCTGGGCGTACCAAGTTACATATTAATGAAGCCAAGCCAGCTGGATCCGGAGGAGTTTGCTAAGATTGCCAACCACGCAGCCATAGGCGCCCAGATGTTGGAAGGCATCAACTATCCTTGGAATGTTGCCCAAATGGTGCGTCACCATCACGAAAGATACGACGGTTCCGGGTACCCGGACGGTATCTCGGGTGCCGATATACCGTTGGGTGCGCGTATCATCGCGGTTGCCGAGGTTTACGACGGTCTTGTATCCACTCGGTGCTACAAAGCAGGCTGGCCTCATTATGAGGTTGTCGCGCACATCGAAAAGCTCTCCGGAATACATTTCGACCCCGCGGTTGTGGCGGCTTTCGCGAGAGTGAACAAAAAGATCGAAGCTCTTATCGATGTTTATCCGACATCAACGCAGCCGGAATGTGCCAACACCGACCCCAAGTCGGTTCGAGCTGTAGACCTGATAAGTCAAGCCAAGCGTGAGCTCTTGTCTTTGCTTGAGATAGCGGATACCCTTTCGACCACACTTGAGCTCGACGAAGTGACTGCTCTGCTTGCTCATCGAAGCAGACGGCTTACGGAAGCTGCAACATGCGTTGTTTTTCTCGTTGACGAATCGGATCCTTCTTGTCTGGTAGCACAGTCGGTCGTCGGCCGCCACAAAAGTGTCTTCGAGGGCGCACGAGCCAGACTAGGCCGCGGAGTCACAGGAAAGGCGGCGTCCAGAATGAGACCCTATTTGGGCTCCTATGACCCGAACGATCTCCAGCTGGTGCGACGCGTCAGCAAAGGACTGCAAGTGAAGTCCTGTCTCGTTGTGCCGATGGTGTGTTTCGGCAGGCTCGTGGGCACCATCAATCTGTATGACGACAGCTCAAGCGCATTTTCTAAAGACGACTTGGCAACTATGGAGTCCATTGCGGGCAGGGCCGCATACGCAATACAGAATGCGTTGGCTTTTGAAAGCGTGAGACAATCCGCTACGAGGGATCCTCTGACAGGACTTTACAATACTAGGTATCTGCACACCTACTTAGAACGCGAGCTCAACCGAGCGTCCAGACGAAACGGTTGTGTTTCGCTGCTGCAGCTGGACCTGGATAACTTTAAGCCTGTGAACGATACATTTGGTCACGCTCGCGGGGATGAAGTGCTCAAGGATCTCGCGAAGATCTTCCTCGACTGCGTGCGAAGCTACGATGTAGTCTGCAGGTGCGGTGGAGATGAATTCATTATTGTGCTCCCTGATTCTAGCGCCAGAGAGGCTGCGCGAACGGCGCGGCGGATTCAAGATGCCGTCGAGTTATATGCAGGACAGAAACTCGGAGGATGTTCGGTGCCACTTGGTGTCAGTATAGGCATCGCTACGTATCCCCAGGATGCGGTTGACAGCGATGGGCTTATCGCCAGAGCCGACGAGGCTATGTATCAGAATAAGCGCGCGAGGAAGAACGTCAGAACAGCCGCGTAGAATCCTAGTGCGCGCAGTTACCTACACTCAAAACCAGCTCGTAGCTTTTCCTTTCCGGGGAGAACGGTATAGTTATGACTATTCTGCCTTCGCTGATCTCAGCTCTACCGTCTTTGCGGTAGGGGTTATGTGGCAGAACAGGCCATTTGACTCGTGCTCCTTTGGGAATTGTCAATTTCCAGCCGGCGTGTTCTATCCAATTGCTTTCTGCAGATGCAGTCAGCTCGAAGGTGGTGTCGCCGAGCTTGGTCTCAAAGCCGTCGGCAGCGGCGAAGCGCTCTCCAAGATGGGGAATCAAGGTCAAATGCGCTTCGACTGGCAGACCGGATTTCATCTGCGCGGACAGAATGATTCTCAGGTTTTCGTTGTTCAGAGGATCAACTAGAACCGAGCATCTTTCGTTACTGTAGAACAAACCCAGGCCGACCGGATCTTCCTGTCGGATTCCGGCTGCATCAGGCACGTGATATAGTTCGCCCGCGGGTGTGAAGCGCGGATTCTCATCGCCCGGCTTGTGAGACAATGCCGATACATCACCCACGGTGAATGTGCTCCACAGCGGTTGAAGTTTTGTGTTCCCGCCGCCGACTATGAGTCCCACGGAGTCGTGAAAGATACTCACCAGGTTCTGACGGTCTTGAATCCACCGGCTTTCCGAAATGGGGCAGTGATATGCCGATAGGCAGATGAACCATGGGCCCTTGCGCCGTACCAGGGCTTTACCATCCGGGGTAACGTCCAACCGGTCTGCCTGGGAATCTGTTATGGGAGCTATCAATCCTTCTTCCCCGTATAACAGGAGGCTCGCTGCGTCGTCCGCGCCGATTTTCATTCCTGCTTTCGCCATCAAGTCTATTTGTCGGGCCAGGTACCAGCGGCCTTCAGGCGTATATGTGAACCCGACGTTTCCCAGGCGAAGGTCCTTATGGTATGGGTTGCGCTCGTCTATTGTTTCGACCAATGAGCCGTCTGGGTAGGTGAATAGCATATGGAATCTGGCTGCGCGCTTCAGCGCATGCAGCACGGCTTGATCGTGGCTCATCGCATAGTAATGCCCAAGTGCGTCTACATACACCAAGTTGTATCTCACTACCGGTCCGGAATGTTCGGTCCAATAACCCGTTGGATCTTGTTCTGCAACCACCCTAGCCATGAACTGCTTGGCGAACTCGCACCACTCAGGTCTGCCCAGCGTCTCACCGGCACAGTACAAGCCCATGGCGTGATGGGCAGGAATGTTGTGTACGCGATTCATATCTCGACCCATTATGTTTGAATAGCCGAGAATAAGCGCCTTTTCCCAGCGTTCGCGGTCTGCGGGCGGCATTGCGTCTTTTATCAAACTGAATGTCCTAATCCAGCGACTGTATGTCCACGGCATACGGATTGTACCCCAGGTGGAATTGTCCTTTTTGCGAAAGACCCAGCTTCCGTCGGGTCCAGCGTCTTCTATGAGTGCGTTACCTCCAGCGATTATCGCCTTCAGCAGTTCGGCGTCGTGATAGTAAGGGTTTTCCTCCGATTCGATAGCCCACGCGGCAGCCAAGGGGTAAATCACGTTCTGGTCGGTACATATCCAGACGCCGGTTCCGAAGCGCCCGGTTGCCGAATCGTAGGTCTTCAGGATAGAAGGCACGGCTTGAATAAGCGACTTGAGAGCCAATTCTTTGTAGTGCAATTCATCGGCGCTGGTTTCCAGCACGGACACGAGTCCGACAGCGAAAAACATACCCATCAACCTCTTGTCCAACATCAGATTCAGCCTCCAAAACCGCAGCGGCTATATGCTAATTCAATCGACTACCTCCAGAAACCTGTCTGACTCGATAAATGCGGCAGGTGACAGGAGTGTCGTGGCTTGCTATGATTGATTCGCTATGAAAACTCAATGCCTGAAACTAGCCATTCTCTTGCTGGTGGTGCTTTCTCTATGCGTGTCTGCGGGCGTCTTACTTGCGGCCGCTGAAGACCCAGTAGTGACTGGCCGATTAGTAGTTTCTCAGAGTGCCCTGCGTCCGGGAGATGAATTCGAGATAGCGTTTTGCGGCAGGGTTAAGCCCGGCTGTCACATTGGTGCTGCACAGCAAAAGAATGTGTATCCGGCTCAGCTGACAATTCAGGCTCCCCGTATTATTCAGCTTGGCAGGATTGTCTATCCGAAACCTGCGGTGAAAATAACATCAAGCGGCGAAGCCTTGGCAGTCTATGAGGGCAACTTTGTCATAAAAGCCACGGCTCGTGTTCGGCAGTCCGCGAAGCCTGGCAGTGTCCGCCTTGTCGGCAGGTTCAAATCTCAGGGGTGCACCGGGAACGTGTGTTATCCGCCGGAAGAGTTCGTCGCTCACCTTACCGTGCGAATTGTACCTTGGGGAACGGTTGTCAAGCCGACAAACAAGGCAGTGTTTGGCTCGCGGACTGGCGTCGGGAAACTCTCAGGGGAGCAGCAATTCGCAAAGACCCTCGCCAGCAGGTCACTGATTCTGCAGCTTCTGATGCTCTACGCGTTCGGACTTCTCTTGGCTTTCACGCCCTGTGTGTACCCAATGATCCCTGTGACGGTGGGCTACTTCAGTGCACAAGGCGAGTCGCAAACACGACGGGTTATAGCACTTGCAGGTGTATACGTTCTTGGCATAGCACTCACTTATTCGCTCTTGGGAACTGCCGCAGCGCTGACTGGTAGTGTATTTGGGGAACTGATGCAGAACAGATGGGTGCTGGCGGGTATTTCGGCGCTGCTGGCTATTTTGGCGCTTTCTATGTTCGGCTTATACGAGATAAGACCGCCGGGGTTCATCGAAGAGCGTGCGTCAGGCCGCAAAGGCGTGTTGGGCGCGTTGATGATGGGATTGATATTCGGGGTAGTGGCGGCACCGTGTGTAGGACCGGCTGTTTTAGGGCTGATGCTCTACGTGGCGAAACTCGGCAGCCCCGTGATGGGCTTTATCCTGTTTTTTGTTCTGGCGCTTGGTATCGGCACACCTTTGTTTTTGCTTGCCGCGTTTTCTGCGAAGCTGCCGGCCGCTGGAATGTGGATGGTGGCTATACGTAAAGCGGCTGGCTTCCTCCTTTTGGGTGCTGCAGCTTACTTCGCGCGATCGCTCGTGCCGGGGGTTTTTAGAGAGTTTCTTATCCCCGCGGTTGTTGTCGCTGCTGGGATTAACTTCATTCTGTTCGAGGCATCGCTTCTTTCCAACCGCAAGACCGCTATTGCTTCGAGAGTGCTTGGCGGGCTGTTGTTGTGCGCGGCGGCAGCTATGATTGCTCGTAGCTATGCACCGAAGCAGATACTTCGCTGGGAACCTTACTCTTTTCGCGCGTTGAGCCAAGCTTCGGAAAACCACGTTCCGGTGATAGTGGACTTCACAGCTGATTGGTGTGCCGTGTGCAAAGAGTTGGAGCGCGAAACATTTGCTGACCCGAGGGTTATCAGCGAAGCGCAACGCTTTCGTAGGTTTAGAGTCGACGCAACAGATCGAAGCGATCCCAGGGTGAAGGCTGCCTTGGAACGTCATTCGGTCAAAGGTTTTCCTACGGTGATTCTTTTCGACCGCTCCGGTAGAGAGGTTCCAGGAGCGAGGGTGGTGGGTTTCGTTGATGCTGACCAGTTCTTGAAATTGTTGAGAAGTGTCAAGTGACGGATATCCGAAACCTGAGCCGGATCAGCTCATCTGCTGTTCCTAACACAGGGATCGGATTTTGACGGAATGAGCATGACATATGCAAAGGGCTAGCGCATCGGCGGCGTCATCCGGCGATGGTGGCTCTCGCATACCGAGAATACGCTGCACCATGTATTGTACCTGCCTTTTCTCCGCCATTCCGTATCCCACAACAGCTTGTTTTACTTGTTTTGGCGTGTACTCAACGACGTCCAACCCCCTTTGCGCCGCTGCAAATTGTACAACGCCGCACGCTTTCCCTACCGCCATTGCTGTCCTTTGGTTCTTTGAGAAAAAGAGGCGTTCCATAACAACCACGTCCGGGGCGTACTTGTCGACGAGCTCGTTAAATCCTCTATAGATGTCGACGAGTCGTTCAGGACCGGTTTTTCTGGGGCTCGTGCTTATGGTGCCGTAATCGACGATACTAGATGTCGAGCCCTGCTGGTCGAGTATGCCGTAGCCTGTGATTGCAGTTCCGGGATCCACGCCGAGTATTCGCATTTCCGTTTCGTCCCCGTTTATTCTATACGACGCCGCACCCGGCGTCAAAAGCCCGAACATCTCTGGGGTGAACAACTGCAGCTCGATACCTGATAGAATATGTGCTGTGCAGGCGGACAGAAGACAAGTTCTCAGAAACCGCGTATTCGCTTTCTTGATACCGTGGTTTATGGACGGCGGTATCGTATTTCTGCAGACTGCTATGCCCTTGATGGTTGTCCGGCTTGGAGCAAGTGCTCTCCTGCTAGGCAGCATAGGTTGGATTGGTCAAGCATTCCGACTGCCGGTGTGCCTTTTTGCTGGACAGCTGTCGGAGCGAGTCGGTCGGGTAAGTGTGATTGTGCCAGCTGCTTGTTTGTTTGGCCTCGGCTGCGTCCTAATGAGCTCTGCCACATCTCCTTGGCAGGTGCTGCCGTGCTACGTGATCGCGCTCGCGTCTATCGGGAGCTTTTATCCGCCGCTGCAAGCCCTGATCGGCGACGTGTCGCAGCACAGCGAGTTGAGAAAGAGCTTGGGTGCTTTCAACCTCGGTTGGTGCACCGGAAGTGCAGTAGCTGCGCTCTGCGCTCCGATATTGGTCGGTTCGGGTTTGGCCCGCACCTTGCAAGCAGGGGCAGGAGCAAGTTTTACTGCGGCGTTACTTGTGCTGTGCTGGCGGTGGTCTTCTAAAAGAGCGCGGCAAACAGCATCGGCAAATGGTCCGTCCAACCCTCCGAGCCCTGAATCACTGCTGCTATTGGCTCGCATAGGGCATTTTGTCAGCTACTACGGCTACTCAACTATTCGGATAATGTTTCCGAAATATGCCATCTCAGGTTTGGGTTGGTCTGATGTGCTTGTGGCATGGGCAACAGCTCAGCATCTTGTGGGTTTGGGTCTCGGTGTTGCACTGGCCGGCGTGTCAGGATGGTGGCGCGGAAAGCTGTGGCCGATCGCGGGGGCTCTAGCTATGATGATGGTTTCAGGGGCTGTTGGCGCGATCTCGCACACGCTAGTTCCCACCGCGCTCGCCTTCTTTGCTTTCGGTTTTAGCCAGAGCGTTGTGTATACGGCGGCTCTGTACTATGGGTTGTCTGCTGCGGGCAACCGTGGGAGGAACGCCGGTGTTCACGAGAGTCTTGTGGCGGCAGGCGGGATTTCGGGGTGTCTGCTGGGCGGAATAGCAGCTCAGCAGATAGGACTTGCTGCCCCACTTGTCCTACTTGCGGTTCTCAGCGGGTTGGCACTCGTATTGGTCTTGTTTCTCGGCTTCCAACGGAAGCAGTAAATAAAACCGTGTCCACTCTAGTTGTTCGGCTGTCTACTGCTGAGTTTGTTTGGCGGTCCAACCGGTTTGCGCGGGCCGACCTGTGATACGTCGATGTTTCTAAAACCGAGCGTGACAGCTGGTGAGTCCGGTTTGACGCGAAAATCAAAGTGTTCTGCGTCTACAAACTTCGGATCAGCAATCAGGCTGTGTACGTCGTGACCTCGCTTTTTCCACTCGTCAAAGGTTGCGCCTGCAAATGTAATTGGCCTGCCAGATGCGTTCCAATAAACGTTGTAGTCCATTTTGAAATTGTCATCCGACCAGTTAGCCCCCAGGAGTACACCAGAGTTGTAGTACACGATGTTTCGCTCAAAGAAGAACGAAATATGTTGTTCCTGGCGAGTTCGCTGCAGCTGGTGCTCTTGGGCAAACGCAAAAATGTTGTTGCGCACCACGTTTTCTTTGCCGTAGTGCTGATGGAACCCCCCTGTTTTGGTCTTGTAAACAATGTTGTTCTCTATGAGTATTTCGGAGCTGCCTTCATCTGTGTAGATTCCCCAACCGCCGTAGCCGTGAGAGAAGCAGTCATGAATAAGATTGTTGCGGAGAACTGTGCCGGGTTGTATGCCCAGCGTGTATATGCCGCCGAGATCCGAAAGCATTCCTCGGCCCACATGATGAATGTGGTTCTGTTCGACGATATTACCCTTGGCATTGCTTGGTCCATAGCCCCACACCCAACCGACCGATACACCAGTGTAGTTTAGGTCGTGGATGTTGTTATGCACGATTTTGTTGTAAGGGCTGTTCATTACCAAAACGCCTACTGCGCTCAGATAAATCTTCCCGCCGTCGCTTATCTCATTATCCGAGACAACTGTGCCCTCGCTGCCTGTGTCGATCTTGATCCCCCCGGCGCCCAAGTCGGTGATTAGGCATTTTTCCACCGCGCACGCCTTGCATCCTTGCCCAATTTCAACGGCATAGTTTCCAATTCCAGACACTTCACACTCTGAAATTGTGCAATTAACGGCGTGCTCGAAGTAAATCGCACCAGGCACGGTGTGCGCGGCCTGAGCGGCTCCGGAGTGCTCCGGTGGCAATAGGTACTCCGTGTGTGAAAAGGTTATCCCCTTGAAATGCACATTTGTCACTGGGTGGTCGGAGCTGCCGATCACTTCCACAAGCCGGCACAGCCTCGGTGCAACAAACTGACTACGCTGCCAATCCTCACCGACTGCTGGATAATAATAAAGAGTGCCAGTGGGCCTATCGAGGTACCACTGCCCCGGATTGTTCAAGGCTTCGAAGACGTTTTCGACGTAGTAGCGCGCACCAGCTTTGTTCCACTCCTCTGAAAGTCGGAAAACACTCTTTTTGGCTAGATTGACAATGCATTGGGTTTCGTCGACGGACTGAATCGGCATCCTCGATTCGACCCAAAAATGCAGCGCTACGATTTCGACGTCAGACAAGTTCCTCCACTGCTTTATCTCGCCTTGCTTAAAGCGGAATTTGTCCTGCCCTTGATTCCAGGGGGAGTCCCAATCAGCGTCAATCAGGCTTTCAATTTGGTAGAATCCCTCTTTGGGTAGGCGTGTACGCGGCCTGCGACGGCCGTTTACGAAGAGTTGAGTGAAATACCATTTACCTTCTCTAACTTCTGGTATTTGGGCAGCTATCATAGCGCGACCGCTAACTGTGACTTTGCCAAAACCCTCTATTTCTTTGCCGCCGCTTATTGTTACTACCTCACCTGGGTACGCTTGATACACTACTGGACAATCTGCTGCACCGGAATCCTCGCTGGTAAGCTCGAAGGTTCTATCCAGGTAGTAGGTTCCCTTGCGGATGTTTATGGTGATTCCTGCAGGCAGCTTGCCCCTGCGTTTTAGTTCGCGCACTGCATCTCGGGCACGCTCTAGGGATGCGAACGGCCCGTCTGTGTGAGTTCGATTTGGCTCAGGTCGAGTGCCTGACCAGGAGTCATTGCCATTCTTGGCAACATATAGCTGAATATGATCTGCCGACGCACTCGACAGTGCAGCGCATAGTGCAAATATCATCAAGACTACACCTTGCATTATCATTGCCTGAGTCCTCACTGATCCAAACTGCCTGCGCGCCGCATCGTCACTGTTGGCTTCGGGATCAGCTTCCAGTGCGCACTCGCGCAGTGAGAAACGGTTTTCGAAGACGCGTGGTGAGCTACTTTCTGCCGTACCTGCCCATTATATGGCCTTGCGCGAGAATGTGTCCTTTCATAGCGTCTTCGAGCTGGCGTTTTGTAATGCCCGGTTTGAGGTCAAGCATTTTGTCTAGAGCGTACGCTTTGAAATAATATCGATGGACTCCGTAGGGTGGTGCAGGACCTCCGTAGCCAATCTTTCCGAAGTCGTTTTTGCCTTGTATGGCACCGTTGGGCAGCCGCTCCTTAGTGGGCACGTTTTCGGGTATGGATTTGCTGCCGGAAGGCCAGTTGAACAACACCCAGTGAACAAATGTGCCTCGAGGAGCATCGGGATCGTCGCAGATAATGGCGAGAGACTTTGCCGCAGTTGGAATGCCAGAAATCGCAAGAGGAGGTGAAACGTTCGCGCCGTCTGCTGTATATTTTCTAGGGATCATCCCCCCGTCCTTGAAGGCGGAGCTCGTCACTGTCAGCTTACCGATAGTCTTTTCCAGTGCGGAAGATGTTCCAGCTGGTACCAGACAAACTGCAGCGAGCACAGTGATCGACAGCAAGACAATCCGGTTCATCCCTTCGTTCCTCCTCTATGGCGTCGTGCTTTTGATACATTCCCTTCGACACAGTCGAACAACTTCCTTCGAGTGGACCGCAACATTTGGCGTGTAGTTGTTTGGGCGAGCATCTCAAGCTTTGAACAGCGCTCTATATAGGACGAAGGTATTAGACGAAATTAGTTCGAGGGGTTGATATGCAGATGGGTGGTCGGGGTATAATAGTATTGCATGATCTCGGCCAACCTGGCGACACGCGAGGAGATAGGTTTGCAGACTTATCATTCTTCATTGGACGCGGAGCCAGGGGGCGCCGAGTCCAATTGAAGAAGGAAAAAGTGAATACTCGCACGCGGGCTCGGATTCATGCTCCGAGCCCTTATCCAAATGTCGGACAGCCGTTGCATAATCCTCTTACTGCAACAAATACATCGCGTTGGACCGCAGGACTATCTCCGCTATTGACGATTAGTGCAGATCGCTGGTAAAATTATCAATTGCGCGCTACCAATCCCAGGAGGGCCCTATGAAAGAGATTCAGCACAGGACCAAACGCACGCCTGAGGTCTTGGATCTTCCCAATCTTGTCGAGATTCAGCTCAACTCCTACAAGTGGTTTCTCAAAGAAGGCCTGCGGGAGCTGTTCCGCAGCTTCTCTCCCATTACGGATTTCACTGGCAATTTGTCTTTGGAATTGGTCGATTACACGCTTGGCGAGCCCAAGTACTCTGTTGAAGAGTGCAGATACAGGGACATGACTACTTATGAAGCACAGATAAAGGCTCGCGTCAAGCTTACTACCGCCAATAACGAGGTCATCGAGTCCGACGTGTACCTCGGAGAGCTCCCGCTGATGACCGAAAGAGGCACGTTCGTTATCAACGGTGCTGAAAGAGTGGTCGTCAGCCAGTTAACGCGTTCTCCTGGAGTCTATTTCAAGGACAACCTCGACTACACTGGGAGAGTGCTTTATTACGCTACCATCATTCCAAGTCCGGGTGCCTGGATTGAGATAGAGACCGATGCTTCAGATGTCATATATGTCCACGTAGCGCAAACCAAGAAGTTCCCGCTGACTGTGTTTCTTCGCGCGCTGAATCAGTTCGAACAAGCGTGTCCAAAGTCTCAGGTTCTTCCCGCGGGCGAAGCGCTGGGCAGAACGCTTGCGGCTGACTATGTCCATCCGGATACCGGCGAGGTCTTGTTTGCCAAGGGTTCGGTAGTTGATGAAAAAATGGTCCGCAAGCTACATTCGCTTCACCTTGACGAGAGAGTCGAGGTTGAAATGGCCGGTCATCCATGCGGGACGACCGTTGAGATTCTGGAGCTGTTCGGCGAAAAAGAAGTCCTGCGCAACCTAGACCCTGATTCCATCAAGGGTAGACGTCCTACTGCCGACATCAGGGATCCCAAGACGGATCGCATAATAGTCCGCGCGGGACACAGAATAACTGAGGAAGCTGCAAAGCGAATTATAAAAATGGGCCTCACTGAGCTTGAGGTGTTCGTACCGAATCGTTATATAGACGCAACGCTCGACCAAGACCCCACGAACACCTCCGAGGAAGCCCTTCTTGACATTTATAAGCGAATCAGACCCGGAGACCCGGCGACTCGAGATAGCGCACGCACTTTGATGGAGTCGTATTTCTTCGATCACAGGCGCTATGATCTCGGAAAAGTAGGGCGCTATAAGCTCAACAAGAAACTGGGTCTTAATCTGCCGGAGCACGTCCGAGTTGTCACGCGTGAAGACGTTATAAAGATCATCCGGTACATAATCGGTCTGTCCGAGTCGGGTACAATGGTAACGCATCTCGACTCCGGCAATCTGAAAAAGCGTCTACCGGAGTTGGAGGAGGCTGTACAGCTTCAAGAACAGGAGGCTGCACCAGAAGAGAAGGAGTATGGGGGACGAGTCTGGAGACTCAGAAACAGTCTGGAGTTTCTTAAGAACGTTGAGCTCGGAACGATATTTACGGAGAGTCGCCTTAAAGACGTAAGGAAGCTGTTGGAGCTGATTCCGCACGGAACCAGGCTGGTTTCGGACTCGCCTGCCGAGCTCTATTCCGAGACCGCCATCCGCCTTACGCCCTGTGCCACAGACGACATCGACCATCTCGAGAACAAGCGAGTGCGGTCGGTGGGTGAGCTGCTTCAGGACCAGCTCCGAATGGGTTTTCTCCGTATGGAGAAAGTCGCGAAAGAGCGTATGACCAGCCTGGATCCCGAGAACGTTATTCCGCAGGTCGTTCTCTCTGTAAAACCCATCTCGGCGGCTATTAAGAGCTTTTTTGGGTCGAGCCAGTTATCCCAGTTCATGGATCAGACGAACCCGCTGGCAGAGCTTACTCACAAGCGCCGGTTGTCTGCTTTGGGTCCTGGTGGGCTCTCCAGACAGAGCGCGAAGCTGGAAGTTCGAGATGTTCACTATTCACACTACGGTCGCATATGCCCTATAGAAACGCCGGAAGGCCCGAACATCGGACTTATAGGTTCGATGGCGACCTATGCGAGAATTGACGAATACGGATTCCTGCGCACACCTTATCGCAAGGTCAGGAACGGCAGGGTTACTGACGAGATAGTTTATCTCTCTGCCGACGAGGAAGATCACGAATACGTTGCTCCTGCGAGTACGCCATTCGACCCGGAGACGGGAGAGATAACGGTTCCGCAGGTCATCGTGAGGCACGAGGATACCTATCCTCAAGTTCCTTCAAACAAAGTCACATATATGGACGTCTCGCCGGCGCAGATCATGTCTGTTGCTGCTGCGCTGATACCTTTCTTGGAAAATGACGACGCCAACCGGGCGCTGATGGGTTCGAACATGCAGCGGCAGGCTGTTCCGCTTATTCGCTCGGAAGCGCCCCTAGTTCGGACCGGGGTCGAAGCTCGTGCAGCTCGGGACTCCGGAACCCTCGTAATAGCCAAAAGGAATGGGACTGTACGCTCTGTGACAGCTGAGCGCATTCTTATCGAAGCAGAGGACGGAACAATCGATGAATACAAGCTTGTCAACCTACTTCGGTCCAACCAAGGAACGTGCATTACGCAAAAGCCGCTTGTAAAGGTTGGAAATCGCGTCAAAGCAGGACAGGTTATTGCGGATGGTCCTAGTACGTCCCAAGGCATACTGGCGCTGGGCCAAAATGTTCTGGTTGCATTTATGCCTTGGCACGGATACAACTACGAGGACGCTGTTCTGGTATCACAGCGCCTGGTAAAGGATGATGTCTACACTTCCATACATATCGAAAAGTATGAGACGGAAGCCAGGGATACCAAACTCGGTCCGGAAGAAATAACAAGAGATATACCGAACGTAGGCGAGGATGCTCTCAAGGACCTTGACGAAAACGGTATCGTTCGCATCGGTGCCGAAGTAGGACCCGAAGACATTCTCGTAGGCAAAGTTGCACCGAAGGGTCAGAGCGAACTGACCGCAGAGGAACGCTTAATCATTGCTATATTCGGCAAAAAGGCCGAAGAAACTCGCGACGTCTCGCTTCGTGTGCCGCACGGCGAGGGCGGTACAGTAATCGACGTCAAAGTGTTCTCTAGGTTCAAGTTCAAATGCAAGAAGTGCGGTCAGGTCTTCAACTTCTCGAAGAAGCCCGACCGGTTGTTCTGCGAGCGATGCGAAGGCGAGCTTGAAAGACTGAACGGAGACGAGCTTCCAGCGGGTGTGAACCAGCTTGTGAGAGTGTATCTTGCCCAGAAGCGGAGGCTGATGGAAGGTGACAAGATGGCCGGTCGGCACGGCAACAAGGGTGTCATCTCCAGGATATTGCCTGAGGAGGACATGCCTTTCCTGCCGGATGGCACACCCGTTGACATAGTGCTCAATCCGCTGGGCGTGCCTTCGCGTATGAACATCGGGCAGATTCTCGAGACCCATCAAGGAATGGCTGCGAAGTATCTTGGCTGCGCATTCCGGAACCCGATCTTCCAGGGGTCGACCGAAGATGAGATACTGGCAGACCTGAAGGTCATGGCGTGGAAGCTGCGTCTTGGCATCCTCAGGAATTACCTAAAGGAGCTGGGTTTGAGCGTTGAGATTCCTGATCAACGTGCTGTCGACACCGTGGTCGACCATATCCTGGCGCGAATAGGCGATGCTACGAAAGAGGAATTGCCGGGTGTTGTGCAGCCCATAGTGGATCTATATGATCAGGCTTTGCAAAAAGTGGGCGAGCATCTTAGAACGCTCGATGCTGCATCACTTGAAGCGTTGAGCATCAAATTGGCTGGCCCACCAGTAGTTGATGATCCTATGTCGGTGCGGAATGCGCTCTCTGAAGCCGCACGAATCAAGTTGGAGACGAGGATCGCGGCGCTGCAGGCTGATAGCTCTACTGGTTCAGTGGACATCGCTGAGATCAACAGGCTGGCTGAGGAGAAAGCCAAAAAAGCCGTGGCAATACCGCACGCCGGCGAACCAGTGCCTCCGGACTATCCTTACCACGTGCTGCTGGAGGCCATAGATCGCAACGTCCAGAAACGACTTGGATATGATCCGAATACTGGAAAGTGTGCGGTATACGATGGTCGCACCGGCCAGAAGTTCAGCCAGGATGTGACGGTGGGCTACATCTACATGATGAAGCTCTTGCATTTGGTTGAGGACAAGATACATGCTCGGTCGACTGGTCCTTACTCTCTGGTAACGCAGCAACCCTTGGGCGGGAAAGCGCAGTTCGGCGGCCAGCGCTTCGGCGAGATGGAAGTTTGGGCTTTGGAAGCCTATGGAGCTGCTTACACACTCCAAGAGATGCTGACCATTAAGTCGGACGACGTCCAGGGTCGTGTCAAGACCTATGAGTCCATCGTCAAGGGTGAAAATATACAAGAACCAGGTATTCCCGAATCCTTCAAGATACTAGTCAACGAACTCCAGAGCTTGTGTCTGAAGGTTACTGTCGAAGATGATCGAGACCACGTCATCGATCTCAAAGATACTGAGGAAGAATTTGGTGACTCAGGCGAAGGCGTAATAAGTGCCAAGCGCCGCAGGATCGCTCGAGAACTCAGGGAGGACTACAATGGCTGATGCTAGCACCTTCGATAAGATACGAATCCAGATAGCTTCTCCGGACGACATCCGGTCGTGGTCTTGCGGTGAGGTAAAAAAGCCGGAAACTATCAACTATCGCACCTTCAAGCCTGAGCGCGATGGTCTCTTCTGCGAGCGCATCTTCGGCCCGGTCAAGGACTGGGAATGCCATTGCGGTCGTTACAAGAAGATTAAGTTCAAGGGAGTGGTGTGCGACCGCTGCGGCGTGGAAGTGACTCGCTCTAAGGTCCGCCGAGAGCGGATGGGTCACATTGAGCTCGCTGCGCCCGTAGCTCACATTTGGTACCTCAAGGGCGTACCCAGTCCGATGGCTCTGCTCCTCGATATGTCTCCGAAACTGTTGGAGCGCGTCATCTACTTCGCCTCCTACATAGTCATATCGGTGGACCGCCAGCGGATCAATGAGAACCTTGAGGCAATACGTTCGGCGGTCAATGCCGAATGCCAAGAGATATTCGAGCGCCGCGACGAGAACATAGCCGAACGACGCCGAGAGGCTGCTCGCGAAGAAAAAGAACACCCTGAGTGGGACGACAAGAAAAGGGCAGAGGCCCAGAAGAGACTCAATGAAGCCATCAAGTTGGAAGAGCGTGACGCGGAGGAG
>JARYME010000058.1 GCA_029907315.1 Armatimonadota bacterium | reverse complement strand
CACCAAAGGACGGCCCGGAGTCAAGAGTGCCGCAAGAAGAACCGCGAGACCAGTCAGCAGAATTTTCCACCAGGTAACCGCAAACCATCTCACAAGGACGACCGCGAAAACGACCGCGGAAAGACTTGTCAACCACCATTTCGCAGAATAAACTGCGTGAAACACACCTGCGGAACGTACAGGTTTGCCCCAGTTGGCAAAGACCAAAACGCCCACCATCGAAGCAAAGTAAACAACGTTTTGCCAGAGCGGTCTCCTGACTTCCGGCTCTGGCATATTCATCTGAGCCTCAGCTTTCTCAAGCTCTTCCTCTCGAAAGAAGAAATGCATACCGAGGCCGATTATCAAGCTGAACATCACTGCCAAAACCGCCCGTGCTATACCAATCTGAGGTCCAAGTATGCGAGCAGTAAGAATAATCGCCAACACATTGATTGCCGGTCCAGAATATAAGAACGCGCACGCTGGTCCCAATCCCGCCCCCATGCGATATATGCCGGCGAACAGCGGCAGCACGGTGCAGGAACACACTGCTAGCACGGACCCCGACACAGATGCAACACCGTAGGCGATCGTCTTTTTCGCCCGAGCTCCGAGGTATTTCATAACTGAAGCCTGACTCACAAAAACCGAAATAGCACCAGCTATGAAGAAAGCTGGTACCAAGCAGAGCAACACATGTTCGCGCGCGTACCATCGAACGAGGTAGAGAGCCTCGTCCACCGCGTTTTCAAACCTAGGATTCCCCACAGGCAGATAGTAACAAGCTAAAAATGCAAAAATGATCAGGAGCAGCGTGCGCCACTCATTTCTCCAACTCATTTCGCCGGCTCCTTGCTGGTTATTATGTGGTCATTTGGCAAAACGGCCAAGATCCGTTCCATACACAATAGGTAGTTACCCGCAGAATACTGCTTTGGAAACACCGTTTCACTCCGCCAAAGCCAATTGCTCTGCAGCCGTTGTTCGCAAAACTGACTCGACGCACTCGAAGAACTCCAGGATGCATGGACAGCGCAGCGAGTAGAAAACCTGAGAGCCCTCCTTGCGGTCTTGGACGATACCGACGTTCTTCATCACCGCAAGGTGTTTTGAGACAGTCGAAATATCGGCACCGACCATGCGTGTGAGCTCGCAGACGCACTTTTCACCCTGAGAAAGCTGTGACACGATGAAAAGACGTGTCGGATGCGCCATTGCTTTGATTATCCGCGCACGCAATTCGTATTTTGCACGTGTTTTGTCGTCCATAGCTAAGGCCCCCTGCAAGTCGGAAACACTTGGCATTTTAGCCAAATCGCCAAATTATGTCAAGCAACCATGCAGCCGACCAGCAATATAAGCCCTGGTCCTTCGCTCAGAAAACTCTGCGTTTGTTACTCCACATTGAGTGTTGCTCCCATCGGTCGCCAAAGCAAGAGAAAAGACCGAACGCAATTTCAAAAAAGTAATGGGATGCTCTTGACTTGCGGAAATGGTGGTGTTACGATTACACAAAAAGTAACACCAGGAGGTATGGTATGAGGAGAGAGAAGCAAAAACTGCTGTGTCTTGCGCTATTGCTCTTAGCGACGTGCTGCGCCACAGCCGACACGATTTGGGACTATGAAGCAGTAAACTCCATCGGTTTTGGGATTCATCCCAAAGTAAACGCTGATGCCAGTAATCCGGCAAACAAGGTTACTGTGGAAGGTGTGGTGATTGGCGGATCACACGAGATCCTTAACCCAGGCCCGCCCGCAGCTATGGGGATTCAGTACACGCTCTTCATCCAGGATGATACGAGCGACCGAGGCGGCATTCAGGTATGGGCAGGCTCATGGTTCTACGGCGACCCAATGTGGACTGATCTCAGACAAACGGATTACATCGATGTGCAGCCTGGGGACAGAGTACGGGTGACCGGTTTTCTCGCGGATGCGGGGAGGGGCAAGGTGGTAATAAACCACAGGCACTCGAACAATCCTGACCTGGTTTTTCACGTAGAGATTCTAGGCCATCCGGGCATGCCCGATCCCGTCCTGATCAAGTCGGTTTCGGAGTGCAACTATTTCGACGAGACCCGATCCGGAGGCGGAGAACTTTATCAGACCCGCTGGGTAATGTTGCACGGCGTTTCCGTAGGAAGCGGGGCGTGGACAAACAACTCGCTTCTTACGGTGTCTGACAGAACTGGTTCGGTGGGACTGCTGCTGTCAGCGATGGGAGATTTCACAGGAAACCCGAAGCCGGAGTTTCCCATAAGCGTTGTGGGAATATTCGACCAGGAAGATACCACGGCTCCGTACACCGAAGGCTACAGAATATGGGTAAAGAAGCAAGCAGACGTAGCACGCGCACTCGATTTCTGCCGAGAAGTTAGGACATGCGCGCTCGGCGAAATGTCCTCTTTGAAGGACAAGGTAGTTTCGCGGGTATTCCCCGGTTTCTTCTATGTGCAGGATGAGACTCGGACCGGCGGCGTTCGCGTCGAGAGTTCGCGAGCCGTTGCACCAGGCAACCGAGTCTGTATCCACGGAAGCGTGTGCAGTATTGGAAATGAAAAGGCCTTGAACCCGCGTTACCTAATAGTCCAAGAGTCGGACGAGGCGCCAAAGCCGATCGGGGTGACCAGCCGAGAACTTTGGTGCAGCAGTGGCCTGGACGTCTACGGCTTGTTGGTGCGGTGCGTGTGCACAGTGAAAGAAAAGCAAGAAGGAGGGGTCTATCTGCTGGTCGACGACGCCGGGAAGACCATCAAAGCCCAGACATACGGTTTCGAGCTGCCGTCGGAAGGCACTAGAGTTGCAATCAATGCGGTCGCATCCCAATCGGAAGGCGCACCGCTGCTGCTGATTGCTTCGACTTCGGACGTAGAGGTTATCCAATAGGGAAATGAACGTGACGTGCAAGTCGCCGCAGCCAAAGAAAAGAGGCTTCACCCTGGTTGAACTTCTAGCAGCAATTACCATTATTGCGCTGCTTGTGTCGGTGCTTGCACCCGCTTACACGAGTGCGAAGCTGAAGGCAAAGATATCGAGGGTTCACTCAGACTTGCGACAGATTGGCATCGCCATTGAAGCTTATCGAGATGACTGCGGCGGCTTGCCTCCTGTAAGGGAATCCTGTATCGAGAACTCAACCATAGACTATTTCGAGATGCCTCGCGAGCTTTATAAAATGCGGTACATTCAGGCCCACAGGCTATTGGACCCATTCAACACGGTTCGCGACGAAAACGGGATTGATCAGGGCAGGATGTATAAGTACAACGCGATTGGTTGGGGATACTCCAACAACAGCAAGACGACATTCGCAATGTGGATACCGCTCGATTATCCAATCAGCACAAAGCAGTGCGCGCTTTATTACCTAAGTGGAGGACAGGTTTACCGCTATCCCGAAAAGAAACCGTGTGAGCCGCCCATCCGATGGGCGGTTTGGAGCGTTGGCCCAGCAGGAGATCCGGGTTGGCAGCAAGCGGGATGTCGTAAGCTGCCTGTACCCAGGAGCGAGTGGTACCCCTTCAACCCAAAGGGCATAATAGTTCGTTTGAGCGACGGGAGGACATCACCTTAACATCATGAGGTACTCAGCGCGAGATCTTTGTATCGGCGGGCTATTCGGCGCTCTGGGCGTTGCTGTTCCAGTGCTCTTTCACGCCGTCGGACTAGGGAAGACATTCCTGCCCATGCATTTGCCCGTTCTTGTGTGTGGTCTCTTGGTTTCACCGCTTGTGGCATTTGCGGTCGGCGTGATAACCCCAGTTGTCTCCTCTGCACTTACGGGCATGCCGCCTCTGGTTCCTACGGCTGTGCTTATGACTCTGGAATTGGGCACGTTGGCAGTAACGGCAAGTGTGTGTTATCAACTGCTGCGACTGCCCACAGTGCTCGCGGTCGCAGTAGCTTTGGTTGCAACAAGAGCAATAGGTGCTCTCGAACTTTTTGCCTTGGCTCCGGTTATGGGTTTGAAGGCCAACTTGTCGGTGTATCTGACTCAGTCGGTATTAATGTGCCTACCTGGTCTAATACTCCAGCTCACTGCTGCGCCGCTGGTAATGGCATCGATAAACCGCGCGGCGCGTTCGAATAGCACTCTGGTCTACAGGGAGATGCAATGAAAGAGTTCACTGATCTTGAGCTTGCCAAGTCTTATCACGGGCATCTGGGCCCGTACCTCGTAATAGGCATCAAAATGGGCAATAAGGCGATTCGGGAGTTGCAGCCGGAAAGCTGTTTTCGACTTCAGACGCACGTATACTGTCCCGACAGTCCGCCTCCGTCCTGTGTAATCGACGGCCTGCAGCTCTCGACAGGCTGCACTATGGGTAAGAGGAACATTTCCCATACCGAGACGACGCAAGGAGTGAGGGTTGTCGTAACCAATAAAGATACGGGGCGCTCCGTTGAGTTGAATCTCAACGAAGATTTCATACGTCAAGCCGAGCAAATACTTAAAGATGCGGGCGAAGAAGAAGCTTCCATGTTTTGCTGGAACGCTGCAGACGACGAGATTTTCACAACCCGCTGTCTGACCACATGCTGAAATCTGTATTTGCTAGGTTCCACCCTCACGTCAGGGCGTACTGCGCGCTACTGTTGGCAGGATCCGTAACCGTTTGGTCGTCACCTTACCGATTGGCAGCACTGGGAATTGTTGTTTTGGCTTTCGCAGCTGCCAGCGGCGTGAGATTGCGCACGGTGGTGATAGGCATTCTCCCCGTTGCTTCGTTGATCGCGGGCGCGGTGGTGCTCGCGCTTTTCTCGGGGATGGCCGCTTCCGATATCAGAATTGCACCGATAGTAGTTTTCGCGGTTAAGTGCTGGACAGTATACACCGCAACCGCCGGGCTTTTTGCCGGTGTTTACTACGCCGACGCTGTCGGCGCTTTGGATCGGCTGCGTGTGCCGGCACTACTCACCTCGTTGGCAGCCAGCATTTGCCGATGGTTCGAGGTGGTTCGCAGCGAGGCAATGAAATCGAATACGGCGCGTGTGCTCAGAGGCGGAGACCTCAAGACGCGGTACGCACAGATAAAGGACCTGGCAGTCGTATGCGCTTCGGTCATGACACGCTCTTACCTGCGCGCGGAACGCGTTGCGGCCGCAATGGAGTGCAGAGGCTTCGATGGTCGGCTTGTTCGTCTGAGTGCTGAACCACTTCGAACGAAAGACCTATTGGCGCCTGTCGTTTGTGGACTCATCATTCTCGGCGTTGGGCTGGTTTTGCCGTGAGATCGACGCATCCGCTTTCTGTGAGTGTTACAGATCTGACTGTGCGATACCACGACGGTCGATTGGCACTAGAGAACGTATCGTTTCGGGTGGGGGCCGGCGAATCAGTAGCGATACTAGGGGCAAACGGGGCCGGCAAAAGCACGTTGTTGCTTGCACTGGTGGGCGTCATATGGGCTCAAGGACGAGTCTCCTTCGGGGATTTGACGCTATCTCCGAAGACGCTTCGAGATGTGAGACGGCGCGTGCAGCTCGTATTTCAGGAACCGGATGATCAGCTTTTCATGCCTTTCGTTCGCGACGACGTGGCGTTTGGACCGCTCAATTTCGGCGTGCCGGCAGAGGATGTGCGCACAATAGTGAAGAAAGCTCTGGACTCAGTAGGTCTTACTGGATTCGAGAATCGGAATCCGCACGCTTTGAGCCTTGGCGAGAAGAAGCGAGTTGCCATAGCAGCGGCTCTGGCGTGCAAACCGCAGGTGCTACTGCTTGATGAGCCGTCGGCCGGACTGGATGCTCCAGGCAGGCGCCAGCTCGCCGAAGTCTTGCGTTCGCTTGAGGCAACGAAGCTGATAGCTACCCACGACCTGGACTTTGCCAGCGCGGTGTGCGAACGGGCCATTGTTCTCAAGTGCGGCAGAGTACGCTCAGAGGGCGCAATCGAAAGCTTACTTGCCGACGAAGCAATGCTCTACGATTGTGGACTACGGTAAGAGACACATCGCGCTACGCCTCCTCCAGCTGAGCACGCATAGACTTGCCTCGTGCAAACCGACGAACCGCGTCCTACCGAAGCCGACGCACTATGCGGCAGGCAGGAAGAGGATTCAACATTCCACTTGCCGGTTGCCAGCCCCTACCCCGGCATTGCAGGCTACACTTGTAGTCAATCTGAGACCTGCGAAGCCTCAGCAACCCAAGTAAGCATACAAACCAAAAGCATAAGGACAGACTGGCTGTAAATGGCACTATTTCGCCGCTGCAGCAGTGCTGAGTGGCCAATTGTCGGTTCGGAACGGCGACGCTGGGAGACCGTTCTTGCCGAAGAGATTTGCAATTGGCGCATCAGCCCACGCGTAGCGGACTGCCACAGGATTGGGCACCTCAGGACTGGACACCACCACGCGATCGCCGACTATAGTCGCCTGCGCGTTATGAAACTTGCCGTCGGCCCCTGCAATTGCAAACCCAGTGAGCGGTCCGCCGACTGCCTCTAGACCTCCTCCTGTATCAGTGAACTCAAGGATCACTCGATCGCCCTTGATAACCGCCGACTTCAACCTGGGGCCTTTGTAATCCACTTTCTCCCCATATGCCAAAGCCCGAGCGGCAAGCGCCAGCCGCTCCCCCACCGGCTGTTTGTTCTTCGGATGAATGTCATTGGGATCACCCACATCCAATGTCACAACGACAGCCGTGTTCGGACAGTGCAAAGAAGTCATCAACTGCGCTTCCCTCAGCTCTGCCCAACTCGAATCCGTCGGCTCGGAAACAACCTTTCCGAAAGGAGCGAGTTGCACCATTAGAAAAGGAAAGTCTCCCTGCCCCCACTCTTTTCGCCAGTTGGTAATCATGTTTGTCAGCCGCTTCTCGTACCTGTATGCTTGGCGCGCGTTAGATTCCCCCTGATACCATATGGCGCCGCGTATAGCATATGGCACCAGCGGGGCAATCATTCCGTTGTACAAAGCGCCAGGGTGATTCTGATTGGTGCCGTAGTCCTTTATCTCGCTGATCGATTCGTTGAAATCAGGATCCGACTGCAACACGGGTAGTGAAGTCCAGGCTTCGACTCGGGTCCCGCCCCACGAGCTGTGAATGATCCCAACAGGCACGTTCAACGCTTGGCGCAAACTGCGAGCAAAGTAGTACGCCACTGCCGAGAAGTCTTTCACCGTCTCAGGCGTGCATTCAACCCAGCTTCCAGACACATCCCTCGCCGGTTCGGCGGCGGGCACTCTCGGCACGGTGTACAGCCGAAGCAGAGGATCGTTTGCAGACGCTATAGCACGCTCAGCATCAAGAGTCTGCGCAAGAGGCCACTGCATATTGGACTGTCCGCTCGCGATCCAAACTTCTCCAACCATTATGTTCTTGAGTTCGACAGTGTTGGACCCGGATATCCTAAGAGTATAGGGTCCCCCAGCTTTGAGCGGCTTCAGCCGCACCATCCACTTGCCGTCTTTCGCGGTTGTAGAGACAGTTTGGCCGGCGAACTGCACCGTAACTCGCTCACCATCGGCGGCAGTCCCCCAGATGGGCACCTGGATTCCTTGCTGAAGGACAGCATTGTCTGTAAACAATCCGTTCGGCTTGACGGCTGCTCCGAGCGGCAGCACAAGAGCGAACACCGATACCATAACAAGTACAGTCGGTTTGCAGTACACAGCCCTACACCTCACAGCAACGATTCATCGCAAAGCTACAAGTCTACACGCCTGCGACATCCGCAGCAAACTATACATGCCGCCGCCGAGTGTGTCAACTTCGCGATTCATACTTATGAGTTATGAGTCCACTCACACATGCAGGTAAGCAAAGCCGTGCTGTCTAACCGTGCACTAGAGGCAGCATCCAATCACGCCGAATAACGATAACCGACGAGAAGGGGGTCCGGCAAATGTCCGCTCAGAGATCTACCAAACGCTTCGGCGCCAAGACACAGACAATAGACCTCAGCAGATACTTTACGTTTCCGCGAAGAACTGCGCCGGACGAGTGGTGGCGTGGTTTGGCAGAACGAGTTCGAAAACTACCGTCTGGCGAGCAACAGTCGTGGGGTATACCGTTCGCAATGGGCGCCGAAGATGGTCCTCGAGCAATTGTCGCGTGCAAAGGAAAAAGAGAAGTTAGAATCCCGATTGAGGCTAGAGCCGACTACCTATGCTTGCTTCACCAATGGTTCCAGATGCCACACGAGATCAAAGCGGAAGATCCCAGCGAGGGATTGGTAATAGGCCAGTACAGGATCGATTACGCAGACGGCACCTCGCACATTCAGCCTATACGAGGAAGGTTTGAGGTCGCTATGGTTGAGAGTCCAGGACCGACCTGGCTGGCACTCCCGTTCTATATGATGGAGCCAGTAGACCCTGTCAAACCGCCGGAAGGTTACCACTGGGGTCCAGCACAATACGGAGTCCGGACACAGCACGGCGAACCATTGGTGTATGCACTGCCGAATCCGCATCCACGAAAAATGATCAAGAGGCTTGCAGTGCAGGGTTTCATGGACTCGCCTCTTCTCGTTTTCGGCCTCACGCTCTACCGCGGCGCCTCTCATCCACTACAGCACCTGCCAAGGCGTGTTTACCAGGTGGACACTCCCGACGGACCCGCCAAGATCGCACGCGCCGATGTCGACCTCGGAAATGTTGTGCGGATTGAACGGACTCTGGGACCGAGAGACGAGAACTGGCTTGCCTCATCGTACGCTGGGCTCGTAGACAATGAGCCACCGTGGGCATCTGAAGATCTGCTGCACATCGCAGGTGCCCCCGATGCTGAAGCCACCGTCGTCCTGGAGGGCAGGAAGCGACCCCTCAGATTCTCCCTGGGGGACGCCTTTTACAAGGGATCCAGCTCGAGCGGAAAAGCCAAACTGCGCGTGCTAAGCCCCCGCAGACAGTGGATGCAGGTGCGAGTCATTGACGAAACTACAGGCAAACCCACACCTGTACGCATACATTTCTCCGGACCACGCGGAGAATATATCGCCCCATATGGTCACCACGAGCAGATCAACACAAACTGGTTCGAAGACTACGGGGCAGACGTGGTAGTCGGTAATAGGAACTACGCCTACGTGTCGGGCGAGTTTACGACCGACCTGCCTGTGGGCGATCTGTACGTGGAGATCTGCAAAGGTTTCGAGTACCAGCCCGTCAGAACAAAGGTAACAGTGCAGCCGGGTCAGGAAATCCTAGAGCTCAGGATAAACAGGTGGAAGGATCTGCGTTCACAGGGTTGGGTGACCGCGGATACGCATGTCCATTTTATCAGCCCCCACACGGCGTGGCTCGAAGCGCAGGCAGAAGGAATCAACGTAGTAAACCTGCTCGCCTCACAGTGGGGCAGGCTTTTTACGAATGTCGGAGACATTACTGGCAGGGTCGGAATAAATGAGGACGACACTATAGTGTATGTCGGAACCGAAAACAGAAACCACATGCTGGGGCACATGTCAATGCTGGGCACCAAAGGACAGCCTGTCTATCCTATGTGCTGCGGCGGACCAAGCGAATCTTACATAGGTGACCCAGATTTCGTTACTATGACAGAGTGGGCGCTAGAAAACAAGCGCAAGGGTGGGTTGGTCATACGACCGCACTTCCCAGGCTGTGGCCACACAGAGGACCCTGTTCCCATACTCAAAGGACTCGTGGACGCGCTGGAGATCAGGCTCAACGACTTCGCGATTCAGGAATGGTACCGATATCTCAACTGCGGCTACCGAGTGGCTGTGGTGGGTGGTACGGATAAGATGGGTGCTTACTGCGCCTTGGGTTGGCTTCGGACCTATGCGAAGATAGACACAAATGAGCCTTTCACATATGACAATTGGGCAAACGCTGTCAGAGCCGGCAGAAGCATTTCAACAAACGGACCGCTGATCGATCTGACCGTGGACGGCTTTTCAATCGGCGACGTTATAGAGATGCCGGTCGGCGGAGGAACGGTGGAAGTTCACGCCACTGCGGAGTGCTTTAGTCCCCTGGGAACACTGCAAGTTGTCGTTAACGGACAAGTTGCTGCCGAGGAACGCGCTCCACAAGGTGCAAAGCGCCTCGAAATAAGGCAGCCGATCAAGATTACTCGCACGGGATGGATTGCCGCCAGATGTGCCGCGCGTCCCGACATGCCAGGCTCATATCTTGCAGCGCACACGTCCCCGATCTATGTGCGTTGCGGAAATACCAGGGCATTCGACGGAGCGGCAGCTCAGCATATGCTGGCGTTGGTCGAAGGCGGTATCGAGTATTTGAACACGATTGCCACAGTGTTTGACGAAAGCTCGCGAAAGCGCATGGTTAAATTGTTTGAGGAAGCCAGGGAAGAACTGAAGGGTAGACTGATCGTGGAAGCCAAACAAGGCTTGCATCACCACGACGGCGAGTACCACACACATGGTCACGACGTGCAGCCGGACCATACTCACTAAAGCCCCGAGGATTTGAGATGGAACTTGCCATTGAAGAATATGTTGCGCGGATTGCAGCAGGCTGCGGCGGAACAGTGTCCGTCGCTGTCAGGAACGTAGAAAATGCAGGCAACATATCGATCAATGAAAACGAGGTCATATCGTCGGCGAGCATAATCAAGGTGCCGATGCTTGTAGAAGCTTTAAGGCAAGCACGCGACGGCGAGCTTGACCTTGACCAAGAAGTCGCTCTCAGTGATGACCAGCGAGTCAGAGGATCTGGAGTGCTTCGGTATTTGCACTCCGGGATAAAACTCACTCTGCTGGATCTGCTCTGGTTAATGATAATTGTAAGCGACAACACCGCAACAAACATCGTTATGGACCTTATTGGCATTGAAAACGTCAACAAAACGTTGCGGTCAATGGGATATACTCAGACCACACTACGCCGGAAGATGTACGACTGGGATGCCATCGAAAGAGGATTGGACAACGTGTGCACTGCGGCTGAGATGGCGGATCTGCTGGTTCGGATCGCGCGCAGGGAAGCAGTCGGAGGAGAATGGGACGAAAAGGCACTGGATATGCTCAGCCACCAGCAGGAAACGTCGCGCCTTGGTCTATTCTTACCTGGGGAAGCGAAACTTGCAAACAAGACAGGCTCGCGAGAGGGCATATTCCATGACTGCGGCATAGTGACTGGTCCCGGCTTCCGGTATACAATTGCTGTCTTTACCAGGGACGCGCGCAGCACGGGAGATGCGCACTTGACCATCTCGCGTATATCTAAGGCTGTGTACGACCACTTTGCCGCGAGGATAACTACTTGACTCGAGGAGACTTTCCGGTCAGCCTTCGAAGCGCCCTAGATGTAGAGGAGCTCTCGCACCGACAATACTGCGACGAGGTCTACTTTCTGGGTTCATTCTGGCCACACTCAAACCAGAGCTTCGAAAGCCGAGTGGTAAAAGGCTTCAAGGAATGCTTTCCTGCATCACTCTACGAACCGTATTCATCACGCATAGCCAGGTTCTACTGTGGAAAGATACTTGAACGCTTCGCCCAGCAGGACTTCGATTGGGTTGTTCGAGTAATGAGCTCAGCAGAAACGGTTCCGGACCAACAACGGCCCCTAGCCGTGCTCGTCAGTGTACTGTGCAGCCGACTTGGAGCGAGAGACTGCACGCAAGTTTTCTTCCGAACCAACTCCAGGCCACCCATGCGAGCCGTCGAGAGGCTTTCCGGGGGCGAAGCTCTCCGCAGCAGGATCCGATACGCCGCGGAAGATTTGTTTGTGAGGCCAAAAACACTCGGAGGTCGAGCACTCCTTGTAGACGATATTGCCAACACTGGAGCGTCGATGCGTGTGTACGCCTTCGCGCTTAAAGCATTCGCCGGAATAGACAGCGTTGTAGCCGTCAACTTAGCAGCAACTCGGTTTGCCAACGGCAAAGACGGCCGCGGAATGCTTACGCTCGACACCTCAGAATTGGAGTCGGAGCCTGGATTAAGCCGTGTGTTTCTGGACTCCTCCAACTCCTTCCATCTCGAACCAGACTGCCGAGCGCGAGTTGGGTCCGTGTCTGTCGAAATGCGGTTCCTGGCAGAGCGCAGGGTCAAACCCTGCCCAATATGTGCAAAGCAACCGCCACCGAAAGGCCTTCTTGGACTTTTCCGGCTGTGGAAATAAAGACTATGGAAGATCCCAGCGGTGCGGCGATGCCTGCAGCGGGTTCTTGATTACTGCAATTGGGTTCTGCGATCTATTGCGTTTCAGTCCACCACGTGATATAATGTTTTAGCTTGTTGACAGCTGCGTCCAAGGGTGATGTCCCAAAGGGACTTGTGGCTCTCCGTTCCGACTAATGATCGGAACCAAAACGACCGAGGGGAGGTGTACGCACATCACAACGCGCACGTACGAAACTTTCTACATTGTAGACCCCAATCTGACCGACCAGCAGGTCGAGGAGATCATCTCCAAGTACTCCACAATCGTCACCGAGCAAGGCGGCAAGGTGACTGCCGCGGGCAAGTGGGACAAGCGTCGGCTTGCCTACAAGATTAAGCACTACCATGAGGGTATTTACATCCTCATGTTCTTTGAAGGCAGTCCTGCCGTCGCAAGAGAACTGAATCGCGTTATGCGCATCAGCGACGACGTGATCCGCCACGCAATTTACCGGGTCGAGCCCAAACATGTAGATACGACGCGCATAGAAAAACCGGCTGAGCCACCGGTGGAAGTCGCTGCGATTGAGGAAACAGAGGTCGAGGAGGAAGCCGCACCTGCGGAGGAACCTGCCGCCGAACAGTCTGCGGAAGCTCAAGAAGATGTCGAGGCAGCGTCGGATGAGGAAGTAGCTGCACATGAATCCGAAGAACCGGGTGAGGCGGCAGAAGAGACCTCGGAAGCAGGAAACGAAGAATCCGACACAGAAGAGTAACTCGACTGCGGCCGGCGTAAGGGAGCCGTGGAGGAAGCATATCTATGAACATAGTGGTGCTCATTGGCAGGTTGGTGGCGGATCCTGAGCTTAAATATACCCCATCAGGGATCGCCGTGTGCAGTTTCCGTATCGCGGTAGACCGTAGAGGGCGGTCTGAAACAGGTGAACAACAGACCGATTTCATAGACGTAGTTGCGTGGCGGCAACAGGCCGAACTTGTAGCAAACTACTTGGGTAAAGGGCGGCTCGTAGGCGTTCACGGTAGGCTGCAGATCCGTTCTTGGGTTCAGGCTGATGGCCAGAGAAGATCCAAAGCCGAAGTGGTGGCAGATCAGATACAGTTTCTCGATAGGCCCAAAGATGCTCAGATTGAACAGCCCACACCGGTCAGTGCAGCGGAAGATCTCGCTGTGGAGCCTATAGAAGAAGTCGCAGAAACCGATATGGACTATGATCCGTTCGCGGAAGAATAACTACACCGATCGGAGACATTAGGTTTGCCAGCAAATCCGACTTACAGCATGGTAGAGGTGTGATAATGACGGCATCGAAGAAATCTGCCGATTCATCGAAAGACAAGCAGGCAGCGGCAAAATACTATAGAAGAGTCCGACGCAAAGTCTGTGCGTTCTGTGTAGAAAAAATCGAATACATCGATTACAAAAACGTGAGCAGACTACGCAGGTTCATAACCGATAGAGGAAAGATTATACCGCGCAGACAGACAGGAACCTGCGCCTTGCACCAACGAGCACTCGCAAGAGCGATAAAGAGAGCTCGCGAGATGGCGTTACTGCCGTTCGTGGCAGAATAGTCTATTACGCTGCAGTGGGAAAACAGGATGACTAAAGGTGAGCCCATGGCAGTTCTCGACAGTCTAGAACGAGTCCAATCGCTGGACAGTCGGAACGTGTTTCGACTGCTGCACGACATGCCCGAACATTGTGAGACGGCTTTGGCAATTGGTCGAAGCCTCGCGGTCGAACGCTTCGCCATCAAGCCCAATGTGCTCTTGTTAGTTGGTGTGGGCGATTCGGGCTTTGCAGCTGATGTTGTGGCAGAGGTGCTGGCAGACGACGTTGAAGTACCCGTGCTCACAGAGCACACAGCAACTATCCCGGCTTGCGTAAATGAGCAATCGGTGGTGTTCATAATCGACTATCTGGGGAACACACCAACGTCGCTGCGCGCCTACAAAGCCGCCCAGGAAAGGGGCGCACATGTAGTGTGCGTAACCAGTGGCGGCAAGCTGCGCGAAAGCGCGGCAGGTTCTGCTCGCGTCTTGAGTATTCCGGCAGGTCAGCCTTCTAGGTTCGGGCTCGTGTATATGGCGTTGGCGCCAATCGCAGCTGCACAGGCAATGGGACTTGCCTCAACATCGGACCAAAAAGCATCCGCGGCAATTTTGCTTGCCAAGAACGCTCGGGAGTTCCTGCGCTTCGAAGTCCCAACAGCTCGGAACCAAGCCAAGCAGGTTGCTGAAATGCTTTTCGGAAAGGTTCCTGTGGTGATCGGCGGTTCGGACTACCGAGCGCTTGTGGGTAGGCGATGGGTGAGCGAGATAAGCGCGAATGCAAAACAGTGTGCGCTTACCTGTAGCTTCAATGATCTCGCAGACGGACAAGTTTGCGCATGGGAGCAGCTTGCGTCCGATACCTGCGAGCCAGCTTTCGTGTACCTGGTCGACGAGCTCGACTGGACGACTGAGAATGAAACTATCCGTCAGGCAAGCTCAGAAGTACTGTCCAAGTTCACTCGCATCGATCTAGAAATGAAAGGTGCGAACAATGCCGAACGGTTGATCTACGGCATGTACTTCGGTGACTATGTAAGCTACTATCTTGCGCTTCTGCGCGAAGTGGATCCTTACAAGACAGAGAGTGCTCGCTCGATAGCGAGTCGTCTTGCACCGCGCGAGACTGCTACTGCAACGAGTGCAGTGATCGAGAAAGAAGCCGGCGAGGAAACGACGGCAGACGAAATATAGGTCTCTCGAGTTCCAATTATAGTTTCGCCGCGAACTATCGCCGCAAACGCCGAAGCATACACGATTTATCGCGAGGCCTTTACCAACACTCTAAGCACCAGGTAGACAGACCAGCCGACCGCTACCACCAGAACAAGAGTGACTAACGCCGCCAACAGTACCGCAAGTACGCGGATTGCCCAGAGTACTATTTTGACCACTACGACAAGTGCCCCCACCGCCAGAAGCAAATAACCCAGTGCTGCTAGGGGACTCCTAGTGCACCCCATTATTCTCCCCCTCGTAACCGATTCACCGGATCGAACGGCAATGGAGCAAGCCTGGTGTACCTAGTGATAAAGAGGACTCCAAACGTTCCTCTCCAAGCGGCTTATGTCAATACTCCTCAGAGCGCGGATACCGACGGGGCTAAGATGAAAGCCTTTCTCTTCGACCGCCGCCTCGCGATCTAGAGAAAACTTGGCTCTGAACACCGGATCTTCTTCGGCCAGTGTAAGAATCTGCTTGATCTGATAGCTGTCAAGTTCGGTAATAGCGTTAACTGCTTCTTCCGCGAGTTCGTCTTCTGCATCCATGTCGAGGACGCGACAAAAGAAATCCATTGCTTCGGCGAAAAATCCCTTTTGTCGAAGCAGGATACCCTTCTTGAAATAATGCGCGGCGTTCGTTGGATCGATCCGGATGAGTTGGTCCACTACTTCAAGGGCCTTGTCGATTCGGCCGCTCTCGAGATAAGCAATTGCGAGCACATCCCTAGCCAATACGCTGCGCGGTGAGCACCCCAGCAGCCTATAGCTTCCTGCTATAGCTTCATCGTACCTGCCTAGGTCCAGCAAGGTGCGTAGGAGTAGTTCGTTCGCCCGACAGTTGGTGGGATCAAGCTCAACCGCGTGTTTCATCGCCTCTATTGCAGGCTCAATCCGACGCTGCGCTTTGTAAATGTCTGCAAGCTGCAAGCTGAACCAGGGATTGTTGGGTGCTAGCCGCATCGCCTCTGCAACCTTCTGAAGAGCTTCGTCGTAGCGTCCCTGTTGAGCCAGAAACGATGCGCGTTCTGCCAAACTCTCCGGCTTTGCGGAGGTCTTTCTGTTCTGTGAGGCGCGATTTGTGCTCAAGGAACGTGCCATTTTGGCATTTGCCTCTCAGGTCTCAAACCGAACAGGCTTGCCGGTCCTGGCGGACTCGTACACAGCCAGTATAACTTCGACGGCATTCCTGGCCTCCTCGCCCGTTACCATTGGGTCGCGGTCTTCTCTGATGGCGTAGCAGAGATCACGGATTTGAATACGATGCCCTTCAACAGCGATTGCCTTGGGATCGGCTTCCGACGACCCGATTCGCACTTCTTGCTCCAAGTTCGGCTCGTCCTCTCCCGGAACAGCCCACTTCACTATGCGCTCACCTTCGGTCAGGATACTACCCAGTTCACCGTGGAACTCCAGTCTGTGCGGCATTCCAGGGGTTACGGAAGTGGTACCTTGAAGCACTCCAAACGCTCCGCTCTTCCACTTGATAACAGCGCACGCCGTGTCCTCGACCTCTATCTTGCGCACCAAGTGATCAGCTAAAGCGTAGACGCTTTCAACGGGTCCCATGACCCAGCGCAGTATATCAACCATATGCACGCCCTGGTTCATAAGCGCACCGCCGCCGTCGAGTTCCCACGTGCCGCGCCAGTCGCCGCTGTCGTAGTACTCCTGGGAGCGGTAGTACTTCAAATAGGCGTCACCGAGCACCATTTTTCCAAGTTTGCCGGCTTCGATGGTTTCTTTGATCTTGTGCCAAACCGGCGAAGTTCGGCGCTGGAAGATTACGCCCAATTTGACGCGTGCTTCTCTGCACGCCTTTATCATCGCATCGATCTTGGGTAGGGTTATCTCGATTGGCTTCTCGCACATTATGTGTTTGCCGGCATGAGCGGCGTCGATGGCTATTGGACCGTGCAGCCCGCTCGGAGTGCAAATGCAGACCGCGTCGATATCCGAGTCGGCAAGGAGCTCTCTGTAATCCGTGTAAACCTTAGTGGCGCCGAACTCTTCGGCGAGTTTTTCGGCGCGCTCGCGAATGACGTCGCAGCAAGCGACAAGCTCAGCCTCTTCGATATTGACAATCGACCGTGCGTGCCAAGGCGCGATTACACCACAACCTATAATTCCGAATCTGATCCTATCCAACCTAACCGGACTCCTCCCTAAGTTCTTGTTTATGAACGGAGCGCAGCCGCGCACCGTTTGTGTGCCTCACTTATCTGTTAGCCGCAGCCGACCAGGTTCCTGCCGCCGAAGGAATAAATCCGGTAGAACGACTTGCTATTACAGGTACATAATTTGCGGGCCCTCTTTCGAAGCGCTTCTCACACGCCGCGAAACAGAGCCCGCTTCGGCTGGGAGGTCCGAAAGGGAAGGGACCTACTCGAGCACGCTTATGCCTGTCACACGATCGAGGTATATGTCTTCAACATCCCCTATCAGGTAAGCACCGTAGAGCGGCACATACGTCACGTCTTCAACACGTAAGTTCCTGGTTACCTCGCCTCCGTGCCGGTCGACATACGTAACCTTGCAACGTTTGCCCAGATATTGCTTGGCTTCGGGTATTCTCATAGGCATGACCTCCCGTTCATCCCGGCGACACCTGCGCCTTGCGGTTGCACAGCACAAGACCTAGAGAGCCACTTGTCTAACTTGCTCTCACTTACGATATGCCGTCTCAACGAGGAGCACCGCGCTGTGCGGAATACCTGTTTGTCGGTCTGATGCGAAGGAACGGCTGTCACTTGGTTATAAGCGTTAGACATGAAAAATGGCGGAGCAGACAAAATCGGCTACGGATGAAAGAAAGCAGCTCGACCGAATAACAAGGCGCTGCAGAGAGGTCGTGCACAATTTGTGCGCAGGCTCTTCATCGGATGAGCGTAGGCGCACAGTGCGTGTAATGTTCCGTGCTCTGGCTGTGCTTTTAGCCGACACTAGAATGCCGGCCGAACGGCACTGCTATCGCGACATTGTCACCGCAGCCGATGCTGTTCGATCCGCAGCCGTTGGCGGAGGCACGGAGCTGGCCGACGCGTTTGACCAGTCGTGCACCAAGGTTGCACGTGCCACCGGCATTGATCTCTTGGACCCCAACCCGTACCCTGCTGATCCGACCGTGTTTTCTGGCGTTGCCCGAGCACTGCTAAGCCCCGAGGAAGCATCGTTGCACCGGATCTTTTTCGAGACGATGCCTCTCCACTGGATCGGCTGTTTGTATGAATCACTGCTTGACTACCTTGGTGCTCGCACGGAGAGCACCAAGACGAAATACACTGTAACGCGCAAGAGACGCGGCATCTACTTCACACCACGGCCGCTTGTCGAGTATGTTGTGAGGACCGTTTTGAACCTGTTGTCGGTGGATTTGCTTAGTCCCACTGGAGTGAACATAAAGGTTCTGGACCCTGCCATGGGATGTGGGGCTTTTCTGGTCCATTTGACGGAGCTGCTTGGACAATCCTCGAACAACGAACACCTAAAAGCTCACACCGCGCGAGATTGCGTATACGGGGTGGACATCGATCCGGATGCGGTGGATATAAGCAGGTTCGCTGTCTGGGCTGCTGCGGGCTTTGCGGACGGAATAGCGGACTCTCTAAAACGCCATCTGATATGCGGAGACGCGTTGTCAGGCGAGATCCCAACAGCTGAGCCTGAAGCCGACAGCCGCAGCGAGAGGTCGTCCTTCGATGCCGTAGTGGGGAACCCGCCCTATGTTTCATCAAAGAATGGTATCGACTTCAGGGCAAAACTGATTGGGCAGCAAGGTCAAGTTGATACTTATTTGCTGTTTCTCTCGATGGTTCTTGACAGGGAACTCGTAAGGCACGGCGGGGTACTCTCTATGGTGCTGCCCGATCCCGTGCTGATACGTGCAAACGCAGAGAAACTGAGGCGGACGCTGGCCCGCGAGTGGAACATAGAATCGATCCTGCATATTCTTGGAGCTTTTCAGGGCGCCGGAGTAGCAAATGCCGTTGTCACTGCGCGCAATGAACCTCCCAAGGAGCAGTATTTTACGGTATCGAGGATTGAAAAGATCTCTCAGACACAGGCATTCTCAAGTGAGCCGATTACGACGGCAGGCAGTCTCGCCAAGATGGTATCACGATCAGTCGTCCTCGCTCAGCCACGCTGCGAATTTTTGTATCTTCTCGAGGAAGACCCATTTGTTGAAACCATACGACGGATCCACGGACCATCGCTCGCATTGGACCACTACCAAACGCCCTTCGTACCGCTGCATAAGCTCAATGTGCGCGCTATATATAGAGGCGAGGAGATCGGCAAATCGGCAATTGTCTCTCGCGTCGGCGACATGCCCATACTCAAGGGCGGTCAGAGCATTCGACCTTACGAGATAGTGTGGGAAGGGTTTTGGATAGCTAACGATCAAATCCGAAAACCACTCGCCCGCTACAGAAGAACTAAGATCCTGATGCAAAAGAGTGCGGGCAAAATCATTGCAGCTCTGGACGAAGTGCATGGCAACCACCAGGGGTACGTGTTCCCACAATCGGTATACGCAATAGAGCTCGACTCAACTGGGATGGGACATTTGTACTTGCTGTGCCTACTGAACTCGCAGGTTATGAGCGAATACATCAAGCGCACGGCTACAGGGTATAAGCTGGTGCAACCGCAAATAGAAATCGAGGATCTACGCGCTCTGCCGATTCGGAGGATTGCTTTTACGACTCCGCAGCGCAAGCGGAGGGATGAAGTATCTCGTGCTATTTCGATATTTGAAACCGAGTGCCTGCGCGCCGACGAAAAGGCGCACTTTCCTGAGCTGAGGGATTTCGCGCGTTCATGCCTGGTGTCCAACCCCGAGATGTCGGACGTCGTTCACGACATACTTGCCTATCTGGGACGGTTGGCAGTAGACTTGTCCCAAAAGAACCGGAGGTCGCCCAGTCCAAACGGAACCAAGCAGCTGGAATGCGTGCGAGCTGCGATAGATTCGGTCGTTGAAGAGCTGTACGGCTGCGAGCCGGCACAATTCTCTTTTCACGTATGAGACTCATCGATCTAACGCATTCCATAAGCCGCAGATCAACCGTCGAGACACTGGCACCGGTGGTGGTTCGCTCAGCACAACCGGTGCACCTGATACCTCTGGAACGACTCGTAACACTGGCGACGGTCATAGACGTTCGCGATTCATTGAACGAGGGCGTCATCACACGAAGAATGACGGCGCGCACAGGAGTTAGCGGCATAGCCGGATGCATATTGCGCTCGGACTGGTGCGACGGCATAATCAGCGGTCGTCAAAAGAGCACACCTGTTCTCGAGGTAGATGCAGCCTCATATTTGTTGGAAGGCGGAGTACGCACAATCGCAGCAGATTTTCCTATCACGACGGCAGCATCGGATCTGCTGCTGCACAACGGTTGTGTCCTGATTCATTGTATCAGCGGTATTGGGCAAATAAGGCTCAGCATCGTGCGACTCGTCGCTCTACCGCTGAAGCTAGAAGATACATATAGCGCTGAAGCAAGAGTAATCGCGATTGAGGAGGAATGAATGAAACTTGTAAGCTACCGCCGCAGTGACGGAACAGAGTGCATTGGTGTTTGGCAAGACGAATTGGGCGGTCCTTATGATCTGTCTCGAGCGATGACGCTCTACGCGATTGCTACAAACGAATATGTCTACATTGCAGACAGCATGCTCGAGCTGCTCGACAGTGGAGCTTGGGATCCGGAATTTCTGAAAGGAATCGATACATTTGTTAAGGAGAAAGGACTACTGGAACTCTTGTCGGATGCCGACGACTTCAAGCTGCTAGCCCCCATTCCTAGACCTCGGGCGATATACGCGCTTGGCAGAAACTATCCGGCGCACGCTCGAGAAAGCGGAGTGGACGTTCCCGAAGAGCCCATAGTGTTCGGCAAGGCACCTACAAGCGTCGTCGGTCCAGACGACGATGTCATCTACAAGAAATGGCTAACAAGGGTCGACCCAGAAGCTGAACTGGCAGTCGTAATAGGCAAGCAGGGTTCGAATATACCGGAAGAAGAAGCAGTTGATTACATCGCCGGATACACGTGCCTAAACGACGTCACAGCCCGAGACCTACAAAAGAAGGATCTTTCCAATGCCCATCCCTGGCTGCGGAGCAAAGGAATAGACACTTTCTGCCCAATGGGACCGTGGTTGGTGCTGACGGATGAGATCAGCCTCCCTCTGGAACTTGATATCGAGTTGCGAGTGAACGGCGAAGTCCGACAGAAAGACAACACTAGCAGCATGACGTTCAGCGTTCCGTACCTTAT
>JARYME010000057.1 GCA_029907315.1 Armatimonadota bacterium | reverse complement strand
TCGAGCCATTGGCCCCTCAGATGGTCAGCTTCCGCCGGGCATAGTGTTGTGCGCTTGCATCTTGATGACCTTACATGTTGCCGGTTTCGCAAGGCGCTTCACCAGAGTTGTGTTCTGGTATGCTTTGGCAGGGTTTATGACTGCAGCGTTGTTCTTCACGTATACCCGCACCTCATACGCGGCCTTCGTTATCGCTTTGCTTGTCATGGTGGCTATAGGGCGGGGACGCCGAGCGTACTACATAGCGTATTTGGCAGCATTGGCAGGCGTTTTCATAGCCATGCTACCGACGCTTTTGGGAATACAAGAGTTCTTCACTAGGATCACTGATCCAGAGAACTACTACGGACGTCTCGCAATGTCGCGCACTGCGTGGAACATAGCGAAAGATCACTTCTGGTTTGGAGCCGGCGACCTGCGCGATCAGTCGCTCCTATTCAGATACGTAAGTTCGTGGAAACATCCTGGCGGACGACACGGCAAACCGTATTACTACCCGGATAACGACTATCTTGTTGTGTTGGGCGAGCGCGGTATATTCGGGTTCTTGCTTTACTATGGCGCGCTGATAGGTTTCGCGTGGCTTTTCCTGCGTGTTCGCAACGAGCTGTCCCGAGATGATTTGCTTGGTGCCAACTTGGCGAGTACAGCGGCTGCATTCTCAGTGGCGGTCTTTATTGCGGCGGCATTTACTCAGCTTCGCTATAATCCGTATTTGTACTACCTCCTTTTTACCTATGCGGCTCTTGTTGTGCGTTCCAGGCAGCTGAGTGTGGCTGAACAGCCTGTTCAGGCTAGGGAAACTGCCGGTGCCGCCGTGTTTGTTCCTGCGCGTTAGGCTGGGATCGTCAAAGGTGTACATATGTGAGAGTTCTTATCGTTTCGCCGTATCCGCTGTTGAACCCGGTTCAAATAAAAGGCGGAGTGGAGGCGGCTGCCTACTATCTTGCGAAGGGACTCAGCTCTCTGGAAAACGTGCAGGTCTCAGTCCTGTGCGATACAAAGGCGCTAAGCAACCCTGTTTCGTGTGAGGACGGTCGAGTCCTCGTGCACTATGTTCCCAATCCCAAAATCCGTCTGATCCCGAATGTGCTGCTAAATGTCTATCGCTTGCGCCGCTTGATAGAGAGCATCAACCCGGATATTGTCCACAGCCACGCAGCTTGGGGTACGCTTGCGAGTGTAAAAGCCAACTATCCTACAGTGCATACAATTCACGCTGTGGTGAGCCGGGAAGAACATTATTCTCCCAAGGGTGTATCCGACAAACTCAGTGTCAAACTGCTGGGCTATCTCCTCCGTAAAGCGATTGTCACAGCCGACGAGTGCATAGCGGTAAGTAGTTACGTTCGGAATGTGTATGCGTCTCTGGCGCGCAGGATAACGGTTGTACCGAATGCTGTGGACGACTGCTACTTTGACGTAACTGTTTGTCCGAGTAGCTGTCGTTTGCTCCAAGTAGGTTCCATTGGGAAATTGAAGAATACATTGGGCTTGGTTCGAGCATTTGGCAGGGTAAAGAAAGCACATCCAAATGCCGAACTTGTGATTGCAGGTCCCGTGCGCGACGAGGCGTACTATCGGAATGTTCTCGAGTGCGTTCGAACTCAAGGTTTACAAGGGAGTGTGTACTTTTTGGGCCAGGTCGACCAAACGGCACTGGTTCATCAATACGCATCCGCTGGTATCGTTTGCACGTTTTCCTGGCACGAGACTTTTTCATTGGCTCTGGCACAAGGGATGGCTGCTGGAAATACGTTGGTCGGCACGGATTGCGGGGGACCATCTGATTTCATTGTGGACGGTGCAACGGGTTACCTGGTTTCGCCTGGGGATGAAGAGGCTTTTGCCGATCGATGCGACCGCCTGTTATCGAATCCGTCACTGGCCGCTGAGATGGGCAGTCGTGCAAAGCTAGCGGCGCGGGATCGTTTTCGAAAGGAGGTTGTCGCCGCGCAGACACTCGAGGTTTACAGACGGGTGTTGGAAGAAACACGTACAGCGGCGTCTTCGAGTACGGAATAGATGACGCGTGCAAAAAGAGCATGCCACTTACTTCATGGTCCTTATCTGACCGACCCGCGTGTGAGACGCGAAGCCGAAGCATTGGCTGAGGCGGGTTGGGAAGTTGACGTCATATGTCTGCACGAGGAGGGCAAGCCAAGAAGAGACTCGGTTAATAATGTGCGTGTTCTTCGCCTGCCGTTGGCACGCAAGCGGGGATCTGTGTTTCGCTATCTGTTCGAGTACGTTGCATTCTTCGTGATGACAGCATTTGTTCTGACTGCTAGGTTGGGCAAGCGCTATCGGCTAATTCACGTAAATAACATGCCCGACTTCCTTGTCTTTGCGGCATTATTGCCGAAGCTGCTGGGAAGCAAAGTGCTCCTTGACGTTCATGATCCGATGCCTGAGCTCTTTCAGTCCAAATACGGTTTTTCCGATAGTTCACCTATCATACGCTTTCTCAGATGGCAATTGAAACGGAGCATGCATTTTGCTGATGCCGTGGTGACCGTTTCTGACGAAATGCGCCGCTTGCTCAGCGATCTCTTACCAGGCGTCGAGATATCGGTCGTGATGAATATGCCCAACGCAAGTTTTGTCAAACTTGGTCAAATCGCGGAGGATCAAAGGTTCACCAACAGAAACGGTTTCCGGCTGCTTTACACGGGTACTGTTGCCGCTCGGTATGGAGTTAGGGTTGCTGTCGAAGCAATGCCGGTTCTAAAGAAGCTTATTCCCGGGGTGTCGCTTTGTGTTGTGGGTTCTGGCGACCAGCTTGAAGAATTAAAGCAGCTCGCCCGAGATCTTGGCGTCGCGGACTGTGTGGATTTTCGCGGCGCAGTACCTTGGACGGAGATTCCGAAGCTCATTCAAGAATCGGACTTAGGAGTTTCGGTGCTGCTCAAGGATCCGCACACCGACCTGTGTTTTACGAACAAGGTTGTCGAGTATGTTACGTGCGGTCTTCCCACGGTCGTTTCACGCACTCGAACTTCTGAGAACTATTATTCGCAGGATACGGTTCGGTTTGTGGAGCCCGGTAGCGTTGAGTCGTTTGTCAATGCTGTGGTGGAGCTTTATCACAATCCAGACCTGCGCAGGAGCATGTCGCGCAGAGGCATGGCGCTGGCGGAAAAATGGAATTGGGACTGCGAGAAGATCAAGTATGTTGAGTTGGTCGAGAGGTTAACCGGTTTGGGCTAGGCGGCAGAAGTGTTCGCTTAACGCGGGCATAGGTATCCAGCCGTCGAATGGTCGATGCGAAAGCACAAGGTTTTTGTCTGGCGCAGTGGAGGTTGGTTGTTATGAAAGTAACAGTTGTGGGCGGGGGCAAGATGGGTCTTCCGCTTGCTTGTGTGTTTGCTTCGAGAGGTGCGGAGGTTACAGTTTGCGATGTGGATTCTGCAAAGGTAGCAAGCATTAATGCGGGTGTTTGTCCCTTTGAAGAACCGGGCGTAGACGAACTCTTGGCAGAAGGCGTTAAGAAGGGCGTCCTCAAGGCCACAACCGACACCGCATCCGCCATAGCTCAAAGTGAGGTGGTCGTGGTAATTGTGCCGGTGATGCTCTCGGATGCGCGAGAGGCTGACCTGACCATAATTGACCAGGTAGCTGAGATCGCGTCCAGAAGCTTGAAACCGGGATCTATGATTTCCTTTGAGACAACCCTACCTGTCGGCGGTACCAGACGCCTAGGCGGAATCATAGACAAAGGCGGATTGCGTGCTGGCGTTGACTACGATCTCGTGTTCTCTCCCGAACGGGTCAAAAGCCTCTACGTGCTCGCGCATCTTTTCAAGAACCCGAAAATCGTTGGAGGTATCACTCCGGCATCAGCGGCGAGGGCCGAGGAGTTCTATTCCAAATACTTGGGAGCACCGGTGATAAACGTAGGCAGCCTCGAAGCAGCGGAGCTGGTGAAGTTGGCAGGCATGATCTATCGGGACGTGAACATTGCGCTTGCCAATGAACTCGCCTTATTTGCCGAACGTATGGGCTTGGACTTCGAACCGATAAGGGCTGCGGCGAATACAGATGGCGAGTCAAATCTTTTGCTGCCTGGAATAGGTGTCGGCGGACACTGTACTCCGGTTTATCCCTACTTCTTGATAAACGAGGCAAGAACTCGAGGCATTCCAGTTGAGCTTGCTGAACTCGCGCGCAAAATCAATGTCTCTCAGCCTAGGAAGGTGCTCGACAAAATAGGCAACGTCAAAGGCAAGAAGTGTATAGTCTTGGGCGTCAGTTTTCGGCCCCAGGTCAAGGAAAGTGCTTACTCGCCTGCGTTTACCCTCGTTACGGAACTCAACCAGCGCGGTGCAGAAGTTACGGTCCACGATCCCTTGTATACAGATGAAGAGATACGCAAACTTGGACTAGAGCCGGGTGAAATCGAGGGCAATGAAATAATCGTATTGAATACCGCCCACGACGCATACCGTGATCTTGACTTTGCTCGACTAGCCAAGGCAGGTCTCAGGTGTGTGGTCGACGGTAGGAACCTTTGGGATCCAGACGAGGTATCCAAGCATGGGATTTCTTATGTTGGGGTGGGACGTGTTCCGAGATGGTAATGGTGCACGCATTCCCAGCCTGACTCGTCCCCAGGCGATCCGCGATTGGTGATGCGCGTATTGGTTGTAACCAATATGTATCCGTCTGAACGAAAGCCCTACCAGGGTATTTTCGTTCGCGAGTCGGTTGATGCGCTGAGGTCCATAGGGGTTGAAGTTGACGTGTTGGCAATCGACAACTCCAGCAAATGGAACTACCTGCTGGCAGTTTTTCGCCTGTGGCGTATGATTAGGGCCAAATCTTACGATCTGATTCACGCCCACTATGTCCACAGTGGCTGGATAGCGAGGATGCAATTTGCGCTGCCGGTTGTGGTTACGTCTCACGGCTCCGATACCAAGGGGCACGAAGGATGGTTCCTGCGTCGTCTTTATCCCTTAGTGGACGCTGTGACAATAACTTCCAAGCAGAACCAGCAAAGGATAGGGTTAACCGACACATACTTACTCCCGTGCGGCGTTGACGTGGAGCTATTCAAACCTATGGATCAGACAGAAGCCAGACGGATTCTGGGTTGGGAGACTTCGCGTAAGAAGATGCTTTACGTTGGACGTGAATCCCCTGGTAAGCGTCTAGACATAATTAAGGAGGCTCACGCCATAGTTGCGTCGCGTCGAGGCGATACCGACCTCGTAATTGCCAGCGCGGTTCCGCATGAGCAAGTACCGGTCTATATGAATGCCGCGGACGTGTTTGTCTTTGCATCTGAAAGCGAGGGGGCGCCAGTTGTCATAAAGGAAGCTTTAGCGTGCAATCTGCCTGTAGTGTCGGTAGATGTCGGCGACGTGCGCGAAGTCATTGAAGGTGTGGAAAACTGTTATATATGCGATAGGAATGCGGAATCGATGGCGGAAGCTGTTCTCCGTGTGTTACAATCGGCGAAGCGGTCAAACGGCCGACGGGTAGCTCTGGAGTACAGTACAGCACAAATGGCGCAGAGAACACTCCAGATATACAAAGCGGTATTGTCGTCTGCTGGAGCCCAAGACGAACGTCCTAAAAGTTCTTGAACTCGCATGGAGTCCTATTAGTACCGCGGTAGCATTCGGAGGTTCGAAACAAGTGTCTGAGGCAAACCGATTGATACGTGCTATAGCCCTCTACCTTCCACAGTACCATCCTATTCCGGAGAACGACGAGTGGTGGGGCAAGGGATTCACCGAATGGGTGCACGTAACCAGGGCAAAACCGTTGTTTCGCGGTCACGTTCAGCCGAAATTTCCAGCCGACTTGGGATATTACGATCTAAGGGTGCCAGAAACTAGGATTGCACAGGCTGAGTTAGCTCGACATTACGGCATAGAGGGTTTCTGTTATTGGCATTATTGGTTTGCCGGGCGGCGTTTGCTGGAGAGGCCCTTTAACGAGGTGCTGCAGTCGGGGCAACCGGACTTCCCATTTTGCTTGGCGTGGGCAAACCATTCTTGGAATGCGGCGTGGATTGGCTTGCCGGAGAAGGTGTTTCTCGAGCAAACTTATCCAGGCAAAGAAGACTACATTGCCCACTTTCAGGCTTTGCTTCCCGCATTCCGTGATCCGCGGTACATTAGGGTTGACGGCAAACCGCTGTTCGTAATATTCCGGCCTTCCTTCATTCCTGACCCTGTCGAGTTCACCGACCTTTGGCGGGATCTGGCGGTTAAAGCTGGGCTAGAGGGTTTGTTCATATTGGGGATGTGTTGCAGTCCGTGGAACAAGAGTCCTTGGCGGCCGGAAGATTATGGGCTTGACGGATGCATAACGGTGACAGGGCAGTCTCCAGAAAGCAGGTTTGGCGAGAAACATGCCAAACTCGTGAACAAGAGAACCCTAAAGGAGCGCATCCGGCTTTTTCTGCGGCGGCCTTGCATCGAAAGCTATGCCGCGCTAGTCGCTCACGCTTTTGAACCAAAACCGTTGCCGCATAACGTCTACCCATGCGCATTGTCCAACTGGGATAGCACCCCTCGACACAACATACGTGGTACGGTGCTCACAGGTTGTTGCCCAGAAGCTTTTCGGTGGCACTTGTTGGACGCGGCCCAATGCGTTGTTGGTCGCGAATGGGAACACAGGCTAGTCTTCGTGAAATCGTGGAACGAATGGGCGGAGGGGAACTACTTGGAACCCGATGTTCAGTTTGGCCACGGGTGGCTCGAAGCTGTCAAGTCCGTTGTTTTTGCATCTTCCAGGGAGTTAGAGCAGGTCGATTCGGTGAACATTCGGTCCAGCGTTTCGAGTCCTCGTTCTTGAATCCATCCGTAGGTAAGCATCCGACGGCGCAGTGTGCGTCCAAATGTTATGTGTGCTCGCGCTTTAACACCAATCGCCCTAAGCAGCCGCCGCGACAAGAAGGCTCTGGTTGTCGTGTTGGTTGATTTAGTGAAGCGTGCCTGCTAACTTCGAATCGCGCCGCCAGACTGGGCGAGACTGTTAAACCCCAAGCGCATTTGTTTCGTACCGCTAATGGTTCGTATGGCATAACCAATAAAGGAGCGATTCCGCTCCAGTCTTCTTATGGCAGCTTCAAGACGATGGAAAGGAGTGCGCTTGTAGGAATGCTCTGTGTGCGCGGCTGCGGATTGGATAGGGTGTGGTTTGGCATCTGCATTACGGTGGGTCTAGCGGTTTTGTTGGTAACTTCTATTTTTCCCTGTTTTGCTGCTACCGTACGCGTAGATCTTCTGGATGGGCTTGGAGATTTTGAGCAAGTTGCGCCAGTCAGCGAGTGGGAGTCCTATTATCGGTTGCCCAGTTTTGACAACCCGGACTACGACTTCGCGTCCAACTCGCTTTATTTCACGGAAAGCAGAGGCACTTATTCATATCGAACCGGGGTCGATGCCTCGGTTGCTGGTGACCGGATCGCTTCGGGGTGGAGGCGTGTCACGGGCAGCACCGTAAACCCGGGCAAGAACATAATTTACGATGTGGTCCAGGGCGGCATCGGCGGCACAAACTGTCAGTATCTTGCGCTGAAGGACATGGCCGATGGTTTGGTAGGTCACATCGAACTGGAAAGCTTGCGCCATTACGTTGCCAAACTAAGAAGAGGCCTGTCGCCTGGGGACGAAGTGACTTTTGCTGTTGACCACATCCGAATGAGCGATTATGAGGGAATATCCGGCTTGAGCTATTTCATCTCCATACAGACGAACGTCGGCGTTACAACCAAACGTCTCAATCCCTCGGATACCCCTTTTTCCGCGGAGGTTACAACCACCATTGATGAAAGCGTGTCTTTTGTGTCGGCAAAAGTTGTAGTGGAGGGACCAGTCCCGCCGGGGCGAAGGCCAGGCGTTTTTGTTGACGGTGCGCATCTCTACATAAAGCGCCTCGGTTCATTAGACTACGAGACTCGCCAGCAACCTTTGACCAAAACCAGAGCGGTTAACACGGTAGGGGTTTTCCATAACCTAGCTGTCCAGGATAGTCTTTCGGTAGCTTACGATTGCGACCACGTGGTCTTGGGTCTCGCCTCGGACTACGCGTGGGTGAAGCACCTCAAGTCGCTCAACTCCAACCTGAAGATCTTCACATATCTGAATTCTCGACCTACCAAACAGGGGGCCAAGGACCCTTATTTTGCAAACAGTGCGGTGGGTTACTACTTCGCAGTTGCTAACCACCCCGAGTGGCTGTTTCTGCGCAATGAGCAAGTTCCGGGAGAGTATGCGTTTTGTCCCGAGTGGCCTTCAGAATACTGGGCGCGGTTATGGTTGGACGACTATTGTGGTACTTGGGTTGCAAACGCTCTCGCTCGCGTACATGCCGCCCAATCCGACGGCGTTTTCGTAGACAACCTGAGTCCTGCAAACAAGGTTACGGATTCCAACGGCAATTTGCTTTACCCGCAGCTCGATGTCTGGGCGATCCAGAAATTCCTGCGCACGATTTGTCGCGCGTTTGGGTCGGCGAGTTTGGAGGTCATGGGTAACGCCTGTGGCTTCGATCTCAACTCAGGCTCGGGCAGTGCCATATTCGACCCCTTCTGGCAGCCTACTGAGCCTTATGTGGGTCCTGAGTATTCGGCCAACACCCCCGAAACCACTGTTAAGCATATATTTCAAGAATGGTCTTTCGTGCGCCCAATTGGCGGTAAGATGGTCTATGATAAGAGTTTCTGGATGGTTTGTATCCGCAACATGGAGGCAGTCAAGCGGTGGAATCAAGCAATAGCTCAAAAGCAGCTAAGTCCCGGACTGTATAAGTACTTGCACGCTTACGTAGATCTGTCGGCAGCGACCTATGACAGCGCCTTTGGTCCCGACGGGTGGCGGCGCTTTGCATTGTGCAGCTACCTGTTGGCACAAAACGAATGGACTACGTTCGGCTGGAGTGCAGCGAGTTTGAGTGGGTTGTGTCCATTGGACCTCAGTTTCACTTTCACGATGGGGGAGCCGTTGGGTGAACACCAGCCTTACAACGGGGACGAGTATATGAGAATAAGAAAGTACGGCCGCCCAACCGACGGAACTGTCTTGTCGGTAGTAGTTGTCAACGCCAACCCGGACACCGCACGCACTTACGTGGCGGAGTTCGACGGCGTGGACGAGCTGGGTCAACAAATCATCAAGGGAGAGCAGATTACGCTTCCTCCTTGCAGCGGCAGGGTTTTTCTCAAACAGACTGGCACGGTTGTGGTGCGGGTTCGGACGTCAGCTCAAAATGTGAAACCAGGACAGACCGTTACCATCAGCGTCGATTACACGTGCACAGGTCAAGAGGAAGCTCACAATGTGGTGATACGATCTCAGATTCCAGCGCAGATGAACTACGTGTTCGGAAGTGCGGAAAAGTCGGGCGGAAAATACGACCCGGTTACAAACACAGTTTCTTGGGTAATCGGCACGGTACCGCCTGGACAGTCCGGAACACGATCATTCCAGGCAACGGTTAGGTGACTGATGTCGATTTCAGATCTCAGCTCAGCGCTTTTTCTATTTTGTTGTAAGAATTATCTGGTTGTAAGGTCTGCTGCAGTCTTGGACTGCGGAAACAACACCCTCTATGTTTAGAATATTGACTAACAGTTGACATCCAGTAGTTGGCAGGGTAACCTGAATGTGGGTAGCAATGGGGCGGCGGGGGTAAAAGCGTAAGTTGCGGATCAGAATGAGTGTGCGGCGTTCCCGCAGTGAACACATCAGCATAGGACACGCGAGAAAAAAGGTTTGCGTGCTGCACAAGGTTGCGATTACGGCAGCATTTCTCGCGACCGTGGCGGTTATCGTTGCAACAGGACCTGCATTTGCCTTCATTGCCTACGATAACACGCCTAGGGTGGTTCTGCGCATTGACGACGGCAGGGCTTCATGGCGTCAGCCATTCCAAGGGCTCGGCGGCATGAGTGCCCTTGATTATTGCAAGCTGAAGCGCATCCCCATAACCTGGGCTGTTGTTACGGACTGGGCGAGCAACAAATACCGTTGGAACCCGCCTCCGCTAAGCTGGTCTGAGTTGATAGGCTATATCAATTCGGCCGGCGGTGAGCTTGCCAGCCATTCTGTTCGCCATCAACCGGAAGCTTCTCAGTCGGACTATATACGGGAGCTAGTCAATAGCAAAGCCGAAATAGAAGCCAGAGCGCCCGGGTTTTCGTGCAAAACATTCATCCAACCAGGAGTTTGGAGGGACGAGGCGTACCTTGATTCTTTCACCAAGCTTAACCTGCCGATCGCTATGGCCATAAAAGCGAACTACTCACAAAGCATGGCATATATCGGCGGGGGGTGGACTATTGGAGGGGTCTATCATCATTACGGCTTTAGCCCGAACATATGTCTGGATAGGGGTAGTTGCCCTAGTCTTGCCGCCGTGCTTGCTACGTTGGATATTGTTGCGGCGACTCCGGGGTGCGTTTTCATACTCTATGGTCATGGTATCCAGGAGGTGAACGGACGGAACAGCGGCGACATCTGTGCAGATGTCCTCAAAACCGTTGTCGACTACCTGGCGGATCTGCGGGACCAAGGAAAGGTACGGCTGGTCTCCTTAAATGAGGCGTGTTCCGCTGCTATCGATCCGTCAGTTAACCGACTGTCCGACGGCGACTTGGAGGTCGTCAAGCCGGGGTCGCTTAACCCTGTAGGTCCGGTGAGTCTTACCGGCGGGGCCTATATTGCGGAACGGGGCGGTATAGACGATTCTCGGTGTGCGGTATTCCCGAGTGGTCAAATCAGTAAGGTTCAGTGGCGGAGTTGGCTGGCACCAGGTAGGTATAAAGTCAGTTGGTGGCAAAAACTTGTTGCCGGTTCATCCGCAGCAGGCTTATACGTGGGTATGTCTGCCTACGGCAGCGGTAATCCTTCCACCTGGCCCGTGCGTTACAAGCTTGTGCAGAATAGCCAGGTTGGTTCTTGGGAACACAAGGAAATCTACGTACTCATTCCCTCAACCACACCTGACGTGGGGTTGTTCTTTCAGCAGTCAAGCGCAAGTTCGGTTTTCTACCTAGACCGGGCGTCGATGACTTTTGAGCCGTTGGACCCCAGTCAGTCTCCAACGGGTACTCAAGTCGCAGCGGTCTGCGGTCAGTACGTAGTTTCGTGGAACACGCCTTCCGATCCGCAAGTGACGCGAATTGTAGTTAGGTTTGACACACATGCTTGCCCGGTGAGCCCGGCTGACGGCTCAGCTTTTGGTGATGTGGAGACTGTGCCTGGCGTCCGCCAGAGTCTCGGTGGCGATATTGTCACGTCGCCAACGGGTTTCGTCTACTTCAGCGTGTTTGGCGTGAGGTCGGACGGCTCATACGTGGGTCCCGACGTCAGCTTTATCGCGTGCGACACTACGCCGCCCACTCAGCCTCAACTTAGCGTCGGGTACACGGATGACGGTCGGCTGCGCGCTGCCTGGACAACATCTGATCCGGAATCAGGGATTTGTGAATACGCTTACGGTTTGGGAACATCGCGAGAGTTCCCAAATGTGACCGGCTGGCTCAGTACTCAGGACTCCGAAACTACGTTTTCGAAGCTTCCGTCCGGAATTCTTTACTTGCTGGTAATGGCAAAGAACAACATCGGTTTGTGGTCGCAGGTGTCCTCTATCCAATTGCCCACCGCGGCTTCCGTATTTTCTCAAGCCGACGGTGCCCAAGTGGTCGTCAGCGGGATTATAACTGCCAAGTTTGGCGATTGCTTCTACATCAGGTTAGACAACAGTCTGCGTGGCATCAAGATCCTTGGGAATACCACTGCCTACGAAGAGGGTGCCTATGTGACGGTAAGCGGTACGCTGGTAACTGTAGACGGTGAGCGCGCTGTATTGATCACGCCGTAGGACTGTTCTGATACTCGCAGTATATCCCCTTGGTTTCGGATTTCCAAACGACGCCTCCGATTCTGCTACGAGGATTCTTGTTTCCGAGACTCTTTCGACAATAAAGAAACTTGTCGTGGCGTACGTGAAGTATATGCTTTTGGCGGTTGCTTACCGATAAGAATGTGTGAGTGCCGCGTATGCGTCGCACTGTCCGTTTGGGCTGGGATCGGAGCACACAGGGTGTTGTACGCAACTTGCGTGTTCCGAGCGGTTCGTCGTAACGTGGTATAATCAACAGCAAATTCCAGGAGTGGTCGAGTTCGACATCCTTGTTTTGGTCTGACGTCTCAACGCACGGGACGGTCGCGGAGAAGCGTTGTAACCTCAGGAGGCGACATAATTGAAGAGTTCGGTTGGCAGCTCGCAAACCAGGTCGTGGGACAATACGTTAGAGAAGATTAGGAACAACACCGCCACTGTTGCCGTTATCGGTTTGGGGTACGTGGGACTACCTTTGGCGACGGCATTCGCTCGCAAAGGCTTCCAAGTAATCGGCTTTGACGTCGACAACGATAAGATATCTGCACTTGCCTCCGGTCGGTCGTATGTGCTCGACGTGCCATCGAACGCTGTCGCGGAGGTGCTCAGTTCGGGGTCTTTCCAACCCACGAGTGACGCCGAAACGCTTCGCAAAGCAGACGCGATAATCATATGTGTTCCCACGCCGTTTACTGTTGATCGTGCTCCAGATCTCAGTTATATCGAGTCCGCGGCGAAAACCATAGCGTGCGTTTTTGAGCCGCCGTGCTTGGTTGTTCTGGAGAGTACCAGCTATCCGGGAACCACTGAGGAGCTCCTGGTTCCTATCTTGGAGTCATCTGGGCGCAAGCTCCACGAAGATTTTGAGGTGGCTTTTTCTCCGGAGCGTGTCGACCCGGGAAACAAGCTCTATCACATCGAAAATACACCGAAAGTCGTGGGAGGCTTGGGCGAAAGGGCGGGCGATCTTGCTTGTGCTCTGTACGGTTCAGTCGTGAATAAAGTTGTGCGCCTCGATTCGCCGCGTGACGCTGAAATGGCGAAACTGATAGAGAATACTTTTCGCCAAGTCAACATTGCGCTTGTAAATGAGCTGGCTTTGATTGCCAAACGTATGGGTGTAAACATATGGAAGGCAATAGAGGCTGCAGCGTCCAAACCATTCGGTTTCATGGCTTTCTACCCGGGTCCGGGAGTAGGCGGGCACTGTATTCCTATCGACCCGCATTATTTGGCGTGGAAAGCGCGAGAACTGGGTTGTGAGATCAGTTTCATTGAGCTGGCTGAACGCATCAATCAAAGTATGCCCGTGCACGTGGTACGTTTGGCGGAAGATGCAGTGGCTATGTCCGGCAAGAAGCTTTCAGAGTCGAAGATCCTTATTCTTGGGGTGTCATATAAGCGCGATATCGACGACCTTCGTGAGTCGCCTGCTCTAGCCATAATTGAGCAGTTGCAGAAACAGGGAGCAGAGGTCTGCTACCACGACCCTTACGTTCCGCTCTATCGCCGCGGCACAATCGAGTTGAAGTCTGTAGAGTTGACTCCGGAAACCGTGTCGTCAGCCGACTGCGTATTGTTGGTTACCGATCACTCCACACTTAACAAAGATTTGGTAGCGCGTCATGCAAAGGCAATTGTCGATACCAGAAATGCGTTCGCTGATTACAAGCAAGACAACATTATCCGTCTGTAATTCCTTGACCCAGCAGGAGTTTGTTTGATGAAAGTTTTGGTTACAGGTGGTGCCGGGTTCATCGGATCTCACCTGGTGGAATCTCTCGTGAGACGGGGATATGAAGTCCGCGTGATGGACAATCTCTCTACAGGTAAAATAGAAAACCTGAGTGCTGTCCGGAAAGATATTGAGTTTTTGGAATCTGACCTGCGAGACTTCGCGCAGTGCAAAAATGCCTGTGTAGGCGTGGAGAAAGTCTGGCACTTGGGCGCACTAGGGTCTGTTCCACGTTCGGTGGCTGATCCCCTTACCACGCACGAAGTGAACCTTACCGGCACCCTACATATGCTTCTCGCGGCTAGAGACGCTGGTGTTGAGCGGTTTGTTTTCGCATCGTCCAGTTCAGTCTACGGTGCGAACCCGGAGTTGCCGAGAGAGGAAAGTCAGCATCCTATGCCGATGTCTCCATACGCAAATACGAAACTGGCAGCAGAGACCTATGTGAGACAATTCGCCGCCCTGTACGGGCTGCAAACCGTATCCCTTCGCTACTTCAACGTCTACGGACCCCGTCAGGATCCCACTAGTCAGTACGCTGCGGTGGTTCCGCGTTTCTTCTCAGCTTTATTGTCTGGCAGGCGTCCAGTGATCTACGGCGACGGTGAGCAGACGCGCGAGTTCACTTTTGTGTATGACTGTGTTGAGGCGACGATTGCTGCTGGTTTGGTCGAACCGGATGGTGTGGTCGGTGAGCACTTCAACATAGCAGCAGGGAGTCCTCATTCCGTAAACGAGCTGCTGAGCGTCATACAGCGGGTTCTGGGTACGCAGGTCGAACCGGAGTATGCGCCTCCTCGGCCTGGTGATGTTAAATGCTCCGATGCGTCTGTCGAGAAGGCAGCACAACGACTCGGATTTCGAGCAAAATGGTCCCTTGAGGACGGCATTGCAAAAACGGCGGAATGGTATTTAGTCATGGAGGGTCGCGCTTAGTTGAGCAGATCGACGACTGGTGAGGTTGTAGTATACGAGCCCGACAACTGCCTTAAACAGGGTTACCGAGGTTTACTTAGGGACGTTTTCAAGGATGTTTGGAACAACCGCTGGCTGACAATGCAGATCCTCAGGAGGGATTTGTTTGCGGTTTACAGGCAGTCGGCCGCAGGTCTGCTTTGGCTCTTTATAAATCCTCTCTTGATGATAGGGACGTTCGTTATCCTTGGCAGATCCCAGGTGTTCCGCCTAGGGGACGTGCGCGCTCCGTACCCTATATATGCTGTCTTAGGGATGTCTTTGTGGCAGCTCTTTTCGGTAGGCTTGACCTCAAGCGCAAACTCGCTTGTTGCAGCTGGCGCGATGATCGCCAAGATCAATTTCTCAAAGAAATCCCTGGTGATTGCATCTCTTGGCAGTTCAGTTTTGGCCTTCTTAATCCAATTTGCGATAGTTGTGTTCTTGTTCATTGGATATCGTGTCACCCCTAGCGTCTTCATCGTCCTAGTGCCTCTGCTGGCAGTTCCAATGGCTGTGCTGACGTTGGGGTTAGGGTTCATAGTCTCACTTTTCAACGCTGTGTTGCGGGACGTGGGAGTAGCAATCCCGGTACTGATCCAGTTCTTGCTACTTCTAACACCTGTGTTGTATGCGCCGCGGGCCGGGATCATTGGAAAGCTGACACACTACAATCCCCTCTACTACTTGGTCTCAGTACCGCGGGATTTGGTATTGCGAGGGTACTCCGACAACGTTGCCGGCTATATCGCTGCTTCGGCGTTTGCGTTCCTTGTTTTTCTATTGTGTCTCACGATCTTTCATCTCACCGAGACGCGCATAGCTGAAAGGGTATAAGTTAGCCATTTTCGCCGCTGTGCTGATCTGCGGCTGGAGACGAAGTCGAGCATGGGTGTAGGTTTATGCAGAGTGATGTGCTGGTTTCGGTCGAGCACGTTTCTAAAAAGTATTGCAAATCTATCAAGCGGAGTATGGCCTATGCGGTCACGGACATAACTCGAAATCTGCTGCGGATGAGCTCAAAGCCCGACCGCCTGCGCCCTGCCGAATTCTGGGCGGTCGACGACGTCTCGTTTGAGATGCGTCGCGGCGAAAGCGTTGGGCTAGTGGGCCCGAACGGTTCAGGGAAGACTACACTTTTGCAGTTGATCAACGGTATATTCTGGCCCGATAAAGGCAAGGTGACAGTGCGCGGACGGGTGGGGGCGCTCATCGCCGTAGGCGCGGGCTTTCATCCGATGCTCACCGGCCGTGAGAACATATTTGTTAACGCCGCAATACTTGGTATGACCAAGGAGGAGGTCCAGAAGAAGTTCGATGCCATAGTTGAGTTTGCAGACATAGGCGACTTCCTGGATACACCGGTGAAGTACTACTCAAGTGGCATGTTTGTAAGGCTTGGTTTCGCGGTGGCTGCTCACTGCGAGCCTGACATTCTTCTTGTGGATGAAGTTCTGGCGGTCGGGGACGCAAAGTTTCAAAGAAAGTGCCTGAATCGGCTCACTGAACTGCGCAAACAGGGTGTAAGCTTCATCTTGGTCAGCCACAATATGCAATCGGTCGAAGGAGTCGCCACTCGTGGCTTGGCTCTCAGACAAGGCAAAGTCGTATATGAAGGAGACGTCAGAGAGGCCATTGCCAAGTATGAATTGATGATGCTGAGAGAGGGAGCCGAAATCGATGGCTTCGCCAGGCCTGTGCAAGATGACCCTGAGTGCCTAGTGTTGGTAAAAAAGTACCCGGGATACGGTACTGACGAAATTCGTGTAGACAGGATGTACGTTCTAGATGCATCTGGCGTTCCGAAAAAGCTTTTCCGCTCGGAAGATTCGCTTACGGTAGCGGCTACTATAACAAGCGATGTTAGAGATAGTGTTCGGTTGCTTGTAAACTTCATAAACGAGCGCGGTCTTATATGTTTGGGAACAACCCAGGTGGTGGACGTAGAGCCCGGACAGTGGCGCATTCTTCTGCGTTTCGAGCCGATCCAATTATCGACTGGGCGCTACAAGCTGACCTTCCACGTGTTTGATTCCTCGTTCACGAATCCTTACAGCAATGGTCACTACGGATGGTTTGAGGTTGAAAAGAGACATGCAGTCAATGTACCTGGAGTTAACTCTCCGCTATGTTGGGCAGAGCCAAAAGTGACGGTGCTTAGTGCTGAAGACGAGACCCGAAATGACTGAAGCGCGGAGTGTGCAAACTAGGCCTCGAGTTCTAATCCTGTCCCCGAACCTGAAAGACTGGACTTGTCCGGCCTTGTACTACGAACAGCAAGCTATTCTCAATGCTCTACCTGGCAGCGTAATTTACGGGCCCGGCTTCCAGTACAACACAAATTTTGTCCCTGACATAGTCAAAGAAACATTTGGAAGTGACCAGCCTGATTTAATCTTGTGCTATGTGAATGACAGGCGTTTACTCGGCCAACCGATGGACAGTGCTACTATCGTCCGTTATGGGTTAGAAGGTGATATGTGCATCTTTCCCACGGGGCTGGAGAGGGTCGATATTCCCAAGATAATCTGGATAAATGATCTCTGGAGTTGCACTCTAGAGGAGTGGGATCGGATTCTGCTCGGTAACAAATTCGAGTTTGCTCTTGCTACATACTCTCCTCCATTCGTGCGCGACGAAGTTTTCGTGCGTTTTATTAGTCGGCGGGTTAGATCGTCAGTGAGGTTTATTCCTTGGCCCCGAGCAATTTGCCCGGCGATTTATCGAGATTATTGCTCGGACAAGATTTATGATGTTACGCTTTTGGGTGCATTACAGCCGGAGGGAATTTATCCACTTCGCAATCTAATGCGCAGAGTTTTTGCGACGCGATCTGACATAAACTTCTTTCATCAAGATCATCCTGGTTACCGGTATGTTGCTACAGAAAATGTGTTGGTCGGCGAACGGTACGCCAGGGTGATCAACCAGTCTAAGATATTTGCAACGTGCACCAGTGTGTATCGCATCCCCATAATGAAACTGTACGAAGCGCTTGCCTGTCGGTCTCTGCTATTGAGTGATGCTCCTTGTGGTGCTGAGTTTCTTGGGTTGGTGGATGGAGAAACGTTTGCTTCCGTGGACAATGATAATTTTCTGCAGAAGACGATGTGGTATCTTGCGAATCCGGGCGAGATTGACCGCGTATCCAAGGCGGGGATGCAATTGTTCCAAGATCGGCATACCACGGACGTGCGGGCCGAAGAATTTTGCGAGGTTGCAACTGCATTGTTAAGCGGAAAAGATCCAGGTTCGTATGCGCAACTCTTTTCTCCAGAACAAGCAGTTGCTTTGGATCGTTCTGTCAGCTACTGGGGGGTGCGAAAGGTTCCTATTCCTTCGAAGCTAGCCAATAGGTGGACTCCTAAAAAATTTGTCCGTAAGATCTTGTCTGCTTTAAAGAAGAAGTTTACTAATCTGCGCGTAGCGTCAGACATCAAAGGTAAACGTGAGTGAAGTCCGTCGGGACGTTGAAGGACAAGCAGTCTTGAGCGTGGAGTGGTAGTAACCCTATGCTAAGGTGGTTAGCCAGGAGCGAATCTATCACAACATCTCATATAGGTGCATTTTGTCCTTATTGGATTCTCGTTGACAGTAGCGTGGTTGTTGGCGACAACGCTGCTGAGATCATAAATTCGATCCCAGAGCCCGAGCGTACTGTCGACCCCACCGCCATTTTGGAGCTTCTTTGCTGTAATTACGTCTTGGGCAACAGGACGCTCGTTCAAAAGCTCCAGCGTATGCCTTGGCGCGCGAGACTTTCCGGAGACGGGACGATCACCAGGTTGAAGGCGATTCCACATGGAGAGACACACGTCGAACCCGGTGAGCTTGCAAAGAAATTGCGTGAGCTTCTCGAAGAGGAGTTATGGAACGCCGTCAAGGATACCAGACGGGTTTGGCTGTTGTTGAGTGGTGGCTTAGATAGTCGGGTTGTCGCGGGGGTCCTTAAGCGCCTGGAGCCGTCGTTGCATTGTTCGATCGGATGCGTGTCCTGGGGGAAGCCTAATTCGCGCGATGTCGAGTACGCCAAGCGTATTGCGTTTAGATACGACTGGTCGTTCGTTCACGTGCAGTACGATTCCGAATTGCTTTGGCGGAACATTCAGCGCGCGGCAACGTGGGGTGGCGCAGAGGTAGCAGGAATCCATCTGCACGGGATGGAGTGGTTTGAACAGGCATCTTCGGATGATTTGGTCATTGCAGCTAGCTTCGGCGATGGAATAGGTCGAGCTGAGTACAATTCTCAGCATCTGCTGGATATAACACCAAGGGTTCCAACTAACGTTTATGATCTTGTTCACCCCAACTTGGTTCCTGAGGCAGTGAGGGAAGCCGAACACGATCTCAGATCAGCTTGGGCTGGTGAAGAAGAGTCACCGCAGTGGGTTAAGGCGGAGTTGGACATGCAAGAGAACTATATGCGGAGAATGATTTCACACGCAATGGACTATATCCGGCAGTTTTGCAAACTACACCAAGCATTCACGAGTGAAAAAGTTGTTTCATATGTCTGGTCGGTGGCGCCGAATTGCCGCGGTGATGAAACGTATGATTTCATCTTGAGAGATATTGATCCCTGGCTTCGTTCGTTACCCTGGGCGCGCACTGGCGTCGCATTTGACGGATCGACCGAAACGAATGCAAGGCTTACGAAGTTCTACCACCGCGCCGGCGACTGGCTCCGAGGTGATTTGAGGGAAAAACTTGAGTCACTAGTATTCTCTGATGGGCTCTTCGAATTGGGTGTCTTTTACAAGCCAGCTGTGAGTCGATTCTGGAAGCGGTGGTTGCAAGAACCGGATCCTGAGAATAAAAGAGGAGAGATTGTCGCCAAAATAGCGGGAATTGAGCTTGCGAGGCGAGCTTTTAATCTGCAACCTTGCCGGCAACCAACCTCGTGGAAAGACTCTTTGACCTGGGTACCGCGTCTAGGACAAAAAGCAATAAGGCGATTGATAACCGGCGGTTAGGCATGCTGAACTAATGTGTGCCGACACAGCCGACACTTTTTATGCTGGCATAGTGGTATGGCGCGGATCGTATTCATTTTCGACATGCTCGAGCTCGGCGGCGCTGAGCGACAGGCCATGCTCCTTGCTCGCTACCTGCGTGACAAAGCCGATGCGGCAGTGGAAATAGTCGGTTTTTCACATCCGGGTGTGTTGACCCAAATCTGTGAGCAAGAAGGGTTCCCATGGCACATTGTGAGCTCGTCTACGGAATGCAGCACCCGGAAGTTTCCAACGAGTGTTGCGCGGTTCATCTCTGGGGTAAGGCGGCTCAAACCTGATGTGCTCCTACCGTACACGATACACCCCAATGTCATGTGTGGCGCTTTTTGGCGCTTCACCGGCGCGAAGACCTGCATTTGGAATCAGCGCGACGCCCACCAACAGTCTAGCAGACGCTGGCTTCAGAGGTTGGCAGTTCGCGGGACCCCGAGATTCATAGCTAATTCTCGTTCAAGCGCCGAGTTTCTTACCAACGTAATGGGAGCGGATCCGACGAAAGTCGAAATCGTGCCAAACGGCGTAGTATTATCGGAGCCCAAAGTGACCAGGGAAGAGTGGCGCCAAAGGCTCGACGTCTCGTGTGACGCCATTGTCTGCTGCATGCTTGCAAACCTTACTCGGAACAAAGATCATCAGACTCTGCTTGAGGCTTGGTCTATATTGACAAATGAGCTGGTCGCTGGCCGACTTCCTGTAGCACTGGTCCTGGCCGGCAGGCACGACGAGACTGCACAGGAACTTCAGCAAATGGCCCGCCAGCTTGGCATAGCGGACTCCGTGCATTTCATCGGCGCGGTGGACGATGTTTCCGGACTCCTAGCAGCCTGCGACATTGGCGTTCACAGTTCACTTTCTGAGGGTTGCCCAAATAGCGTTCTGGAAATGATGGCGCAAGGACTGCCGGTTGTCGGTACCGATATCCCGGGCATCAGGGATGTGCTGCCGCTGCAGAGCTGCAGTTTGCTTGCACCGCCGCGCGATGCCGAGGCATTGGCACAGCGTCTGAAATTGTTAATTGAGTCTCCGGAACTGCGTAAGCAATATGGTTCGCTTAACCTTCAGCATGTGCAGCAGCACTTCACACCTGAGGCAATGTGTGAAAAGACGACCAGTATTATCCGAGATACCTTGCAGCTGTGCAAGACTTGATACGTCGAGAACGATAATCCAGTTACCGTTTGGGGGTTGAGGAAGCAGGACGGTGAAAGTACTCCATATAGGCCTAGCGTGTGCTTTTGGAGGTGCCGAAACATTCCTCTCGACGCTGGTCCGAGAGCAAAGGAAAGTTGGCATAGAAGCCGACGTCTTTTTTACCACGGATCTCGGCGCCTCTTCCCAGTTCAGTGGTTTATGCCGAGTAGGTTTTGCCGATAGGGAACTGTTGGCGGAAGCACTGCTGCGAGGCGGTTACGATATTCTTCACCTGTCGAACCATGCGGTTCCATGGACAGTCCGCACGCTCAGGTTGATCAAATGTGATGTGCCTATCGTTGTGACCTATCACTCTCTGGGCCGCTACGAGAGCAAGATCTCAGCGGACGCAATCGTCGCCGTGTCGAATGCAGTCGCGGATCATCTCAGATCTCAATGTGGACGACCGATCCGCGTTATTTACAATGGTGTAGACACACATCTTTTCTCACCTGGTTCTGTCGATGCTCCTGCACGGCCCATTATGGCTTGGGTTGGTCGCAGCAACGATCAGAGAAAGGATGTAGCAGGGCTTGTTGCCGTGGCGAGCTGCTCGTTTGCTCGCGAGTTCCAAGTCGTGGTGGTCGACGGTTCACCTCCGGGAGAAGAATTCAGTCCCCACTGGCTACCCAAGGATGCCATCATAGAGGTTCGCAAACCCTATGCTGAAATGCCAGGGTTCTACAGAAAAGTTGTGGCCTCGAAGGGGTTCTTGTTGTCCACTTCGAGGTCTGAGGCGCACCCAGTAAACATCCTTGAGGCTCAAGCGTGTGGCTGTCCGGTCATTGCTCCGTCGGTCGGTGGCATTCCTGAGACAGTTGAGCATCTCGTCACGGGTTTCGTCTATGACCTTCGCGGAGGCGTGGATGCGGTGCGCGAAGGTGTGGAATGGCTGTATTCGGGAGACAATTATTCGAAAGCTTCCCAAGCTGCGATTCAAAGAATCAGAGCACATTTCAGCTCCGAACGAATGTGCCGAGAGTATTCCGATTTGTACACGGAATTGATTGGCAGTCGCAGACGTAGCCTATCGCGAAAGTTGTACCAAATTGCACTGCGACCCGCTTTGCCCTTGGTGCGTTCAGCGGTGTTGGCATATCAGCGCTCAAAGCGCTGATCCTGTATATTATAAGGCGTCGTAAATCCGTGCGACTGTCGGCTGCTAGAGCCCGCGGACAGCAGAATGCGGTTGACTGAAGTCGAAAAGCGTGGAAT
>JARYME010000056.1 GCA_029907315.1 Armatimonadota bacterium | reverse complement strand
GGGATGGTCAATCACGACAACTTGCTCGAAATCAGCGTTTGTGATAGCATATAGGCGGTCTTTTCGCCAAACACCTACCGGGAGGATTATACATAACAATGTCCAGCATTTGTGAAATATGCGGCAAGGGACCTCAGTTTGGTCAGAACATTCGCCACATCCACTCCGGAGCGTGGGCGCTTCGCGCTCCTCGCACCAAGCGAAGATGGCTGCCGAACTTGCAGACGGTCCGCACTCGCATCAACGGTCGGCCCGTCAAGCTACGGGTTTGCGCAAAATGCATTAAAGCCGGCAAAGTCATCCGCGCAGTATGATAAACGCGCAGCATTCGGCGCTGCAACGTCGCCTTGCTTAGGCTCTAGGCACTTGCTTCAGATTGACCCGCAAGCTATATTCTAACAAATAAGCCGTGGAAAAGGGAGAGCTCGGACTAACCGGAGTTCTCCCTTGGCATCTGTACGGTATGATTTCTTAACGAACAGATGCTTTGCCGTCGAGGAGACGTGTTTCTGCGGACTTAGCGTGCGGTACGCAAAGGCAGTCGGAAGGAGACTTTCGCGATGAAGATTTATATTATGACCGACCTCGAAGGTGTCGGAGGCGTAGTAAACAAGTCCCAGGTGTTTGCCGGAAGCGTCGCATACGAAAAGGCCTGCGAGCGGCTGACGCTTGAGGTGAATGCAGCCGTCGAGGGAGCCCTCGCTGCCGGCGCAGACGAGATAGTAGTGGTCGACGGGCACGGGGCAAACAGCGCGGTCAACCTGATCTACGACAAGCTCCACCCGGGGGCGGTGTATATCCAGGGCGTGCCGTGGACGACCTACCCCCAGGACTTGGATGAAACTTACGACGCCGTCTTTCAGATCGGAGCTCATGCTATGGCAGGCACGCCCGGTGCTGTGCTTGAGCATACGATGTCGTCGGAACACTGGGTTGAAATGCGGATCAACGGGAAGCCGATGGGTGAGATCGGCTTGATCGCCGCGTGCGCAGGCGTATACGATGTGCCGTTTGTGATGGTCTCCGGATGCGACAAAGCGTGTGCGGAAGCCAGAGCGTTGGTGCCTGAAGTAGAATGCGCGGTAGTAAAGTATGGTATTACGCGCCACTGTGCTCGCGTGCTGCCGCACGCGGTGGTGCTGGACCTGATTCGTCAGAAAGCCGGCGAGGCGGTCAAGAAAGCTCGCAGCGTTGCCCCGTTCAAAGTGGAAGGCCCTGTCGCAGTCGAAATCGACTACCTGAGAAATGATATGGCGGATATGGTCAAGGAACGGCTGGGGGTAGAAAAGATAGGTCCTCGCACGGTGCGCTTCACAGGCAGGGATATTATAGAAGCCTACGCGCGCGTGCGAGGAGCTTAACCATCGAGGGGACACCTATTACTTTCTCGCGGCGAAGGACTGCCACCCGCGTTGCGCGGACGCCATCTGCTAAGCGAGCCCTTGCCAAGTGCTTTGCGGCGAGTCCCCTAGACCAGCTCTACCGAGGATGCGGTATCGGTAGGTGATTCACGCAGCTTATAAGCGCGTTCCCCAGCGTGATCAGCAAGCCAAGAGCAACTGCATTCACTACAATAAGGAAACCATTTTCTCGCAGCATAGGACGCCTGCACGCTCCGGGCCGTATGTAACCTGCCCTGAATTTGACTCCCGTACAGATCATGTGCAAGCGTCATGCCAACAGCCCCTAACGCCGCAAAAACAGGTATAATCATCAGTTTGTGCTGCACTCGCCTCGGCAGTTCATAGAGCTATCCAAGATCCGAAGCACATCGCCTACGCTGTCGGCTTTCTCAGCGCCCGCCTCCACGGCCTCTTGCACCAACCGAACAGCGCTTCCTCCGGTAAAATCCCTGTCCGCGATCAAATCGGGCTTAATGATGACCACCCTTTTGCCCGCAACTGCCGCGTCTCGCACGGCGCGAATATTAGCCAAATTGCCGCGGCCCACTGGTACATCCGTCAAAACAATCAGATCAGCTGATTCAATGAGGCTCCGGTGCTTCGCATCAGCTTCGTCGGTGACATACGTGAAAGCGGGAAGCGAGATACACGGCACGTCGAGCGCGATCGCAACTTCATAATCCGCATCGCCTTCATTGAGCACGCCGCAGGTTACTTTGCAGCCGTGCCGGACCAGCGCTGCCGCAACAGGGGCTGCCGTTCCACCGCCTCCGACGATGTGAACCCACGGTTGCTTTACCAGCTCCTCAGACCTGCCCAGAAACGCACGCTTGACGCCGGCGATTACGTAAGGGCGCCGAGTCACAGGATTGCGCCGGACCCAAACTTCGGCCCCGTAGACGCGCCGGATGTTGTCGGAAGTAATGACCTCATCTGGCGTGCCGGAAGCTTGAATCTGGCCGGCGCCGATGAGGTAGAGGCGGTCACAGTACTGGCTCGCCAGGTTCAGATCGTGCAACACGGCAAGCACGGTGATGCCTCGATCGCGGTTGAGCGAGCGCAGCAGGTCCATAATATCGAATTGGAAGCTTATGTCGAGATGAGACGTGGGTTCGTCAAGGAGCAGTATTTCCGGCTCCTGGGCAAGCGCACGAGCAATCATCACGCGCTGTCTCTCGCCGCCGGATAGGGCATTTATCGAACGGTGCTTCAGATGAAGAGTGCCGGTGAGTTTCAGGGCATTTTCAGCCACGGCTGTGTCTTTGGGAGATTCCACGGCAAACCTGCCCAAATGAGGCGAGCGCCCCATCAGCGCGACCTCGAGCACTGTGAAGTCAAATGCGGTGATGATGTCCTGTGGAACGACAGCCACCCGCCTCGCGAAGTCCCTTGCAGAGAGTGCGTATACGTCTCGGCCGTCCAGCTCGACGCAGCCGGAAGTGGGCTTCAGCGACCGAGACATTGCCCTGACAAGGGTCGTCTTGCCGCAGCCGTTGGGCCCAATAACGCCGACAAAGTCCCCGCGGGCCAAATCCAAGGAGACGCCGCGCAGGACTGCCTCGCCCCGATAACCGGCGTGCAGATTGTGAACCCGCATCACGCCCACGTCGCTACCGACTCAGAAGTGGTCTGCAGCCCAAACGTAAGGGTTCTGAGGCGGGAAGAGAGTTTCCAGAATGCTCAGCGCAGCGCCGCTGAACACCACGCCGGGTTCGGTGAGCATGTCGCGTGCGGAGCGGTATCCGTAAACCAGTTGGGCAAGTCTGGGCTGCGGGATCTGAACGCTGTTTGCGCGGTCACATTCGTCCACGATTCGGACCTCGCCGTTTCGGAGCAACAGAGCAATTTCTCCTATGTCCGTGCTTATCCACAAGCAGGTGTCGGCGTCGCGGTGCTCCGACACTGCAAGCCGTCGGCTGAGCTCGCCCGCAATCTTTTCGAACAAGCTGCGCAGGTTGATTATGCGCCCCATGCCTCCACCGCACCGCGCGTAGTTCGTTGTAACGGTGCACTCGTATCTGTGGCAGAACTCAGCAAACGGATGATCCGGAGGCAGCAGGATGCTGATGGAGCCTGTGCGTCGCTCTATGGCAAGTTTTGCAAATTCATAGAGCAGGTTCGGATAAGCATGCAGATCCAGGGATTCCACTTCCGTGACAATTACTTCCGTTTCGTTCTTGTCGTAGGCAGCATATCCGACGAAACTGTCCTCCGGACCGGTGACCACGATCACATGGGCATCGATGCTCCACCGCGAACCCTTAGATATGCCCGAGAAGCGACCTCGTTCGCGCACCAGAGTGCCCGTCCGCGATTGATTCGCAGAATTGTAGAGTTCGATCAGGGCGTCCAAGTCGCCTTCCGCGTAAGGGCGAACGCTGAAGCACCCCAGCGCGTCCTTTGCCCGCTCAGCATCCCGCGTTGCAATTGTCAGCGTTGTGGGAGCCATGCAAACGGCATAGCCGAACTTGGGATAGAAATCGCGGATGCCGAAAAGCCAAGACACGTCGTAGCCCTCATTTTGCATGAACCTGATCGTGTCCTCGATTACGCGACGGGAATAGCCTTTCATTCGCTCGCTGGGCTCGGTTCCGACACCCGCGATTCCTCCCATTCGAACGACCGCGCCGCCTATGCGCTGGCTGTAGTCGATAAGCGTAAGCCAGCTGACCTTCTTGCCCTCGACGTAAAGCGCCCTATGGCACCGAGGCCCTTCAGTTGTTGCAATCAGTTCCATAAGTGTCACACTATCCAGGGAGCTCGTGCCGGTCTCTTCAGAAGAGCGTTGGCTTCCGGATCGCCAACGAATTCTTCCTTGACCGGATCCCACCTGAGCTTACGACCGCCCAGCTTAAGCGAGATATTGCACAAATGGCAGATCGTTACGGACCTGTGCCCAATTTCCGCATCGCATATGGGCTGCTTGCGAGTACGGATGCACTCCACGAAGTTCGCGGCGTGATTGTCGGACTCATAGAGTCGGATGGCGTTGTTGGGCAAGGGCTCCTCGATCAACTTCGGGTCGCTAGCCCTGATCTCCCCTCGGCTCACGAAGATCCATCCCTCTTCTCCGTAGAAGTGCACGCCGTTCGGTCCCTCGTTCGTAACCCTCAGGTGAACGCCGTTCTCATAGATCAGCGTAACGTCGAACTCAGGAATTGTGTCGTAGCAGTTCACGCCAATCTTAGGACCTCTGCCGTATGCCTGCACGCTGATGGGTCCTGAGCGATCGGTGCCGAGCCCCCACTGGGCAATGTCGCAATGGTGTGCACCCCAGTCGGTCAGCATACCTCCAGAGTAATCGAGCCACCATCGGAACGTGCCGTGCGTGCGCTCCTTTACATAGTCCACCTTAGGAGCAGGTCCGAGCCACATATCCCAGTCCAAGTCCGGAGGCACGTCCTGGACAGGGAACGGACCGCCGATCGGCCCTGTGGGCAAGTGTGCCTCAACCTTTGTGAGTTTGCCTATGCGGCCATTTCTAACCAGTTCGCATGCCAATCTGAATCGCTTGTCCGACCTCTGCTGGCTTCCCGTCTGGAACACGGCACCCGTCTCGCGCCACGTCTTGACGATCTTCTTACCCTGGTCGATCGTAAGCGTCAGGGGCTTCTCGCAGTATACGTCTTTACCTGCCTTCATCGCGGCTATACAGATGTAGGCGTGCCAGTGGTCGGGAGTGCCTATAACCACAGCATCGATATCTTTTTGCGCCAACAGTTCGCGAAAATCCCTGTACTTCCGGCACTCCGGACCAAGCCGTTCCGCCGCCTCGTTGAGATGGGTTTCGTCGACGTCGCAGGCTGCCACGACTTTCACGCCGGGCTGAGAAGCGATTGCAAGCGTGTCGTGCAGTCCCTGCTTGTAGCCGCCCTTGCTCCCGCCGGGACCGATGACCGCCACGTTTATCTGGTCGTTCGGTCCGAACTTCTTCTTGCTGAGCCCCGCCGCATAACTCTCGCGCTTTGTGAACCACTCAGGTAGGGACGCGATCGCCACACCCGCGGCTGTCGAGGTTAGAAAGGTTCGCCGAGAAATCTTGCCGTCGCTCATTTCCTAATCTCCCCTAATAGCCGGATTGAGAATTCCGGTATCAGTTTATGGAAATGGCGTAAACATTCCTTCCAAACTTGCAGTGTGTGTAGGCGAAAGCGTTAGGTGTGTTGTTCCGTGGATTTTATTTAGCGGTGCGGCTTTCTAGACTCCGAGGGCGATGGATAGGGCTTCGTCGGCGTGGGAGACGAGGTGCAAGGTTATCTGGCGAAGGACGTCCGGCGGTATTTCCTCTAGAGCTGACTCATTTTCCTTGGGCAGAACAACCGTTCGTATGCCCGCTCTGTGAGCAGCCAAAACCTTTTCTTTTACTCCGCCGACAGGCAAGATCCGGCCGCGCAGTGTTATCTCACCGGTCATAGCGACGTCGCTTCTGACGGGCTTTTTTGAGAGCGCGGATGCAATGGCGGCAGCAATGGTAATACCGGCTGAGGGGCCATCCTTCGGCACAGCCCCCGCCGGCACGTGAACGTGTATATCCGTCTTCGAGTAGAACTGCGGGTCCACGCCCAAAGATTCCGCCCGCGAACGCACGTAAGTCAAAGCAGCCTGCGCTGACTCCTTCATTACATCCCCGAGCTGCCCAGTGAGTATCAGGTTGCCCTTCTCGCCGGGCATAAGAGCAACTTCGACGGATACTATGTCGCCGCCGCATTCGGTGTAGACTAGGCCAGTTGCTATCCCCGGCTCGGAACCCGTTTCGGCTCTGCCGTAAGAGAATCTCGGCACGCCAAGATAGGACCTGACATCCGAATCCCTCACCACATGAACAGGCGGACGCGCTTGCGCGCCGGTGCCGGAGTCCTGCGTGCCGACGTAGCTATCCGATTTGCTCGCGACTTTGCGAGCCACTTTTCTGCATATTGAGGCTATCTCGCGCTCGAGGTTCCGCACGCCGGCTTCGCGCGTGTACTCACGAATCAGAAGTCGAACAGCGGACTCGTCAAAGCAGAGCACGTCCGCTGACAAGCCGTTCTCTTTGAGCTGTTTTGGCACCAAGAACCGCCTGGCAATCTCGACCTTCTCGTCTTCTATGTAGCCTGAGAACTGTATGATCTCCATTCTGTCGCGCAGTGCCGGCGGCACGGTATCGAGCAGATTGGCAGTGAGGATGAACATTACTTCGCTGAGGTCGAAGGGCACTTCTAGATAGTGGTCGCTGAACGCTGTATTTTGCTCCGGGTCCAGCGCTTCCAAAAGGGCTGCGGATGGGTCTCCTCTGAAATCTGCACCGAGCTTATCTATTTCGTCAAGCATAAAAACCGGGTTCCGAGTTCCGGCAGTTCTGATCCCCTGAATAATTCGTCCCGGCAGCGCTCCTACATATGTGCGCCTGTGACCACGTATTTCTGCCTCGTCGCGCACTCCACCCAGCGAGAGCCGGTGGAAGCGCCGGCCCAAAGCACGCGCAATCGACTTGCCGATGGATGTTTTCCCGACCCCAGGCGGTCCAACAAAACAAAGTATGGGTCCCTTGTGATCGCGCGTCAGCTTCCGGACGGCTAGGAACTCGACCACTCGCTCCTTCACCTTCTCCAGCCCATAGTGGTCTTCGTCCAGAATGCGAGCGGCTTTTTCCAGATCCAGCACGTCCTCGGTGCGCTTGCTCCATGGCAGCGCAACAAGCCAGTCGAGGTAACTTCGAATGACGACGCCTTCGGGGGCCGCGTAAGGCATCCTGTCCAGCCTGCCCAATTCGCTGAGCGCACGTTCTTTCACCTCGTCCGGCATACCGGCTTCTTCTATGAGGCTTCTGTAGCGGTCCGTATCGCTGACGCCCGCCTCGTGCTCGCCCAGTTCTTCCTGGATCGCCTTGAGCTCTTCGCGCAGAATAAACTCCTTCTGCGCATCACCCATCTCTTTCTCGACGCGGTTGCGTATACTGCGATGAACCTCAATAATTTCCAATTCCCTCTGGAGACGCATGTATAGCTTCTCCAGGCGCTCGGCAGCGTCCAGCGTTTCGAGCAGGTCCTGTTTGACCTCAGTCCTGATAGGCAGCAGAGACGCTATATAATCCGCGAGCTCCGACGGGTCGTCTATGGAGACAACGTTCATCAGCACTTCCGGGGGTATGGTTTTCTCTGAGGGTCTTACCCCCTGGTTTTGGACTACCTCGTCAAAGGCATCGACAACCCCCCTCATCATGGCCTCGACGCGTGCGCCCGCGGCCGGCTTGGTCCTGAGGATTGCAACCCTCGCGCACAAGAACGGATCTCTCTGGGCAAGCTGGAGGACTCGAGCACGTTCACACGCCTCCAAGGTGACGCGGATCGTGCCATCAGGCATATAGGTCATCTGCGTGATCTCAGCCGTAACACCGACTTGGTAGAGGTCATCCGGCTGCGGATCGTCCACCAGACTATCCTTCTGCGTCACTGCAAACACGGTGCTGTCGCGGTGAAGAGCTTGGTGAACGGCGCGAATAGTCTTCTCGCGCCCCAGCAAGAGAGGCACCACCATACCGGGGAACAACACCAATTCCCTAACCGGAACAACAGGCAAGACCTGGGTTCGGCGGCTGCTGGTGGTAGTCGTCGGGGTTTCGGCTTCTTCTTTTCTTTGTGAGGAGCGACTTGATCGCGGCATATTTATTGTGTTATGACACCACGGATTGTATCGCCGAGCGAGGAACCCCTAGTCCGACAGTAGGTCGAACCAACGTTGTTGTGACTGGATCTGTTCCGCCGCAAAAACCAGCGGTGGCTCTGTTCAACACGAACACTTCAGGACGCTTTTTCGATCTCGTCGAGCGCAGCCTGACTCATCTCGCTGAGCCTGACCAAAGTCGGCTCCTTCTTGTTGACAATCGTTTCCTTTGTGACAATGCACTTCTTGACGTCTTTGCAGGAAGGCACTTCGTACATTATGTTGAGCATTACCTCTTCTATGATCGCCCGCAGAGCACGAGCACCCATACCACGCCTGAGCGCCTCAGCGGCTATGGCTCTCAGGGCGTCTTGAGTAAATACGAGCTCCACACCGTCGTAGTCGAAGAATTTCTGGTACTGTTTGACCAGAGCATTCTTGGGCTGCGTCAGTATCTTAACCAGGTCGTCTTCGTCAAGCTGGTCGAGGGTAGCTATCACTGGCAGCCGGCCCACAAGCTCGGGTATAAGTCCGTATTTGAGCAAATCCTCCGGCAATACCTGAGCCAGCACTTCGCCGACATTATAGTCCTTTCGGCTCTTGACCTCCGCGCGGAAACCCATCGCGTTTTGCGAGATCCTGCGCAGTATGATGTCTTCCAACCCCTCGAATGCCCCGCCACAAATGAACAGTATGTTCGTAGTGTCGATAGGGATGTACTCCTGCTGAGGGTGCTTTCTTCCTCCCTGCGGCGGCACGTTGGCAATAGTGCCCTCAAGGATTTTGAGCAGAGCCTGCTGCACACCCTCGCCGGACACGTCTCTCGTGATCGAAGGATTTTCCGATTTGCGGGCGATCTTGTCGATCTCGTCGATGTAGACTATTCCCCTCTGAGCGTTTTTAATCGTGTTTTGCAGGCTGTCGCCGGTGTCAGCCGCTTGGAGGAGTTTGAGGAGAATATTCTCCACATCTTCCCCGACGTATCCGGCTTCTGTCAGCGACGTAGCATCCGCTATAGCAAAAGGAACGTTGAGTATTTTGGCAAGGGTTTGAGCAAGGAGAGTTTTACCCGAACCAGTGGGGCCAACAAGCAAGATGTTCGACTTCTGCAGCTCAACGTCTCCGGGACGCGAGTTTATCCGCTTAAAGTGGTTGTAAACCGCGACGGAAAGTATACGCTTTGCTTTGTCCTGACCTACGACATACTGGCTCAGGATGCGGTAGATCTCTTTGGGTTTTGGAATATCGTCGGTCGGCGTATATGTTTCTGAGTGCACCGAGCTACCCTTGATGATCTCGCTGCACAGTTCGACGCAGTCGGTGCATATACCGCCGTATACGCCTACGAGGAGCTTCTTGGCTTGGTCCTTAGTCTTACCGCAAAGAGCACATCGTTCAGCAGCACGGTCGTAACCGATTCTGGCCAAATCCCTAATCCCCCAGTTCAGGAACTGGATCACTTGATCTGATCTATCAGCTCAGCAGCTGCTGTAGGGCAGCGCAGGCGGACAGCTTTGTGTTCAGCTTTTCGAAGTGATCACCTTATCTATAATGCCATATTCTCGCGCTTCTTCTGCCGACATATAGTAGTCGCGGTCGATATCTTTTTCGACCTTGTCCCTGGGTTGGCCCGTGTGCTTCGCCAGAATGTCAATGAGCAGAGCCTTGTAGCGCAGCACCTCACGTGCCACGATGTCGATGTCAGACGGAGTTCCATGGAACCCGGCGCTTCCTTGGTGGATCATCACCCTTGCGTTGGGCAGCGACAGCCTCTTACCCGGCGCGCCCGCAGCCAAAAGGACTGCCGCCATACTCATCGCGTGTCCCACGCAAAGAGTTGCAACGTCGGGTTTGATTACTTGCATGGTATCATAAATAGCCAGACCGGCTATTACCGACCCTCCGGGGCTGTTTATGTACAGTTCTATTTCGCGGTCGGGGTCCTCTTTTTCAAGAAACAGCATCTGCGCTACCACTAGGTTGGCTACATCGTCGTCGATGGGCGTGCCAATGAAGATGATTCGGTCCTTAAGCAGACGAGAGTAGATGTCGTAGGCACGCTCACCGCGGGCAGTTTGTTCCACGACCATGGGAATCAAAGCCATGCGAACGAACTCCTTTCGTTCCTTTGTGTAAACACCGGTCCGAGGCTCTTGCCGAGTAAAACACGGAATCCTCGGTTTGGTAGGGACAACACAGCGCTTCCCGCTGTCAGCTGCTCACGTTCTTTATATTGGACGCATGCACCAGAAAGTCCAGGACCTTTTTGCGCTGAACTCGGTTTTCCACTTCGCTTTTGCTCTGAGTAGACTCGACGTAGGCTCTCATTGTTTCTACAGGCACCCTACGCTCGCGAGCCATTTCCTTGATCTCCGCTTCAACGTCCTCGTCGGATACGGTGATGTTCTCGCGCTTTGCGATCTCGCGGAAAATCAGCGCGTTTGTGACATGTCGTCGAACGCTCTCCGCGATTCGCTCTCGCAGATTCTCCGGCGTTTGGTTGGTGTGGCGAAGGTAATCCACCAGCGTGAGGTCCCTGCGCCGCAGCGTTTCCACGAGTTCCTCAAGCTCCGACTCGACCAGCTCATCCACAATTGCTTGTGGGAACGAAACCTTCGACTCGGACACGACTTTTCTGATAATCTCTGCCCGAACCATTTCGTCGGCGTCCGCCTGCGCAGCCCTTTCTAGGCCAGACCGTATTAGCGACTTAAGCTTCTCGACGGAATCCACCTTGTCGCTTGCGGTATCTTCGCCTTCCTGCTCTCCGCTCGAGAAGATTTTCTGTACCCACTCGTCCGTGATCTCAGGTAGCGTGCGAGAATAAATCCCGTTAACTTTCACAACCAGAGTAACCGTGCGGCCGCGCAGACTCTCATCCGCATAGTCGTCCGGATAGGTCATTTGGATTTGCCTTTCCTCGCCGGGAAGCATACCCAATATGCCCTTATCGAAGTCCGGCAGGTTTTCGCCGACGCGTATCCGAACTCGCTGCGGCTTTTCTTCTGGTTCGTCCTCATTGTGAATCTCTGCGTCAACGACGTCTCCTTCTTGTACTCCGCGGTCGGTGACGGGTTCGTAAGGGGTAGTCTCGTCGACCAGCCGGTCTATTTCAGCCTGCACGTCCTCATCCGTGACCGTGCGCACTCGACGCTCTACTTCCAAGCCAACATAGTCCCCGAGCTCTACCACAGGCTCCAATGGGACCTTGACCTTGAAGCGCATCGGCTCGTTGGGTTCAAGATGAATAAGCTCATAATCGGCAGGTCTGAACGGATCCAGCTTCGTTTCTTCGAGCGCTTCCTCGTACGCGCTGGCAACAAGCCTCTGCGCCACACGCTCGCGGACGACATCCTTGTCCAAAAAACTCTCAAGTACTGCCCTGGGCGCTTTGCCCTTTCGGAACCCGGGGACAGTCACTGATTTCCCCAGCTGGGTGTACACCTCATCAAATGTCGAGGCAACCTTCTCAGCATCGACCTCGATTTCGAGCTCGACTTCACACGGGCTGATTTGTTCTTGCTTGACTAACATAATGAGTCTCCCTTGGTGCGCTGCGAGTCAAAGTGTACGCGTACTGGGACCCTGCCTGGATAGACCCGAGTTCGGCAGCCGCTACTTTCCGGTTCGCGCGCTGTTTTTAGTTGTTGCCGCACATAAATCGCTTACAAAATAAGCTCGCTAATGCGGGTTGATCTCCACTGCGAGCTGAGAAAAAAGTGGAGCGGGGGACGGGACTCGAACCCGCGACATCCACCTTGGCAAGGTGGCGTTCTACCACTGAACCACCCCCGCACCGATCCCTAATACAATTGTCTAGCTTTCAGCCTTGCAACCGCCCCCGCGAACCGGTTCACTCTCTAAGCTTGGGGTATGTGGTGGGCGAGAGGAGAGTTGAACTCCTACGCCTTGCGGCACTGGATCCTAAGTCCAGCGTGTCTGCCATTCCACCACTCGCCCCTAAACTGAAACCTCGTTACCGGGCTATTACAACGGCTTCGAGCCTATCGCCTTGGGCGGCGCCCGATTCTCGGGCGCCGGTTGTCAAAAGTTCTAAAGAACCTGGTGGACGATCAGGGACTCGAACCCTGGACCAATGGATTAAGAGTCCACTGCTCTACCAACTGAGCTAATCGTCCGTGCTGCCGCCTTTCCAATGGTAATTATACCAACCACTGCAAAATCTAGTCAATGCAGTCGCGGCAAATCTTTCTGAGACGATAAGCCCACTGCCGGAACGGTTCCACCAGTATTGAATTATACCAGCGGACAGGCGCGCCGTCAACGCAAATCCGCGAGTACGCCCGACCTGAGTGCGCAAGCGGCCTATATGGCATTGGCAGACGAAACGTTATATACTGGTTTCGAGCACAAGTAACCGCAAAGTAGGAGTCTACCGTGAGACAACTATTCAGGCACGTATTTATATTGGTCGCCATACTGGCTGCAGCCGCAAGTGCAAGCCTCGCAGACGACAACTTGGCGGAGCTTTCCGCAGAGGGTTTCACCGTGCGTTATCCGCCCGCATTCGAAACGCAAGCCAAAACGATTCTCAAAATGGCGGCGCAGCACTTTCGTCCCGGCATAGAAGTCCACCGACAAATCGTCCAGCTGCTGAGCAACCCTTCCGAGCTGGCTGCGTACATAACGGATCTACTGGGCGCCGAAGAAACACAGGAAGCCACTCGCATAAGGCTCACCGCCTACAAACAGAAGTCGGAAGCACTTGTGCACGCTTTCTCAAACATACGCATCATACCAGCCGCAGACGCCGTGGTCACCGGTGGTGTCGACGCGGGAGTCATACAGGTGCGATATTCGCACGATTCGGATGAGTTCAGCATAGGATTGCAGCTCGAGAATGTCGACGAGGAAGTTCTCAAACGCAGTTTTTTCCCGGTCTTCGTAAATGCCGACGGCAGAATTCGCTCTGAGAAGAACCTGCCTGAGACGGCTCTGAACTTGCTCGGCTCGAGCAAGGCAATGATCCCGGCAGTCATCCACGAGACCGTCTCCTGGATCATCTCAGAAAAACTCAATCTCTACCACCCGTTCACGCGGTGGTTCTTGGAAGGTGTGACGGGTTGGGTTACGGTTCGCGTGCTGAATCGTGCCGGTGGGGAATACCAGAAAATCGCGGCGGAAGTCTACACGCCGGGAGCGGCAGCGAAGAAGGTTAGAGATAAAGTCAACCTACTTGCCTGGCCCCAGAGTGCGTTTCAGAACAAACGCCCTCCATATATAGATCCAGAGTTGGAAGTAGCCCAGACGCAGTACGCAGTCGAGGCTGTGACGAAACTACTTGGCGGCAACCGGAACAGGACCCTCGCACGCATAATAGGTGAACTCAAACACCGACCCGACGTAGACACCGAAGCAATCTGTGCCGCAATCAACAAGATCACGGGTATCGACTTTAAGAAGACCCTGCTCACTTACGTGCCAGAAGACATCGTGCGCGCGATGAACACGGGCGAAGCGCGCAAGCTGATCTCGCAAGCTGAGAAGCTGGCGCAAGAGCGCAAATGGGTTGAGGCAATCGCTAAGCTGCGCCGTGCACTTCAGATCGACCCGTACGACATTAACGCGCGCCTCAATCTGGCCTGGCTGGAGCGCGAGAACTCTGAGAACCTAGATTCCGAGATACAGATTTTCACAGCTGCCAGGCTATTTAAGGAAAAAACTTACTCGTTCCGTCTGTTTGCACCCAGCGTAGAAGGCAACTACGTGCTGGCAAGGCTTGCCATCTTGCTGGGCAATCTGGATTACGCCAAGAAATTCCTGGAACCGGTGCTCGCCGCAAATCCGAACCACAAAGACGCCAAACGCGCCCTTGAGGAGATCCGGCGAATAGAGGCGTCGGCGAGGGGAGAAAGGTGACTTGGGGTTCGACTGGACTCATCCCCTCTCCTTGAACCGCAAGTTTCTTGCTTGGGTTATGCGTAACTTCGCGCGGCGCGTTTAAGTCGGCACATGAAGGGCTCTTGTATCCAAGTAAGTCAACTGGGATTGGCCTACCTACCCGCCAAATTCGCGGACTTCTGCGCCTCAGGTACTGTAAAGCGCATCAATGCCGCGCCAGGGGAACGCAGCCAAGCCGAGCGTTTCTTGAAGCAGGGCGGCACGCTCGTTGTAGTCGGCGAGTGGGATACTGTTCGCGATTTCGCAGCGGGTTTGCTGTCCCGTGAGCGTGAACTTGTACCCAATGCATCCGACGCGCGCGAACGCAAGCTTCTTTCGCGCAGCCTGCGAGCGCGAATCATGACCACCTTGCAATGCACCCCACTTGGTAGGATCTTTGAGCCTCGTGAAATTGCGGGCTTTCTGGGTGAGGAATCGCTTCCAGACGATATGCCTACCCTGATCCCCGTGACGGAGGCTGAAAGGCTGCTTGGAATACCCTACAGCAGGGTTTTCGTGGAAGCAGCTGGGGCCGAGTTGGCAGTCCACCCGGACGTGCTGGCGCCTAAATCGCAGGAGACGACTAGCCTCATCCGCGACGCCATAACCCTATGCGAACCGGATATGCCTCAAGAGCCCGAGGTGCTCGATATGGGATGCGGATCTGGAGCGCTGAGCGTGGTGGCGTGGCAGGTCTTGGCACATAAGAATCCCCGCGTGACGGCAACTGACATCCTCAACGAAGCTGTGGCGACAACCCGATTCAACTGGCGCCGACTTGCCGAACAAGGCAAAGTCGGACCGATGGAAAATCTCTCCACAACTTGCGGAAATCTATTCGAGCCCCTCGGAAACGCTGTCTTCGACCTGATCATATTCAATGCCCCGTGGGTTACTGCTCCGGCACACACGCGCGCTGACGCAGCCATAATGGACGAGGACCAACGGACGGTCGCGGAATTCCTGAACTCTTGTGCAAGTCACCTGAAGCCGTCGGGGCGAGTGATTCTTGCTTACGCATCCAACGCGGGGCAGGATGCCGTGTCGCGATTGGAACAGTTCATAGGCAACGCTGGCCTGCGCATAATTCACGTGCTTAAGACAAGAATCCATACCAGGCGCGCCAAGCGCAGGTGGCAGAACGTCTACGCATATATCTTGAGACCGGACACGCGCGGATAGGACCGTCAATCAGCCGACGCCACCTCCCACACTAACGGTCCTTAATCGGCATTGGGACCGGATCAGTCCGAGACGGCATCGGCGGATAATCCGGACGCTCTAACCCCGAAACCAGATCCGAAATCCTGACGGGTTGGCTGGTAGCGAACGAAATATTCGCCGCAGCACCTATAAGAATGGAATACGCTCCAGCGCGGTGGTCTGCGGCTCGCAGGTAGGGATCCGGCTTCTTTTCGGGCGAGAAGATATCGTCCAGCAGGATAGGGTCGCCGCCACCGTGACCGCCCTCGCCAGTCCATAGTTCCACTTCGTAAGCAGGGGATCGTAGAGGGTAAATCCGGATGTAAGAGCCCTCCTTTTCGATGGCACCCGGTACTGTTCCGTCACCGGATATGTATACGCTCTCCTGCATTGTGTGCTCGAGTCTGCCCTTGGTACCGTTGAACGCGACCGTGTAACCTTCCCAGCTGCAAAACGCGTTCAGCGAGTAACACAGGGTGGCTCCGGACGAGTATTTGACAACCACGTTCATCGTGTCTTCGATATCTATATCCGGTCTGAACACGCACCGGTCGCGGTAATAACCGTCATACTCCTCATTGGCAAGGTACAGTTTGCCCATCTGCCCGGAGCTGATGTCGATCTTGAAGCCGCACTTGTCGCCCTCAGGACACGTGAGGCAACGCTCGTGATAACTTTCCAAACCCATGCGCCGAGCCATTTCCGGCGTGTAGAACTCCCGCTTGCCCACACCGACCACGCTGACAGGTATATCGGAAAGCCACCAATTGACCAGATCAAAGTGATGTGTGGCTTTGTGCACCATCAGCCCACCCGAGTTGGCTTTGTTGGAGTGCCAACGTCTGAAGTAGTCAGCGCCGTGATGCGTGTTGAGCATCCAGTGGAAATCGACGGAGAGGACGTCGCCGATTGTGCCCTTCATCAAAAGGTCTTTCACCTGAGTCCTGGGTGGCGAGTAGCGGTAGTTGAATGTGACTCGGCACCTGCGGCCTGTGCGCTGCTGAGTATCTATGATCGCTTGGCATTTCTCGGCATCGATGGTCATGGGTTTCTCGGTTATTACATCGCAGCCCAGTTCCATCGCGCGGATTATGTACTCGTGGTGTGTGCAGTCCTTGGAGGTGACTATGACCTCGTCAGGTTTTGTCTCGGCGACCATCCGGTCAAACGCCCGCGGGTCTGTGGAGACGTCGTAAATCGGAGGTTCTGAACCGGTTCGTTCCTTGCTCTGTGCCTGCGCCAGTTTCAGCCTGCCCAGGTTATTATCACAGAAGCCCACTATCACGCAGTGCTCAGCGTATTTGGTTTCTATTGCGCTGCGAAAGAAGTCGGAGCGTCCCCCCACACCGACCACCGCATAACGGCGGCGTCCGTCAAATGCTTTCGACGCGCTGTTCACATTGGCACCTCCCTAGGATAAAACCAGACCGCAATTCTGACCTACCAAAGGTGGTCCGAGGCGCAATGTCTCGGACCACCGGCAACCTGCACATGGCAGGAGTCGACAGCTCTAATTGAGGCTCCTCAGGCGGCTACTTCCTGATGTTGTAGAAAGCGCTTATACCCGGGTACCGCGCAATGTCGCCCAACTCTTCTTCGATTCGCAGAAGTTGGTTGTATTTGGCGACGCGCTCGCTCCTCGCCGGGGCGCCGGTTTTGATCTGGCCTGCGTTTGTGGCAACCACGAGATCTGCAATTGTAGTATCCTCGGTCTCACCGGACCTATGGCTCACGACTGCCGTCCAGCCAGCCCTCTTAGCCAGTTCTATTGTGTCTAGGGTCTCGGTGAGTGTTCCGATTTGGTTCAGTTTGATTAAAACCGAGTTCGTGGCACCCATTTCGATGCCCTTGCGAACCCGCTCGACGTTTGTGACGTACAGATCGTCGCCCACAATCTGGATGCGCTTGCCAAGACGCTCGGTCAGCATCTTGAAGCCTTCCCAGTCGTCCTCAGCCATCCCGTCCTCAATCGAAACTATAGGGTACTTGTTGACGAGGGATTCGTAGTAGTCGACCATCTGCTCGGTGGTGCGAGTAACGCCCTCGCCCTCGAACACGTATTTGCCGTCTTTGTACATCTCGCTTGCGGCCGGATCTAGGGCGATCATGAATTGCTCCGGCGTCTTGTAACCCGCCTTGCTGATAGCTTCCAGGATGGTCTCGATGGTCTCCTCAGAGGTGCGCAGATTGGGAGCGAATCCGCCCTCGTCGCCGATTGCAGTCGACAAGCCCTTCGACTTCAATACCTTGGCGAGATTGTGGTAGACCTCTGCACACATTCGGAGGGCTTCAGCCCAGCAGCTCGCCCCCACCGGCATCACCATGAACTCCTGGATATCCACGGTGTTGTCTGCGTGTTTGCCGCCGTTTAGAATGTTCATCATGGGCACGGGCAACGTTTTAGCGTTTGTCCCGCCTATATACCTGTAAAGGGGAAGCCCGAGATACTCCGCGGCGGCCTTAGCACATGCCAAACTGACGCCGAGTATGGCATTTGCCCCCAACTTGGACTTGTTCGGTGTGCCGTCGAGATCGATCATCAACTGATCAATAGCGGCTTGGTCCGTCACCGGGTAGTTCACGAGCTCCGGCGCTATCACCTCGTTCACGTTCTTGACGGCGTTCAGGACGCCCTTGCCAAGGTAGCGCGTCTGGTCACCATCGCGCATCTCCAGAGCCTCATGAGCGCCTGTGGAAGCGCCTGACGGCACCGCAGCACGCCCGACCGTGCCGTCCTCTAAGTAGACCTCGACCTCAACGGTCGGGTTGCCTCGTGAATCCAGAATCTCGCGGGCTATAATCTCGTCGATATACATGGCAGTCACCTCAGAATTGTAGGATAGATTCGCTCGCCTGCCGCTGGCAGGCGCATACGGGGGTTTGTCCACCGTCCGGGCAGCTGGCGGCACTGAGCCGCGCCCAGCGCCCGCAAACCGCGTTATTATAACACTTTTGACCGCGGGCGGTCTACGAACGCCACTTTGCGGGCAATCCTGCGTTTCTCCCCCTCTGAGGAACGCTCACCAACCCTACCAATTGACGGGATAGACGTTTATCGAAGTGAGGCAGCCGATGAGCGTGGTGATCCCGCCACCTATGAAATCCCCGGCTATGAGCCCGAAAAAGAACGGCAGCATACGCCGATAAAGCCGCATACCTCCGGCCCGGGTCACAGCGACCTTGACCAGCCAAGCGATGAGGCAAGGCGTCCAAAGATTGTAAGAGGTGAAGGTGTTGGACATGCAGTAGCCCACCGGGTGGAAGGGCCACCACACGTAGAGAGTGCGCATGTAGGCAAGAAACATGGCGAACAGAAGCCCAGCGGCGATGCCCGCCATACCTCCTGCGTTGGGCTTCACAGGAACACTCATCCAAGCAGCCAGTGTATCAAAGGACCGCTTGCCCGCCATTCCGCGCCAGGATTCACCCCTCGCGAGCGCTCCCATGTCGGTCCAGATCATCAAAGCCATGATGAACGACACAACTACCCCGAACCCTACTGCCAGCAGCATCGCGCCCGCCAGTTTGAAAGGCTTCATACCCGTTGCATCAGCAATCTTGAGCCCATCCAGCTCATGCGGCATACACACACCTCGAAAGTCCTGGCCCGCCGTGGCTGCACGCACGTATGTGAGAGCGGTGAGATCGGCCGTGCTGAAAGCGCTACTTCCGGCGAAAGTAATCATCAACCTGAAGGCGTCCACCTCTGGACCAACAGGCCACGGGTTACCCGTCTCTGCCCTGATTCGCGTAGCTGCAATCAGAAAAACGAGAACTAGCGTTACAAACACCACCGCCACCAGCTTGGATGCACCGGCAGCAACGGTGAACGCGACCATAGCGAGGAAACAGGCAATGAGTCCGAACACTGCGATCCTGTTCTCGCGGTTCTCTGGGTCCGAGTCGACCGCAAACGAAAGAGCCGTGCGGAAAACCCGTGCCAGGTGCCGTCGCGAGATCCAAATGCTGGCAATAGCCAATCCGAGGAAGGCGCCAGCGCCCTGATAAATCAGGTAGGGAAACATATTCTGGACATCGGCAGCCCCGGCTTCCGTCCATCCCATAGCCGCACCGAAAACCGCCTGTGCTTTGCTGAACAGATAGAAGAACCACACGCTGAACACCACTTCGGTGGAAAGCAGGTAGCCGATGCCTATCGCGAAGGGGAAAAACGCCACGCGAAACTTGCCGACTGCGTTCCACGGGGGAGTCGTCAAGTACTGCCCCAACTCGATCCCTCGCATACTCAGGGCTGGGACGCTCGGCACGTTCATAGCAAGCGTATTCCAACAGACAATGGCGAACGTCAGCCCCGCTCCCAGAAAGAACAACGGGTCGCGCAGAAGCGGTGTCTCTTCTTTCGCCAGTTCGATAGGGAGCTGCACCGTCGGGAACGGCAGGTGTTCGGAATCGACCCACTGCTTCTTGAGTATGAGCGACAGGCACAGTGTCGCACTGGCGAACACCACCAAGAACCCGGACCACACGGCGATGTGCTTTGCCCAGCGCGCTATTTCAAACGGTGCGTTGTCTCTGTAGAACGCCTTGAGGGCTTCCGGGTCGGTCTGTGCAATCCAATCCGGGATGAACCTGTGGAACAGCTCAGCCCATCTGTTGTCGGCAGCCGCAAAGTAGTGGGCGGCGGTTATCGTGGGTATCAAGAAGTGCAAGCCGCCCGAGGACGAGAGCACGCCCGATACGGCACTCATAACATAAACTGTCAGCAACTCTGCCTGAGACATCCGCCACCGCGGGGCGAGCCGCGTAATCACCAGGTTTATCACCACAAGTCCGACCAGCACATCGAACGGACCGACCGGAATCGAGGTGTTGACTATTGCCGTGTGGCCGCGCGCGCCGCCCAGCACTAGTTCCGCGTAATGGACCCATAGATCCACGAGTACGGTGGCGACAAGCCCGAGAATTATGCTGCGAAGCGTAATTGCTGATTTGACCTGAGAACTGTTTGAGGTCTCAAGCGGCTGTTTCCCCTCAGCCAGCGGTGTGGTCGATTTGACGGAGTCTGCCATTACTGCGTCTCCAACCCCCCTCTGCGTGCTGATGTGCACCTGCGGATAACTACGTTATTCTATCACACGCACGGAGATTGGTTAAAATGTAGGGTGGCTCTGGCAAGCACAATCACTGCTGCGGCGTCACAGGCTCAAGCCATTTCACGTCGCTCTGGGTTCGCAATCTCACGATAGGATAATATGAGCTGCCCTCAAAGAAAAGTCCGCTGATTCCGGTGACGGACACGTAACTGCCCGTCGGCGGCGGACTGATGTTTTTTGAAAAAGCCTCTGCGGTACCGTTGGGTCGGCAGTGTACGGGCAACCGAACCGTGCACTTTCGATTGAAAAACCGTGTCCAACTTGACGCACGCGATTAATTGAGGTATCCTCCGAGCAATAGCGCTGGCTCGGTCGATCGCACAAGAGGACAACAATTGGTGGCCGGATTACGTTTGCAGAATTCCTACTAGCGATCTACCGAGCTGCTCAGCGCACACTCAGCGGCGGAGTGTGCGGTTCGCCAATGCGTCGCGTAAAGAACGCACGCTGTACTATTAATCAAGGAGAGAAAAAGTAATGCGGGGATTTTACATTCGCCTTCTTTCAGCTGCTGCTGTTGGGTTGCTGTGTGTATTTTCTGGCGTTCACGCGGATGTCATAGCAGTGAAGCCTAGTGCCATGAATGGTTGGGTAGCGGATGCGTATCAGGGGAAGGACCCAAATGCCACACCCCCAACCTGGTCGTTTTCAAACAACACGGCACCTCCGTATCTCGACGCGTTTTATATGAGTGTAGGCGCATCCTCTACCAGGAACCCCGCCCTAGCCCCACCCTGGAATACTAACGAGGAAGCAACCAACGAGATATGGTTTGGTACCAATCAGTTTAACGGTGTGCGAATTGCGGACATCACGAGATTGGAATACTCCACGTTCACTCACTTCTCCGGCAATCTGTGGGAGTCGCACGTATCTAACCCCATCAAGCTTGTTCTGACCATCAAGACGGACGGTGTGCCCGACAATTATCCTCCTGAGGAGCGGCAAGCAGACGGTCCTCGGAACTGGCTTATCCTCATCTTTAGTCCTTGGGACCCCGAACTGGGTCCGGGATTGAAGACTTGGGATCGCACGAATTACGGCTGTTGGCAGACATGGAACGTCCTGAACTCAGTGCTGTATGTGGGCAACGAACCAAACGATAATCTGTGGCAGTCCTGGTATGAAATAGTGACCAACTACCCGAACGCGACTCTGGAATATCCTTACACGTACGCTGAGAACCTCGCCGCAACCAACGGCATGTATTTCGACCCGTGGAAGGCACCGTATCCTGACGAGTCGCGCTACAATGCGGCGAACCTGACCGGTACGTCTCTGAGCTTCCAGGCTGGGTGCCGTCGACCCTTTGATGTCGATTGGGGCGGAGTCTGGTGGAAGGAACATATCAACCTGCGTGGCTATGTGGACATGCTGACGGTAGGTGTGAATGGCGTCGACACAACGTTCGATTTTCAGGCCGATGAGCCGCCGGCTCCGTTCGTGGGTATGAGCAACAAGGCTGCGGTGGACACCATCATGAAGCGCGGCGACGATATGTTCCACGTGGTGCTGTTTGGGCGGGTCGTCGAGGATCCGTATTGGAACTACTCGCCGGAGTTTCTGATTGATGACGGCTCTGGTGTGAGGATCAAGGTAAAGGCACCCAATAACGTTGTCTACGGAGGATGCTACGTCAGAGTAGCGGGAACGCTCGTGTGCGACGAAGTCGAGGCGGTGAACCGAGACAATCCCCCGGCCACGCGTGTTCAACCCACACTGTTCACGGATGCCGACAATGTGACCATAGTCCAGCCTGGCCCGATGTAAGTTCCGGATCGCTGCTGCGTCATGCGATGCCCGGCTTTACCAAGCCGGGCATCTCACATTTTTTGCAGGGGCTGTCAGACGCGCACGAACTGTAGTTCCGGGACACAGGCACTGTCG
>JARYME010000055.1 GCA_029907315.1 Armatimonadota bacterium | reverse complement strand
GAATCGACGGTTCAATTCAACCGCCAAATAGAGTAGTTGAGGACTGCAGCGAAGCATACCCAGAGTAAATACGGCAGCAGCAAAACGCCGGCGACCCATGAAACCTTCCAAGAGAGCAGCAACGTAGCGAAAATCGCCAACCAAAGCGCTATGATCTCGACAAACGCTGCTCCGGGTGACCGCAGTCCAAAGAACAATGCGGACCACAGAGCGTTTAGGACCAACTGCACTCCGAAGGCGATAAGTGCCATTCTGGCAGCCTCAGACTGTTTGAACCAGACCAACGCTGCTGCAACTCCCATGAGCGCGTAAAGCAGCGTCCACACAGGAGCAAAAATCCAACTTGGCGGATTGAAACTCGGCTTTTGGAGATTCAAATACCAAGTATCTACAGACTGCGCGGTGAATATCGAACCGACCAGACCGGCAGCCTCACACAACAGTACTGCAGAAACTAATACAGTAAGTTTCTTGAGCATATTGAAACCATATCCTCGGCTCACCTTTACCCAAATGTTCGACGTGCCAAACGCAACAGGCTCGCCTGCAATTCGAAGCCGGCCTACACACAGTGGAGGCATTCTCGACCGCGGAGGTTGAGTGTAACCAGCAACCAAGCGACTCTCAAGCAGAAGAATGTTCTTTGGCAGACGAAAAGAAAAGGCTTCGCCGGTCGCATCCGCGAAGCCCGGAGGGAAGGAGGAAGATGGTTGTGCCACACATATGTTTCCATGCTGACAGCAATTCTTGATATAAAATGCGGCCGAACGTATTGTCGAAGCGCAAAAGAGGAAAAGAATAATGTAGTGCTGAAATATTCGCAGGTTTTGGCGTCTTCGGACGCCCTGGAAGATTTCTGCGAGAGGAGGTCTTAGAAAAACCTATGGCAGTGAAAGTAGACAAGGACAAGTGCAATGGCTGTGGTCCCTGCGTGGACGCATGCCCCGTGGAAGCCATCAAGATCGTAGACAATGTGGCAGTGGTAGACGAGGACGCCTGCACTGAGTGCGGCGCCTGCATTGAGGCATGCCCCAACGGCGCAATTTCTGAATAACACTTGCGCGCCGACAGCCCGGGGGATACAGTTCTGACCTCCGGGCTGTACATTTGTTCAATCGTTGGTCAGAAGGCTCGATCACTCCAACCATTGGTGAAGAAGTAATAACACCGTAAAAGGAGACTGTGGTTCGTGGATTACGATGTGGTAATCGTTGGTGGCGGGCCAGCCGGATTGACGGCTGCAATCTACGCGTCACGTGCAAGATTGAAGACGCTCCTTATAGAAAAGGCATTTCCAGGCGGCCAGCTGATGATGTGTGCACACGTAGAGAACTACCCGGGGTACATCGGCGGACCTGGTATGGAGCTCTCCGAAGCAATGCGCCAACAAGCCGAAAGATTCGGCGCCGAAAGCAAAATAGCTGAGATCAATAAGGTTGACTTGTTGGGGAAAGAAAAGATCTTGTACACCACAGAAGACGAAAAAATCTCCGCCAAAGCCATCATACTTTGTCTGGGTGCGAAACCCAAACGACTCGACGTTCCCGGCGAGCAAGAGTTCCTAGGAAAAGGTGTTTCGTACTGTGCCGTCTGCGACGGAGCACTTTTCAAAGACAAGGTACTGGCAGTGGTCGGCGGAGGAGACACGGCAGTAGAAGACGCTGTTTTTCTCACGCGCTACGCTTCCAAAGTGCACCTAATCCACCGCCGCGACAGACTGAGAGCCCAACGAATAATCCAGGAACGGGCATTCGCGAACCCTTCCATTGAAATTCACTGGAACACGGTAGTCAAACATATACGCGGAACGGGAAGCGTCGACCATCTTGTCACGGAAAACGTGGTTACTGGGGAGCAGTCTGAGCTGCCCGTTGACGGGGTTTTCATACTAATAGGAAACGAACCGAATACGAAAATGCTGAAAGGTCAAATCGCGCTGGACGAAGCCGGATACGTGATCACGGACGAAAACATGCAGACTAACGTGCCTGGGGTGTTCGCAGCCGGCGACGTGCGCAGGAAAGCGCTGCGACAGATCGTCACCGCGTGTGCCGACGGAGCAATAGCAGCAACGGCGGCTGAAAAGTACATTGAGAGTTTGTCGTAAGCCAACATATTAAATCGAGCGCAGGCGGTGGACCATCGTTGACTAGTGCTGGCAAGGATGGTATATTATTAATAGCCGAGCGGGAGTAGCTCAGTTGGTAGAGCGCTAGCCTTCCAAGCTGGATGTCGCGGGTTCGAGCCCCGTCTCCCGCTCCATTTCTTTGTACAGGCTCCCACGTGCCCAGCCGAAAGCCTCTACTAACCTCCAAAACTCGATATTCGCGTGGCACTCATCATTCCGAAACAGCCCACTTTGGCCATACCGAACGAACACTGCCTCTGAGACTTCAAAGCAAATTGCCCGGCGGTGACAACCATCCGGGCAAATATGGTGCTACCTATAGATCGTCCTGTGTTTCACAGAGTTATTAAGGGCCGGCCGGTTGGACACCAGTGTAGGAGACGATATCGGTCATTCTACGCGGCCAGAGTTCCCTAACATTGTGACCAGTGGGCGACATAACACACCGCATTATCCCGGTCACCGAACAATAACCTACGAGATTTGGTGGAGGCGAACCGCCGAGGTGCCTCAGATAAACTCTTACACCTTCGCCAACACCGTCGCGGAGCATCGACCCATCCCAGACATAAATGCATGAATTCTCCGGGTCTGAATACGAGGGCCTAACACGGCCCCATACCCGAACGAGTGTGCCTACAGTGTTTAAGCCGCAAGATGCAACTGCTGGATCACAGGTAACATCGTCGAAAACTCCCGGTTGGCAGCCGAAATCACCACCACCGATTCCACGATTGGAACCACCATACGGCCTCTGCGGAACAGGAGACCACCCGACCACCGTCACGCGTTCCGGCAGCACAACCACCTCCTGCTCATACGGCGGGTCGTTCCAGACCAAAATACCTTGAACATCGAGGATATCTCCTTCCTTGATAACTATACCGGGCAGTTCCAATCGAATACCGATGCCTGAAGCCCAGTCCGGCAGCATGGCCGGTACGGGTGACCAATCCTGAACAAATACCAAGGACTTTTGAGCCGGCTGGCTAGTTTGAGCAAAAACCGCAGTCACCAGCTTGCCTCGAAGCACAACACGCTCCCCGACATTGTGGCTCAATTTGACCTGACCAATCGTCTCAGGTGTCATCACTGGACCGAGATCAGTCGCTTCTGTAACCTTGCCTTCCGCATTCCGCGCGACGACCTGGAAATGGTACAAGGTATTCGGCTCGAGACCGGTTACAACCCAGTTGGTTTGAGTGATCCATCCCGAGTCTCGGCCTGTAGTGAGCTCTCTGCACAAGTACTCGGTGCCTGGCGGATTCCCGTTGGCCGACCAGTTCACCTGGACTACGCGCGATGTCACTGGACCGTATGGAAGCGGTGCGGGACGTGCAGCCAGCGTGCGCACCGTTGCCGTCTCAGCAGCCCAGTTTGTTTCGATACCGTCTCCATTTCGCGCTTTTACTCGGAAGGTATAGAGGGTGTTGGGAATCAAGCCCGTTGCCTGATCGGTAGTGGAATGCAACCTCCACGAGCCTTGCCAATCGCCGCTTACAGATTCGAACTTGGTCCCGGTCAGCCCCTCGTCTAAGTTCGGGAATGAACCGAGTGCGCTGAGCTCTACAGTGGTAGCGGTAACATTTCCAGCTCGACAGGCTGTCGGGTCTGGCATAAATGTGTAGCAATATACTGTGCTGGAAAACTGCGTCTCATTTTTCGGTTCAGCGCTGTCGCGTGCTTTTACCCTGTATCCGTAACGAGTGTTGGGACTCAGACCCGCATCTAGGTAGACATTGTCAACCATCCAGTGAGAGCTCGACCCGCCGGGGTTGCCCGTGACTTCTTGGAAGTAGTAGGCAATCGGCGGACTATCGTCCACGGCCGCTACAGCAGTCATACTGATCGCAGTGGTAGACACAGCGTGCGGAGCAACGAGCCAATCCATGGGATCGGGACTGGGCGGAGTCGCATCTGGGAACCGTGTCCAGATGCGGGTTTGAACACTGTTCGCATCATTTGAATGCGCCACACCCAGCCTGAAGTTCGCAAAATCCACATCCGAATAGTAAGCGACAAGCTTCTCCGTGGTACCGTCAATCACATATGCAAGGAAGACTTTGTTCGCTTTGTCATAACGTATTCTCCAAGTGATGTAGGAAACTTGTTCATCAGACGGCGTCTCGGAGAAGAAAACCACCGAACCGGAAGGTGGACCACTCGGGCAGCCTCCGTCAACGTAGCTCGACCAATAGGCTGTTCCGTCGTGCCTGGCACCGCAGCCTACAGCCGCACACTTGCCGTTTATTTCGTAGTACTGACCGGCGCCGACGGCGGTTAGCCGGATGTATTTGTCGGCGTCTTCCCACATTACAAAGGAATACGCTCCATTCTGAACACCCACGCAACCCTGTTCAAGCTTCACTTTTATGTCGCATTGAAAACCAGAGTTCAATACAAATGTGCTCCGGCAGCCGTCCCATCCTGCGCCCGACACAGAAGTGAAGCCCTCGCATCTTGCCTGTCCGGTGTTGTCCCAGTAGACCGTTACGTTCGGATCGCTATCCCAATAGTTGAGTTCGAGTGATGTGTATCCCAAAGCAACCGCAGGCTGCTGTCCGGGAATAATATACTCGACTACCAGCACGGGACGGTAAAACGGATCCCCATAGTCTTCGGACCAGAAATACAGCCACTCGTTGTCATCGTAAGAATAGCGTCCCTCCAGCCACTTATCCAGGCACAATCCGTAGTTTTGAGAGGGATTGCGGTGCCAAAATTGAGCTGATGGAGTTACATCCCATTCAACCCAACGCCCGGAGCCGCCTACCGGTATTCTGTAGCACGTTACGACGGAGTCGGGTGCCCCGGCTTTACGATCTACATTGCTCCTTGCTCCAGGCGAATACCAGGGATTCGAAGTGCCAGCTGTCCGATAGAGCCAGCACGCACCGGCAAGTCTCCCATTCGGACCTTCTTGCCAATCTCTCAAAAGCCTGTAAGCAGCGACTTTCAACCAGTCGTCGTCGCTCATATACGTAGAGTCGTACTGGTACAACCTGAGTTTCGCTGAAATGATGCACGCATCGGACGGAATCGAGGACAGATCAAACTTGAGGAAGCAATTGCGGTCATACGGAGATGTGGCATCGTGTCTGATGTGAAGGTCGGCTTCGTCGCCATAGCTGTAGTCGTCATTGGACTCTCGGGCATACGTGGCAGAAACGCAGGGGAGCACTATCGTTGCAGCTAATACGGTGTGTGCGCACGCCAACAATACGCCGAGAGCGAGCAACCAAACGTTTTTCCAAACACACGGACCGCGTCGCATTCCGAAACACCCCTTCCTGACAAGCTTCTACCTTCTCTCCTGACCCAGCCGGCCGTGCATGTCGACTTTTCAATACGCAATCTACCCTCGAATTGGTGACAAGTCAATATTTTTATGCTGATTACAATGCAAAACACGTATAAAGGCTTATCTGAATAATGCACTAAGACTAAGCGAAGGTAATACAAACGCATTAAGAAGAAGTATCGCTCGAGCGGGAGACTACTGTGCTAAACTTTACCTATGACACCTAAACTGCGCAGTGAGCTTGAAAGGCAGCTCTTTTTTGCCAACAAGAAAGTTGACAAGGCAATTCGTGAATACTCTATGATCGAAGAAGGCGATCGAATACTCGTTGCGGTCTCTGGAGGGAAGGACAGCCTGTGCCTTCTGCAGTTGCTCAAGTGGCGATTGAAGTATTCCCCAGTCAAATACGAGCTGGCCGCAGCGCACGTATGCGGAGACTCTTTGGGACCGTCAGAAGGGCTACCCAATGAAGTCTTAGCTTGGATAGAACACCTCGGGGTCCCGCTGTATTCTCGCAATATAGTGCTTCCCGAAAACGAGTTGCTCCCTATGAACTGCGAAAGGTGCAGCCGAAATCGAAGACGCACACTTTTCGAGATGTGCCAAGAACACGGTTGTAACAAGCTGGCACTTGCACACAACTTGGAAGACTTTGCTCATACCGCGCTTATGAATCTGCTCTCGTCTGGTAGGCTGCAAACAATGGCCTTCAGGCGAGACTATTTCGGAGGCAAGATAGGGGTGATCAGACCATTGGCGTACGTGAGAGAACACGACTTGGTCAGATTGGCTACCATAGGCCAGTTTCCAGTTGTATCAAACAAGTGCCCTCTTGCTTATTCGTCGAAACGAGCAGCGGCTCGCAAGATCATGCAGTGCCTAAGTAAGGAGTTCAAGCACGCGGCCGAGAATCTCGTTCGTGCGGCAAAGCAAAACCCGCCCATCGGCGAGGAATAGACCAACACGCTTGAAAGACAAACTTGCAACGTTGGAATGTCGCCTCAGCTTTGGGAGTTGCAACCCCTTCACTCCACACGACAAACGACCGATGTGAACACTTACGTAGCTCAGGGAAACACGGCAAATTTGTGCCAAAATTATAAGCCTAAGAAGACCCTCCAAGAAAAGAAACGGCATAGGCTCTTCACGGAGATCATCGTGCCGATATGCGAAAGTGTGCTCGAGGCAAACTCACACTATGCCGAAGCTGGCGAAGCGTGCTGCAACCCTGAACACAGGAACAAATCGGTACGATAATTACGATTGGGTGCAGCGATCGAGACAGAGACGACACTATGTAGACAAACAGTGCTAGGTGGAGCGCTCATCAAAGTGTTTAAATCGCAGCGCGGGTTCGGTCTGGTCGACGCGATGGCCGGCATTATGCTCCTGGCTATCGTCGGAGCCGTCTTTGCCGCCTTATTCCCAACAAGTTTCACCTCTTTGGCTCAAGCACGTGAATACAGGGCTGGAGCCCTGCTCGCACAGCGCAAGATGGAACAGTTGCGCGCGATCGGATACGAATCGCTGACCCAGCCACTTCTGCGAGCAGGCGGAATAATAGACGCCTCGCCGACATCCTCGCCTTACTCATTTACGGAAACGGACAACGTAGCCGAACAGCTCCCGCGAGGCACCGGCACGTTGTCCATAACCGATATCACCGACGACCGTCGCCTGGTGACAGTCACAGTATCCTGGACTGGACACAACGGGGTAAAGCGCGAGGTGCGCCTGACCTCCCTGTTTGCAGATAGGCGCACTCGAACATCAAACGATTGAGAACTGATGACAGCAGTTAGAAACAACAAGGGAATTACAGCAGTTGAAGCTCTTATTTCGGTATTCGTGACGTCCCTCGTCGGGGCAGCTCTCGCGGCTTTATTGGTCCACTCGCTCTCTGGCTTCGGATCAGGCTCAAGCCACGAAGCCAGCACAAGTCAAGCAACTATTGCCCTCCAGAAACTTGCCGCTGAAGTGCGCGAAGCGAAGTCGGCCACGGTGTCTGGAGGAGTGTTGACCGTGACTTTTCCCCTTAAAGTCCAAAACCCGGCGACAGGCGAATACATTTATGATCTCACCGGCGACAGTCCGACACCGCGCTCGTACTACGTAAGCAACGGCAATCTTGTCAAGAACGTCGGCGGGACCGTTTCCGTTCTCGCCCGAGGTATTAAGTCGGCGACTTTTGCCGTTTCAGCGCGCGTTATCTACGTTACCCTAACGAGCGAAGACCAGGTCGGTAGGAGCAAAGCTTCAGAGGTGGTCACAGGCAGGATTGCTCTTAGAAATGTTAAGGACTAAACAATTGCTCGCAACCGGCATAACAAGCAAATACGGAAGACAAAGGTCTTACGGCGGCCTGATTCGATCCACAAAAGGAAGCGCGATGGTGCTGGGATTCTTCGCACTCCTGCTGGTGAGCGCATTCGGGATATCTTTAATTTCGCTCGCGACAAACTCCGTTGGAGCTGCCAAGCGTGACGTACTTCGGGCTAGGGCTCTGGCGTGCGCCGAAGCCGGAATTGATATGGCGATATCGTTCCTGATGGAAGGTGGGCCAAACGGGGAGGAACCCGGAACCTTTAGGACCAGCCACCCCTCGTCCGATCCGGACAATCATACTTCCGATGTGATGTATACGTTCTCGCTTGCCCAAGGCGATACGACACGGGTTTGTGTTCACGATGGCACAGGCTTGACCGCAGGCAGAATAGTAATCACATCATTTGGCACGGCAACAGACGGCGGACGAAGTGCAACACGCACCATCAAAGTCGTTGTCAGGCTCAACGAAGAAAACGTTAACGTATGGAACAACGCCATTTTCGCCGCCACGGGCCAGGCAGGCAAGTGCATAAATGGAAACGTTGCGATCAGAGGCTCGGTACACCTGCTGGGCGACGCGGAAGAATTCACGGACCTGGACGGCGACCAGCGCTGGGATGATAATGAGCCGTATACCGATTCGAACAAGAACGGCAAGTATGACCTGGGGGAGCCGTTCGCCGACGTGGATGGCGATGGCCACAGAGACTCACGCGAACCGTTTGTCGACGTTAACGGCAACGGCACACGCGACCCCGCCCTTACAGTAACCGACTTAGCAACTGAGATATCCGGTGACGCCGAGATAGGAAACAACTACAGTGGGATGCCTTCTGAACTGTTGGCAAAGCTGCCGCCGCTGGAAAAGGTCCTTTACGGTGGGGAACTCGTCGACAGCCTGCGTGCAAAGCTCCGTGCCAAACACGGGCGGGTTGATATATCCGGTTCTGCTACTGTCGGCTGGCCTGACCAACCGGGAAACACCGTCAAGGAAACGTTGGACGGGACATACGTCAGCGACGGATACGGAGGTAACAAAGGAGCATCAAGTGTTTACTCCGACAACGGTCCCGCGCATGGCTACGATTTGGGCGAAGGAGTTGTTACTTTTCCGGTCATAGATTCAGGCACCTATACTGCAAATAATGGAGTCACTTATTCGAACTACCTAGCCTATCTGCAAGCAAACGCAACCGTGGTCAGCGGAGACCTGGTGATCCGATACGGTACCCCGCTGTCGGTCACGGGTCCGAAAGGATCGATCACAATAGACGCTTCCGGCAATATGACTATCTCCGGGATCGTCTACGTGACAGGAAACATTAGCTTCGAACCAAAACAAAAGCGAATTACCTACAGCGGTAAAGGGACCCTAGTTACACCGAACAGCGTGTTCGTCCATTGCGATCTGATGCCGAGAACGAATTTTCCGCGCACCGATGCCCTGGGATTGATTGCGAGGGATAGAATCGAACTAGCAACAGGCGGTGGAGATTCGCAGCTCACTATGGCAATTGCAATGTACGCTCAACACCAGATCATATCGAGCAAGCAAAATCAAATCGCAGGCACTATGGTCTCAAGCTATTTCTCCATGACCAATGTGCCTAAACTGTATCAGGTACCTGAGCTGGCTGACAATCTGCCCCCGGGTATGCCGGGTGGTGATCCGATATACGTAAGAAGCATCACCGTAGAAAGCTGGCAGGAGATATAATGTGGGCCGCCCTTGTTGAATGAGGGCGGCCTACACTGCATCGAAATGCGAACACGGCGTTAGAATGCTTGCCCCATGCTGAAATGCGTTCGAGCACCCTCAGACCCGTAGCCGTAGTCAAGCCTGATGTGACCTATGGGTGTCGTGACCCTCATGCCTACTCCGACGCCGTAGTGCCCGCTGAAGTTCTTATCCTGTTCAAGTTCACCAATGAAGAAATCGGGGTTTCCGCCCCAGGCGTCTCCATAGTCAAAGAACACAACTCCGGTTATTCCTTGAGCAATGGGTTTGCGGAGCTCTGCGGTCAGCAAGAGCATATAGTCGCCCCAGAAGCGATCTTCTCTATAGCCCCGAAGACTCTCGCTACCGCCGACAAAGAACTGTTCGAAGAACGGCAGCTTACCAGACGCCACACCAGCACGGAAGCGGACTGCAAACGTTGTCTTCTTCTCTTGCAGTTCCTTCCTCGGCCCACCTTTACTGAAATAACGTCTGAAATCGACAGAAACCTTGGTGAAGCCACCCTCGAACGGGATTTCGTCAAATGTGGGGGCAGGACCGAACCTAACTGCATTAGTCGACCCAAGCTCAATCGAGATGCCTTCATAACCCCCTGCCGACGGGTCCAACGGCAAGTCGCGCGTGTCGTGGACCAAGCGAAGTGAGCCGACGCCAACACTGCCTTTCTGTGCTATCTTCGCAATGTCTCCAGCCAAGGTAAGCAAGCTCGGGCTGGTATCCACATGCTCAGCACGGGCACCGACGTAGACCCGTGTCTTCTCGGTAATCGGGCGGCTGAGTGTGATTTCCCCTCCTTTGTGCCGCTCGCTGTAGGTCTCGTTGTTGACAAAGGCGGCACTGCCGAACACGTTCTGAGCAAACCTATAAAGCAACTTGTTGTAGGCGCTGACCGAGAGCGACGTATGCTTCTTGTCGAGCCACGGTTCATAAAACCCGACCTCGTAGCTGGCAGGACCGCCGACAGCGTCAACAGTCCCTTGTTCCCAAAGCAGATTCAAACCTTGGCCACGCCCTCGAAAATTCGTTTCAGATAGCCTCGCCTGGCCGACAAGTCTCTGGCGAGAACTATATCCAATCCCGAGTGCTATCTCGCCCGTCTTCTTCTCTACAACAGGAATGACGACTTTTACCTTGCCGATCTCGGAACCGGGTACAATCTGGTACGGTTTGATATCCTCCAGAATGTCCAAGCTGAAAATTCTCTTGATATCCTCTTTCAGCACGTTGATATTAAACACGGTCCCAGGCTTGGTTTTCATTTCTCGAAGGAAGACGTACTCTTTCGTCTTCTTGTTGCCCTCTATCTCGACGGATTCAACAACGTTGACCAGAATAGGAATTGTGAGAACACCAGTCTGCGGATCAACACCAACGTCAGAAGTGACAAAAGCAATGTAGCCTTGGTCCGAATAGTAGTTCTGAATGGTATCTATGTCCTGGCTAAGCGTAGTGGTATTGAGAACCTGCCCAGGTTTTGTTTTTATCAAATCCAGGATTGTAGATGCGGGTACAGGCTCGCTGCCGACGATTTTGATCTCAGTGATTTTCGGGTTTTCGGTCACCTCGTAGGTGACTTTCACCCCGTCCGGCAGATCTTCTTTGTGCACAGTAACCGCGACGAAATAGCCCAATGACATAATCGCAGCTTTGTCTTTGGACGTAGCCTCTTCGGAATACTGGGCGCCGGGTTTTAAACTGACAACGTTCAGTATTGCCTCGGAATTGATGTTGCGGTTGCCCGACACCGCGACGTCGACCACTTTCTTAGCGGTGTCCTGACCATTAACCGAAGAAGCAACAAACAAGCAGGCAGCCAACAAGGCAATAATGCACTCAATGAAACGATCTTTGCAGCCTAAGGTCATCTAGATAATCCTCCTTCATCCCCCACACTTCTCTTAACAGCCAAACTTATAGACAACAGAACGCCCCCAAAGTAACACACGTGCGCCGCATTGCTGCTTCGTCAGCGTTCTATTCTACCAGAAAAGGCTCAAGCTTGCGCCGCAGCATAGCCCTGGCTCTCGCGATGCGGGTTCTGACAACATCCACAGACAAGCCCGTTGCCTCTGATATCTCGCTATAGGCAAGCCCGTGCAAGTCCCGCAGGACAGCTACTATCCTATATTCGAAAGGAAGCTCCGATATTGCTTTTTCGACCTGTGCTTTTAGTTCTTTGCGCTCAAGTTCTGCAGCAGGCTCGCCTGCGTTCACCGGGTTCGAGATCTGAACCAGATCTTCCTCTGACGGGGCATCTTGTGCTATGTAGAGCCTCCGCCTGTCTCGTTCTTTGAAGGCGTTCTTGCACTTGTTTACAGCGATTCTGTATAGCCAAGTGTACACCGATGCCTCACCACGAAATTCGCTGAGCGACTTGTACGCCGCCAGAAAAGTCTCTTGCGTCAGATCAGCTGCCTCGTCCCGATCTCCCACCAATCGATATATCAAGTTGAAGATGGGTTTTTCGTATTTTTCGACTACGGTATTAAAGTCCATCCACTTAGTATCCGGAAACCTCAGCCGGGAATTAAGCTCCTGCCCACGGCCGGTTAGCCTATCAACGGAGCCTGATCGCTTTTCATTTCGCTTGAAGTTGTCACCAGTCGAATGTCTTGTTAAACGTGACCTCGCCGCTTACGGTCCCCCGGCTGTCGAAAGTCGTGCTTAGAGAATAGAACTTCTTGAGGTTGACGCCTACTCGCACTTGCCACTCGGTGTCCTGCACGTTTGCCAAGCTAGCTTGCAGACGCTGGTAGTATGAAACATCCAAGAAACCAAATAGGCGCCGAGTGATATAGAGCGATAACGGCGTGTAAGCACCGGACTCTATTGTAAACTCTTCAAAGCCCAATTCTTCGGTGAATATTTTTTCAACCGGGACTAGTAAGGCTGTCGTGCCTACAGCCTTGAGTACGCTCGAAAATTCCTTCTGAAAATCGCCGGACCCCGAACCGAGCAGCCCCTCGACGTGACCCAGCGCTGCAAGGATCTGCTCTCTGCTGAGTCCTTCCGGAGATGATTTCAAAACGATGTTGAGATTCGACACAGGGCCGTTTGCCTGAACTGTTATTGTATACCTTTCCCGTTTCCCAAGGATACCGGTAACCGCGACATTTGTCTTCGCCTCGAAACCAGCGACAGAGATCGCCGCTTCGGCTGGGGGCTCAAAACTGATGCTCATCCGCGCTCCCGGAGTGATCTTAAGTCTGGAAGTAGCCAAGCGCATAGTGCCCTGCTGCACTGTGATGTCGAAGTTGACGCTCATCTTCTCGCTGGGCACGCCCGTTATGACACCACCGCCGCGTACAATCAAGTCCATCTGAGGCGGCCGCACACGGACGCGGTCGCCCAAGTTCACACGGACGTCTTCCAAGGCAGCCCTAAAAGGTAGTAAAAAAGACGGCGCCTTTTTCCTCTCGGGAATGGCAAACCATACTAGGGCGTTTGACACGGTTATGCCTGGCGGGAAACCGGATACAAGCGCATTGCCGATACGAGGCTCGAGCAGAGTTCCCTTAATTGTAAGTGCCCCATCGATCTGCGCTCTTACAGCCTCGCGCAGCTCCAGCAGCCCTTTTTCTTCGACAACCAATCCAAGCGATCTGAGATCAATGTTTATTTGCCCATAACCTTGTTCACGGCTCGTCAGGGCAATCGAACTGCCCGGCTCGATAAAGATCGTGCCGCCGCTGCTGGATCGAGCAGAAACATTGTTGAACGTTATGTATTTCCCGTCGAATACCACGTCTGCCTTGACGTCAGTAAACGTGTTTGTGAAGTTTTTGAGAGCGATTGCACCGTTATCCACCTTTGCCGACCCGCTCAACTTGTAGTCGGACAGCGTACCCTCAACCTTGAGCTCAGCCTGCAACGGTCCCGCTGTAGCTGGAGTGTCTTGAATAAATGGGCTCAGCGTATGGAGGATGGAGAGGTCGCCATTTCTCAGCCGAAACGCTACCTCAAAGTGCTTGTCGAGGGGAACACTCAGCGAACCCCAATCCCAAGGCAAGTAGCCTTCCACGACAGCCTGGTGGCCGTCCCTGGAAATGAGTACCTCACCCAAGTCGAGCCGATCCTCGCTAAGCCTCATCTGCGAAACTCGCATACTGTTGAACTTCAGAACCCCATAGCTCGGCTCAACAATCTCGACGGACCCCCGGATATCGGGGCTTGCGGCGTTTCCTTGCACTATGAATTCGAGCGCCGCTAGCCCGCCGGGCACACTGCCACCCACCCAAGAACGTAGTCTGTCCAGCCGCAAGTTGCTGACGACCATCTGTAGAGCCAGATCCCCATTCTTATACAGTGCCTCACCCGCCGTCAGTGGAGCGATAGAAGCATACGTGTCGCCCGCAACTGCTTCGGCCTTGTTGACATAGAGCGCTCCCTCAGATGCAGAGACGTCCACCACAAAAGACTCGACGCCGGTCGTATCGAACGCAATGTTCATCCCCTCAATATGAGCGGTCCCTTGGAATTGATCTAAGAGCGACGTCTTACGAGTGCCGTATTCCGATGACGGCCGGAAGAACCCGCTGATCTCGAACCTACCGTTCAGTCGACCATCAGTCAAAGGCGGCATACGCTCGACCAGCCTTCGGAATCGTTCGCCTTTCTGCGAAGCAAAGTAGGGGTTGGCAACAAGCATCGCGCGCAGATCCGGAACGAATACGTTTGAGAACTCGCCAACCAAGGAAGGCGCAAACGCCGTGCTAAAATCCACGTCTTGCGCCTTGAGTTGAAACACCTGCGTATCTCGAGTCAGGTTCAGCTGAGCGGAGACGCGGCTGCCCGTGTGATAGGCGGCATCTAGTGAAGCAGTGTCAAATCTAATGCCGTTAAGCGACAGATCGCGCACCTTAGCCTTGGCTGCAACATCCAGTGCGTCCAACGACCCTGCCACGGTTCCCTTGAGGTCGGCTATTCCACTGAGTGCAACGTAACCTCCGAGCTTCTCACGCAGCCTGGCTGTCTCAAAACCGGTAAGGGAAAAGTCGGCGTGAATTTGTCGAGTGTCGAGGTTCAGACCACCGCTAAGCGAGAGCTGCGCCTCATCGCTCATGACGTTTAGATCAGACACAACGAGCTCATTTTTCGAAAAAGACACCCTAGCATAGGCGGAGCTGATTAGAAAGCCGAACGCCGACCCGTCGTCCAGTCGAACCGAGCCGTTCGCTAAGAGGTCAAGAACGCGGGTTTCCTTCCGCTTAGACCTGGGATTCAGCGCAAATGCACCGGAGAACTCAAAATCGCCAGATAAAGCTCCCTCCAAGTCGGCAGACCGATTAAGTATTTGCAGGAGTCTTTCTGTTTCGAAGCGTTTGAAATGTGCCTCGCCGGAGACGCTCACACGATCGGTCTGCAACCCCATGGCGTGCGCAGAAAAACGGAGCTCACTAGGGAATTGGCTTATAACAGCATCGGTCAAGTTCAGTCTGTTCAAGTCGGTTGAGAATGCCGCCCTGGCGTAGTCGGTTGCATAATCGCCATAGACTCCGTCGAAGATTTCGGCAGTACCAACTACGATGGGTGACGTGGGTTTTCCGAAAACTCTGCCGACCAAGTACGCGGTGCCGGACACGTTGCTGCTGCCCAAAGTGTGACCTAGCTCCCCAACGTCTAAGCCCTCTGCGGAATAGGCTATGTCGATTTTTCGCGGTGATGCAATTCCCCTAAAGCGCACTAGTCCTTTGTAAGCATTTAGTCCGGCGGAAAAAATAACTGAACGCTGCCGGGCATCCGCTGCAACTCTAATGGAGAAAGCATCTATTGGAAGACCTGAAATGAGTATTCGTCGACCCCCTGCCTCTATTAACACGTTGAGTGCACGGGCTGTTCCGGAGACCTCGAAGTTCATATCCAAGATTCCCGATGCAACAATTCCGCTGGGTAATCCCAGCGTACCAACTCGAAGCCCCCGTGTACTACCTCGAACTTCGAAGCTGGAACTGCCTGAGGCACGAATCGCCGCGCTGCCGCGCACTCTAGCTCCGTAAAGCGAGAACCGAAATGAATCTACGCTTATCGCGCCTCGACGGTATGACGCGGAAAGCAGCAAGTTTGAGGCAGCTAGTCGAGGCTTCCAACTGTGCGGCAAACTTCGGGGTTGAGTATTTCCCAGTACACCTGCGGCACGAACGATTGCCGCCAAAGAACCAACACTGACTTCGGGCGAAATACCTAGAGCTTGGACGATCCGGCTTATATTGACACGCGCCGACGAGACCGTGATATTGACCTTGGGGTTTCGATAGTCGGAAACAAGGGCACTGACTCCGAACCGCGTACCCGCAAAGCTGCCGAATCCCCTGAGCTCGGCGCCGTCCCCGGTCAGCACGGCTGATCCCGACAGATCAATGCTAGCTTTTCGGGGCCCGAATGGCACAAACACCAGGTCATTGAAGCGCACTAAACCTGTTATGGCAGGAATTCGACCGGCGAGCGGCAGCCTGGTCTTTAAGCCCAACACACCTGTCAGCGTACCGGCTCTCAGTAGGTCGGGTATCTTCGAAGCTGCAAAAAACCGAACAAATAGCGGTAGACTTGCGTCCGATACATCAATGTCGCTCTCTAGAAGCGAGGTTCGGCTGTTGTACTTGCCGCTGACGCGAACCCTGTCTAGCGAGCCGCCTCGACCCAATCCCGAAATGGTAAATGCCAGAACGTGAGGAGCATTTGCTTGCACAACTCCGTTCAGATGCTCAAGCCTGACCGGGTAAGGCGCTCGGCGCCGAATCTTGTAATAATCCGTAAAAGACAGTCTTCCGCGAATTATTCTGACAGTGCCCCTGAACGGTGGACCCGGCCTCCTTATGGGAAGTCGGACAAGTTCGGAGACATTGAGCCTACCACTGGACAAACGGACGATTCGGATATCAGGCTCTACCACGTCGACCGATTTCAGAGCGCCTGCCCGCGCACCACCGAAGAACAAGGCTTTGGTGTCGTATCGAACCACGACTTTCCGAACTGAAACTATCTTGCCGCTCGCAAAAGTCGGCCCGTCGGCGATTTCCAACTGGTCTATAACGGCAACCCCCAGGTCTATCAACCTGGCACGACTCATACGAACAGATTTGTTTAGGTAATCCGACAGTACTTCACCAACAACCCAGCGCGCATCGCTTAGAACTGTTCGTGCCTGGCGGACAAAGTGAACAGCACCGGCAATAAAAACGACTGCCACCGGCAGTATAGTCAGTATCCAGAGTGCAGCCCTTTGAGTACGCGTCAGCATCTGCTGTCATCCAGAATGTCCATTTTATAGCCAAAAACGTGGACAAACTTCTCCACATATGTTGCTCTAACAAGATCCATCGCAGGAAGCCGCTCGAGCTGCTCAGCCATTGAGGTCATTACACCCGCGCTGAGACCACAAGGATTGATCAAAGCAAAGTACGACATGTCGGGATTTACATTGAGCGCGAAACCGTGGTAGGTTACGCGTTTCCGAACAGCGATACCTATCGAGCAGATCTTCCTACCTCCAACCCAAACGCCTGCAGGCGGGTTACGGTAGCCGGAAATGCCGAATTCGGCAAGTGTCTCTATGATCGTCTCTTCCAAAGCCCGAAGATAAGCGTGTACATCAAGCCCGAAGTGCATTAGATTCAATATCGGATAGCCGACAAGCTGGCCTGGACCATGGAAAGTCACGTCGCCTCCACGATCAACTGTCACAACGTCCACCCCACGGCGCTTAAGAGTTTCAGCGTCTGCAACAATATTAGCCCAAGTTCCCTTGACTCCGATCGTGATGACTGGCTCGTGCTCCAACAGTAGGAGTGCAGCGTCGATATCACCTGCTGCTACTTTCGAGTGCAGGTGGTGCTGCAGCTCAAGAGACTCTGTATAAGAAATGCGTCCTAGATTATACAACTCGCATCTTCTCATCGGTTTGTGCCTCACCGCTAGTATACAGCCCTCGGCATTCGCGTTCAACCTAGCAGACCTCCGACAAACATGCACACCGACCATCTTATCAACCCCTGGACTCACTAATCACCTCCCGGAGGAAAGACTAAGCTCATTCTTCGATTTGCACACTGGAATGGGAAAGCTGCGATGAGTATAATGTCTGCTGTGAAACGCAGGTTATCGCGTTGGCGAAACCAATTCGGTATCCAGTATGAAATGAGGCTTATAAGCATTGGCTGTTCTATACATTGTCAGGCACGGGCAATGTGAAAATCGCCCGCCAGGAGTACTCCAAGGACAGATCGACTCCCCTCTGACAGAGCTGGGGTTGAAACAAGCTCAAGCGACAGCGCAGCGCCTGTCGTGCGAGAGTTTTGCGGCGGCCTACTCAAGTGACTTGTCCAGAGCACGCTTAACCGCGGAAGCAATCGCTGAACCGCATCAGCTCCCTGTCGCCACAACTGAGCTTCTGCGAGAATGCTGCCTCGGACAAGTGCAAGGGCTGACGGAGTTAGAATTTGCTGAGCGCTACCCGGAGGCGTACAGGCTATGGAAGAGCAATCCCGTTGTACACCGTCCGCCTGGAGCTGAGCGATTCGAAGATGTTATCGAGCGCTGTGGCACGTTTCTAAAGCAAGTGCGAGAGCGACATGCTCCCGAAGACCGAATCCTAGTGGTCGGTCACATTGGTTCTATCAGCGGGCTGATATGCGCTGCCTTGGAGCTGCCACTACAAGCATATTTCGCGTTTGAAATCGCAAACGCTAGTTTGTCGATTTTGCAAATAGGTGAGAAGCCGGCGCTCATCCTTCTGAATGACACTTGTCATCTCGCCGGATTAGTATGACACGCCGGCTTCTCCTTGCAGTGAGAGGTTATCCCTCCAAGAACCTTATTGGCTCCACAAGTTCCATCTTCGGCCAAAAGACGCGAATGGCACGGCCGGTGGGCTTCTGAGTATTCGGGTCTATTTCTGCACCACTCATCACAAACCCGGTGACAACAGCGAACTTGCCCACGTTCGCTTCATTGGCATAGTAACCGTACCAGTAGTCATATACTTTGAGTCCTATCGCGCCGTTGTCGGCCTCGACTTTCGAACCGTCGTCAATATACATCCAGGCGTTACCGTACAGATCGCTTCCTACAGCCAACACCCGCCCGCAGACGGTAGCATACATACCATTGGTCTCCTGCCCATAGAAATCGGGCACCCCAGCATCGAGACCGCGTCGTCCGCCGCCGCAAGCTTTGTGGCTTAAACCTACGGGTTTGGGGATTTCCAAACCGGACTCCACAATAGTAATGGAGGTAGCATATAGATAGCGAGTGCCAAACCCGGAAGTGATGATGCCGGTTACGTCAACCTTTGAGCCCTCCGGAACATCTGTTGGGCTCGTGAGTCCCTTGCTGATCACCACCGGGATGGCTGCGCTACGGTCTGGTTCCTCGAGGAAAAAGACAGGACGCAGTGTGGCTGGGTCGTTCTTATCAGGGAACGCGTTCGCGAAGTAGCCGGTGCATACCTTGCCTGTCAGTGTGACCGCGCGACCATCCTCCACCTGTTTAGCCTCGCCAATCGTGGCAAATGTTGTTTGAAGCGCTTCTGTCGTCAGGCGAATATTATCTATGTAAAGTTTCTGAGAACCGCTTTGCGGTACGCCGTACATGCCCGGACCGTTGACGTAGAACAGGAGTCCTATTACCTCAGTGCGTGCATCCGTCGTCCCTACTTTATCCTGCGAGATGTCTATTTTAAACGTTTGCCACTGGTTGGTAGGGCAGAACTCGTGTGTTTGCGCATACCCACTGAACGATCTCAACCGCACCCCAAAGCCATAACTCGTACTTGAATCCTCGACCTTGGCATCGAAAACCAGTGTCTTGTATTTCGACCAGTCTGCATGGAGTGTTTTGCGAGCATAAGCCGACGAGCTGCCAGGCGGTGTCAGACACGTGATCTTCAAAGCATAAGACCCGCTGGCCGCATCAGTCGTAAGTTCGCTCGTGACTCCCTCCATGTATACCCCGCTGCCAGTTGGGTACTCATGCGTGCTGCGGTAATACCAATCGTCGATGTTTCCATCCTCGAAGTCGTCCACATTGGGATTGTCCACAACAATGGGTGGAGCAGGCTCCTTTGAAAGCCGCAAGTTGTCGATGCGTAAGATTTGACCAGCTGCCGTGGCAGCGTCGTAATCGTTTCTGCCACAGCGATTGACGTAGAACCTTAACCAAGAAACCTGGTCAACATCATACGGCGTCAGGTCGATCGCTATTGTTTCCCAATTGTCATAGCCGGAGGGATAGAACCAGATATTGCCACCTCCGGGCCCGCTCACGACATTTGCCGAAAAGCCTATCGGGTAGTTCGGCTTAGCCGGATTGCCTTTCAGCACTTTGGCCTCAAATATCAGCGAGTTGTAGTCTTCCCAATCCTGAGTCCTGCCGCCAGCTTCCGCAATCCAACTTCTCCGTGTGTACGCTGAAAGGGACGTGCCTGTAAGCTTGATATCCAGCGACGCAGGCGAGCTGATGAAGTCCAAAGTATTGAGTGAGAGGGTTGTTTGATACATCCAATCCCACCAAGGCAAATATGTGCCTGAGTCGAACGTGTCCAACCAGACAACGTCAGGTGATGGGGGCAAAGCAGTTTTGGTAAGCCTTATGTAATCGATGTACAAGCGCATCGGTTTAGTGGACGGGTCGTATGCGCCTGTGCGATTGACATAAAACAACAGCTCATTGACCTGGTCCCTCTCCATTGCCGATATGTCAACCTGGCAAGTTACATAGTTAGAGCCGGGCACGAACTTCTTGAGCCGCACACCCGCTCCCGCGTTATAAAGGCGAATCGAGAATCCGTCCGTGGTTGACCCTACCGCCAGCTTGACATCGAACTCCAAGGTTTTGTAGTCATACCAATCCATTGTCTGCGCAGGCCGCCATCGCACGAGGGCACTGCTGGATGTCCCGGTTAGCTCTACGGAAAGCGCCAAAGACGGAGAAGAGCCGTCGTTCGGGGAATCATCCGTAGTCGTGGTGACCGTCGTCTGGTAGCTCGGCGAAGCCGGAGCCGTCCATCTTGTAAGATCTCCGGACGAAAAGTCGGTAAGCACGCGAACCGGCTCAACAGTAACCGGCTCGTTGGAAAGGCCTAAGTTGTCTATAGTGAGTATCTGGCCCGCATCCTGCCTGGTCTTGTTGACATAGATAACGATTTCCGTTATGCGGTCGCGTTGTATGCTCGATATGTCAAAACTAATCCTCCGGAAGCCTGATATACTCGAATCGGAATGAATGCCTCGCAGGAGAACGCTTCGATTGTCGTTGTAAATGCGAATTGAATAACCGTTCCACTCGCCGCCACTTATCTTGGCATCAAACTGAAGTGTGGTATACGCACTCCAGTCGGACGGAACAGCGAACACTCGATGCGCCAGAGCATTCGCACTGTGCGCACCTTGACTTCCTGCAGTCTCCTGTATTGATAGGGCGTATGCCGAACCTCCAGCCCCTGGGGAACTAAGTGACAAGGTAGTGTAGTAAGGAGCCTCAGCGTACCAGGCGCTCAGATCACCGTTTTCGAAATCGTCAATGACGATGCCCCAAACGGCTGAGGCAGAAACAAATAAAATGGTTACTAGGGTGAGCAAGAAACGATTCATGGGACTCCTCCAACAAAGCTGAAAATTGTCCCTGGGCTTCCTTTGTGGGACCGCGGCCATCCGTGGCAGTGGTTCTTCGTCTATACGCATAGTATCCCACCATCCGCACTTTGTCAACCGCAGCATCACAGCGGTTGCATGTGCGGAGGCAGCTGCGGCTGCAACACCACGCCTTCGTTCGCCGTCGCACCACCGAGGAGTGTACAGGCGTAGAGTAGCTCCGGTTTCATATTCAGGTTCTAGAAGCCCATTATGCTTCCACTAACTTGCTGCTCGCGAGGCACGCTGAAGGGTTTTTGCATATCGTATTTGGCCACCAGTTCGTTCAGCTTCGCATCAGCATTGTCGGCAGCCAGATCAATGTTGCGCTGAATTGAGGGGTCATTTTTCATTCTCTGGAGCTCGCGTAGAAGCCTGGACATATCGTTCGGATCCATGATATTCACCCGCAGCAGCCCCTGAGCTATCCGGCCGATAGCTTCAGTCTCCCTTCGTAAAAGTTCCCTGTACGCTCCCGAAAACTCCCTGCACTCATCTGGCGCTGGCTTCTTATCAAAGTATTCCAGGGTGCTCAGCCAGTTCTTATACTGACGCACCAGCTCGTTCTTGGCATCTTTGAGCGGATCTATATCGACTTTACTGTCAGGATCCGCAGCCATGTCTATCAGTTTGAGAAGTGTCATTGCTTGGCTGCCGGTACTCGACAGCATCAACGCTTCGCTAGTGTCTTTGAGCAGCATCTGTCGGTGCTCTTCCACCCTCTTGACGAAATCGAGGTAATCGATGACTTCCTTGGGCGGCTTCGGCTTCTTAACCTCAGCGGGCATCGGCGAGCCGGGCGGCGGAACCGCCGGCGGAGCAGTGACGACATTTCCCGGCTGTGGTGCCGGAGGCGGCGCCGTCACAACGTTCCCAGGTTTCGTTGTGCCTGTAGGCGCTTGAGTTATAGTAGGCTTCGCCCAAGAGGAGATTATTGCCGCCACAGCGACTGCCACCAGCGCAACCGCGGCTAGCCCTGCTACCAGCCAAATCACAAACTTCTTCTTGCGGGGTTGTTCTGGAGGAGCAAACTCATTAATC
>JARYME010000054.1 GCA_029907315.1 Armatimonadota bacterium | reverse complement strand
GGAGATGGAAGCTGGGTTCTTTCGACGGCTGACTCGGTGGTCGAGAAAGTTGGACCAGAAACCGAACAAACCATACGCTACCCCATTTTTATCTCCGCATATACTGGACAAGCTTGGCAGTGCGAGGTTGCCGCGGTTGATAAGGAGCTCAACATTGCCCTGCTCAAGTTGCCCGTGAAAGGCCTGCCCGCTGCTCCACTTGCACAAGCCAGCGAATTTGGAAAAGTGCCAATGGCTACGGCAGGACAGGTCATGAGCGGCGAACCGTGCGGCATCAAATGGCCCACGTCAATCTACGGGATCACACGCGAGCAAAAGGGCGACACCTACGTGCTGAGCGTCGGTGAGTGGCAAGCTGACAAAGCCGTGATAACCGAAATCGGCAATTGGAAATGGCTTTTTCTCAGCGATCTGAAGCCCAACACGCCGATTCCAAGCGGGTCTATGGTAGCGCGCGGATCAAGTGTGGTAGGAATATTCCTCAACAAGATATCTATAGGCTCCGGCGCCCAGAGAATGTCATTCGGCCGTTGTTCTATCTCGGCTCAAATAGCCCGTTACTTGAGTGAGCACGGTGTTGATACGACAGTACTCTATGATCCGCCCAGCGCGACAGTCAAGAAAGAAGAAAATGCAAACGACGCTTTTCAGTTGCGAGCGGCGATATATACGCAAATCGCGGCGGGCCGTCCGGCTGCCGCCTTGGAAAAAGCCCAGGCGCTCGTGAAGTTGAGACCCGGAGAGGCCGACGCGCACTTACTGCTGGGAATAGCACTTGCCGGTGCGGGCAAGCTGGAAGAGGCTTTGAAGACATTCGGTGATGCTGAGAAAATCGACCCTGAGCTGCCCATGCTGCGAACGAACAAAGCTCTGGTTCTCGTGGGACTCAAGAAGCCGTCGGAAGCTGAGGCTGAACTATTGAAGGCCGCCGAAAAGGCACCGAACGACGTCCGGGTAATCGCAGCGCTCGCCGACTTCTACCTAGGCGACGAAAAAACATACGAAAAGGCGCGCACCTATGCCAGAAAAGCGGAAGCCATGGCGCCCAACAGCCCTGGAATCAAGCTCTTGGCTGCGCGTGCAGAAAAGCGACTGAAGAACTACCAGGCAGCAGTTGACTTAATTAAGCAAGCTTTGAAAATGGCACCATCTTGGCCAGAAGCCTATTATGCACTCGGCAGCACATTGGAAGAAAGTGGTGCAAAGGCGGAGGCCGAGAGCGCTTACCGAAAACTGGTTGAGCTCCAGCCCAGGGACCCCAATGCCTTCGTCGTACTGTCCTCTTTCTTGATCGATCAGGGCAAGTACGATGAGGCACGAGAGCTGATATCAAAAGCGCGAGAGCTCAACCCACCTCAGCCCATCCAAGATGCGATCAAAGCCTTAGAAGAGTCGCTAGCCAAGAAAGAATCCGGCAAGAGCGAAGTTGACGGTGAGAAATAGCTACCCGCCTCGCGGGTCACTCGTAACTCTTCATAGTTGCCAGTTCCCGAGGTAAATGTACCTCAGCCGGCTCCCAGTTGATCCACTCGCCGCTCAAGAAGCCGCTGTAGTCTATGCTCTTCAGCAGCTCAACCACCCGACGATGATCTATGTCACCTTGTCCAATTGGGACGAGCCCTGAGTCGTTGCCATCGTGTATGTGCAGGTGTTTTATCCACGGCTTGAGAGTGTGGAAGGCACTGTCGATGCTGACCCCAGCCCTCTTGACCGGATGCATTACGTCCCAGTTTGCTGCTACGGCAGGGTGATTGACCCGGCTGAGAACCGCTGCGACGTGAGCCGGATCGCACCAGTCATCATGTGTTTCCAAGCAGATCACGACCCCCCGTTCGGCTGCGTGATCGGCAACCTTTTGTAAGGAATCCGAAACTACCTCTATGGCTTGGTCTCGCGTAACGCCTTCGGGAATTCGTCCACCGAAAACTCGAATAACGGGCGCACCGACATCACCTGCTAGATCGATGCGCTCGTGAGTCTGCGTAATCATTTCTTGCGTCTTCTCTGGATCAGCGTATCTGACCGAAGTTGCGAGACAGGCGATTGCAATTCGCTTTCGCTGAGCAAGCTCACGGATCCGACGCCTCTGCTCTTGCGTAGCGGAGACCTCTACACCATGGGCATGGTTAGAGTCGAGTCGAGGTTCCACACCGTCATACCCGTAAGCGACAGCTGTGTCGAGTATTTCCTCGAACGTCAGGTTTGGAGTTGAAAAGCTCATGAATGCGTATTTCATACCTCAAATGATAGCATACCGCGAACCGTTCAGTATAGACTAAACTCCCAACGTGACCTATAGAGTCCCCACACACGAACCTTGACCATAAGCAATCAGCAGATGTATAATCCTGCAGAACCGAGCTTTAGACTGATGTCAGCAGAGCACCCCCTTAAGTTTGAAATTCTCGCAACCGACTCCTCCACCGGTGCACGCAGAGGTAGATTGCATCTCGCCCACGGCACCGTTGAGACGCCCGTGTTCATGCCCGTTGGAACGCAGGGTACGGTCAAGGCAATCAGCCAGGAAGAATTGGTGGAAATGGGTTATCAAATCATACTGGGTAACACATATCACCTGTATCTGCGGCCTGGACCAGAGTTGATAGCGGAGGCAGGAGGGTTGCACAGCTTTATCAACTGGCGGCAGCCAATACTCACAGATTCGGGGGGCTTTCAAGTCTTCAGTCTTGAGCACATCCGAAAGATAGGCCAGGATGGCGTGGTATTCAGATCATATGTGGACGGCTCCTACCACGAATTCACCCCCGAAAAGGTTATGCAGGTGCAAAGTGCTCTAGGGGCAGACATAGTAATGGCTTTCGATGAATGCGCGCCGTATCCGTGCGATCGCGATTACGCGCGAGAGGCAATGGAGCGAACTCATAGATGGGCAGAGCGGTCTCTAGCCGCAAGGAACCCGGGGCAAGCTTTCTTCGGCATCGTGCAAGGCAGCACTTATCCCGACCTGCGCGCCGAGAGTGCGCAGTTTATATCCTCGCTCGACACTGACGGAATCGCAATAGGTGGCGTATCAGTTGGAGAAGGCAAGGAACTTATGATGAAGGCAGTGGAGTGGACGGTGCCTTACTTGCCCACAGAAAAGCCGCGATATTTGATGGGGGTTGGCACACCTGAAGACATACTGGAGGCTGTGGCAAGAGGTATAGACATGTTCGACTGTGTACTGCCTACGCGCCTGGGACGCAGTGGTTCATTGTATACAAGCCGAGGACGCGTGAACATCAAGAACGCCCGTTTCACCCGCCAGTTCGCTCCGGTAGACCCGGATTGTGACTGCTGGTGCTGCCGAAACTATACCGCAGCCTATCTACGACACCTTTACATGTGCGACGAAATACTTGCCGCCCGCCTCGCCACCTATCACAACCTCTACTTCTACGCTCGACTTATGGAAAGAATACGCGAGGCAATAACTGAACAAAGACTCACTGATTTCACTGTAGAGTTTTTGGCAAGATACAGATCTCATCTACCAGAAGAAGTGGAGCTAAGCGCGGAAAACGAAACCCGCCGGGAGAACGACAATGAGCTCAGACGGAAACGTAGTTACGCTGGAACACGTAAGGCGCAATCACAAGGTTAAGACATTCCTGGAAGCGGCCAACGAGCAAATGAACGCTCTCGGCTATACTGAACACGGATTCAGACACGCCGGAATAGTCGCGGAAAATGCGCGCAAGATCATTGAGAGCTTAGGTCAAGACAGCAGAACGGCCGAGTTGGCTGCGATAGCAGGTTATTTACACGATATAGGAAACTCCATCAACCGTAACGGACATTGTGAAACAGCCGGTATTATGGCCTATGTGATCCTAAACGAGTTGGGGATGCCTGCTCACGAAATAGCCACCATAATAGGCGCCATCGGAAATCACGAAGAAGAAGTTGGCGCGCCTACGAGCGCTGTCGCGGCTGCGCTCATTCTTGCGGATAAGTCCGACGTACACCATTCACGCGTCCAGAATCAGAATCCGCTTACGTTCGATATCCACGACCGAGTCAACTTTTCCGTGCAGCGTTCGCAGCTGCGCGTAGACAACGAAAACAGATCCATAAACCTTGAGCTTGAAACAAATGAACAGTACTCGTCAGTAATGGACTACTTCGAAATCTTTCTATCGCGTATGCTGATGTGTCGTCGTGCAGCTGACTTCTTCGGCTACCGCTTCAAGCTGATAATAAACGGCATAGAAATGTAGAGGCGACTGCCCGACGCGAACTGTCGAAGCAGCCGCCGGATGCTCGGAACACGGGAAGCCTGTTGCAAACTACTCTGAAAGCGTTATTGTCTTCGCACCTGCAGGCACCCTAGTGCGTTTACCGTTGACGATTACATTCCTCGCGCCGAGAACGGCAATTTTCAGTCCCCTGGGGGAGCCATCAGTGTAAATCCGAATAGTGTCGCCCTCGATCCTTGCGCTCAGTGACCGAAGCGTAACCGGTGAGGAAGCCAAAACCAATCGCCCGAACGAAATGGATCTTCCCTCATGCCAAGCAAACGCCGTAACTTTTCGAGTTTTGGCATCTGTTCGGACGAACCCGGCCTCGCCCACTAGATCAAAACCAACTCCCGAAACCGAAATGCGGGCGTTGCCTTCTCCAAACGCCACATAGTCGACCGAACGAGGAGTGGTTATTTCTGCGACGCGAGATCTATTCGTGCCCGCCGCAAGCTGTCTAGCCTTGGCATCGAAGGGCTTTTCCGCAGGATATGGGTACAGCACGGTTAAGAACGAGTGAGGCAGCAAGCCTCGTTTTTCGTACTTCGCAACTGGTGCCTTCGTGCACTTCTCCCAGTTCACCGCATACAACCCCTCGCCAATGTTGACCGGAACCGCACTGCTCAAACTGAGCGGTATTATGGCTATGTTCCCACCGGTCTTGTTCGTGGTCCTCACAACGCCTGACTTCTGATCGACGTCGAGCGCACCTGGAGCAAAATGCCAGTACTGAACCGCGCTGTGCTCGCCGTCGCCAGTAACATCATCCGCGACAACCCAATAATCTGGTTTCACGAACACTATTCTTCGGCGGTGCCGTACGCCCGGTATATCCTTGTATCCAGGCGACGTACCGTCAAAGTAGTCAAACCCAGGCAGCGTCGACCATTTGTTCTCGCCGACGCCGGGCAGTATATCGGCTCCATCGACACTGATGGTGCTGTGAGAAGTTGTCTTTACCAGCTCGTTACATTCGGGGGTTCCGTACGTATAAACGCCCATATCCGGCAATAAGTCAGACCCATATGCCTGGACAATTACGCTGAGCTGGTCGTGGTGATAGTGCGATTGGGAAAAGCCGTTGCGAGTAACGAGGTATCGTGCGGAAGGATCCCACCCGCTTCGCATAATAAAGTAACCGGCTTCCGAAAAGGCAATGGAATCGTGAGCAGGTTTGGTACCTCTTTTGCCTTTGGTACCAACCCAAATCATGTCGGGCCGGTTGAAGTACTCCCCGCCGCGAAGTATTTGGGCAGTCTGATCTATGGGTCGGTTGGTATCACCCCAGACAGGCAGGGTCCAATCTGGCTGGGTTGAGTACATAGAGTAGTTGAACATCGCCTCCAACCGCTTCATATGGTCTTCAGAAACCTCAAGACCCATTTGCTTTGCCCGAGTAATGGTATCGAAGAACATACCCAAGCTGAAACTGTGGTAGCCGGTTGTAGCCTCGCGCAAAGCCCCGTCCGGGAAGGTATTGTCAAGTAAATTCTGTTTAATACCCTCAAAACCCATAGCAAACCACTGCTTGGACTTCTTAAACTCGGGGTACTTCATCCCCAAACTGAAGAGCGAAGAGGTGTTCTGGGTAGTCCAATTGCCCCCTGCTTCCATTCGTTCCAAGCAGTTCGCCATGTCCGCCATATTCGCCCACCAGGCAATCCGAACATCTTGAGTAAAAAGCGGCGACTTGCGGAATCGGTTGTAGAAAGTCTCGTGATGCAGCCTAGCAGCTATAGATATGGAATCCCACATGCTGCCTGATATGCCTGGAGGAACCGTTGGTCTGATCTTGCCTTCACCTTTGATGACACCCGACTTAAGCGGACTGGGATAGTTGCGGAATAGAGAGATAAGCATATCGTTCCAAGCTCGAGCGTATTTGGGGTCGCCTGTCGCCGAATATGCCCAAGCCAATGGCTTCATCAACCCAGTGCGTGTCAGCCCCACACCTCCGAGGGTTGGCCAGGTCGCGTGATAGTTCCAATCTGGTCCCAAATCTACAATTGTTCCGTCTTGTGCTGGCCATTTCTGCTGAACGACCAAATCGGCTTCTCGCTTGTCAAAACCCGGTGGCACGCGCAGTCCGGGGGTTGCGTCCTCCTCTGGAAAAATATCCCGGCGGCTCTCCATGTGATTCAGGAACTCCCGGCAAGCCGTGTCCCAATCTTTTGCAGCGACCGCTGCCTTCACTTTGGCTAGAGCAGGTAGATCGAGATCAAAGTTCGAGAAGAATTCTTCGAATTGTGCATCTCGGTCTACAGGCTTCTTGACGTATGTTTCGAACCATATGTCCCGGTCGCTGGCCTGTCCTCCGATGTAAGCTTCTCCGGATTCGTAAGGACGATCGTGCCGAGCGAGAAGTATGCCGTGTATAGTTCCGTCGCCGCCTTCCACTGTAATTTCGAAATAGTACTGGTGGCTCGGCTGCACATCCGCTTCAACGGAGAACATTAGTATATGCCCATTCCAGCGTCTGCGCTCATAGGGAATCGCGAAGCTTCCCAGCTTCTGCTGCTTCTTAGGGCTATCCCACAGCGTAACAACCAGTGACTCACCCGGCTGCCAGCTTTCATGCTCATATGCAACCTTCAGTGCGATACGACAGATGCGTACCGTTTTGTCTCCAGTAACGAACGTTTGTCCCAGCGGTTTGTCAGGAGTCACGGTAGCATAGTCATCTCCACTGGGAACCAGCGATTGATCCACAAACATCGTATTGAGTATGTCGTCAAGCACAGGACCGCCAACAGCGGCACCGCCCAGTGCAAGGCAAACCGGGATAAGCACAATTAAGGCACGCATGTAGTTCCTCCTATTCAGTCAGGTTCTCTGTGGGTCAGCTGTACTGTGTAGTTACACGCTTGGAACCAGATTCCCTTCAGCTTGGACTATTCCATTATACCAGACGCCCCCTGAGCCAACACCATCCGAATAAATAACACCCTGGACTCACCTTTGCTTCGCGGGCGGTTGAGGCGAACCGAGATGACAACCCGCAAGCACTGGTTGCGATATAATACTGGCGTGAGCTGCGCTTTGCCGTCTGAATTTCACCCAATAATAACCGAGTGGTTCTCTGCGCGATTCTCAGAGCCGACTGAACCGCAAAGGCTTGGCTGGCCACTGATAGGCCAAGGTAAACACACGCTTATACTCGCCCCCACCGGCTCTGGAAAAACACTGGCTGCATTTTTAGCCGCCATAAATCGTGTCCTAATAGATCTTGAGAAAGGAGCGGCACCTGAGCAGGGCGTAGAAATCGTTTATATTTCGCCATTGAAGGCTCTTAGCTACGATATTGAGCGCAACTTGAACCAACCGCTCAAGGAGATGCAGGACACCGCAGCGCGTAAGGGTTGGTCGATACCTGAAATCAAGATAGCAGTAAGAACGGGAGACACGCCATCCGAAGAGCGCAGGCGCATGATCAAGAGGCCGCCTCATATACTGATCACCACCCCCGAGTCACTTCATATCATTCTCACGTCTTCCGCGCGCACAGTGCTCCAAACTGTCCGATACGTCATAGTGGACGAAATCCACTCACTGAGCCCCAACAAAAGAGGTGTGTTCCTTTCGGTGCTCCTTGAACGTCTCGAGAACCTTTGCTCAGCTTCTCCGGTACGAATAGGGCTTTCAGCCACACAAAAGCCTCTCGAGGAAACAGCGAGATTCCTCGGAGGATTCGACGATCGCGGAAAACCAAGGCCTGTGGAAATCGTGGACGCGGGCATTCGCAGGGACATAGATCTTAAAGTAATAGCGCCTTGCGACGATCTTCGGCATCCCGAAGCTGGTTCCGTATGGCCGTCTATCTGCGAAACGCTCCTTAGAATGATACGCTCGCACAAGTCGACGATTATCTTTGCGAACACGCGGCGAGCTGTCGAGCGGCTGACCATAGGCATCAACGAACTCGCCGGAGAAGAACTGGTAAAGCCGCACCATGGTAGTGTTTCGCCTGAAATCCGCCGCCGGACTGAAGAAGAACTCAAGGCAGGCGCATTGCGAGGTGTGGTCGCGACAGGCACTTTGGAGCTAGGTATCGATATGGGTTCGGTGGACCTGGTCTGCCAAGTGGAATCGCCTAAGGAAGTGTCGCGCGGCTTGCAGCGTGTTGGTAGAGCTGGACACGCATACAAAGGGAAGAGTAAAGGCAGGATCATACCGAAAACTTGCGCTGATTTGGCTGAGTCTGCAGCTGCGGCCTCCGCGATGATGGAATGTGACATCGAGCCCACAAGAGTACCCAAAAACTGCCTGGATATTCTGGCGCAGCAAATTGTTGCAATGGCAGCTGTAGAAGGCACAACAGTGAGCGAGGTATTTGCGACTGTAAGACGCACCTATGCATTCCACGAGCTTACGGAGGAAGCTTTCAACCTAACGCTGGAGCTGGTTTCAGGAAGGTATCCGTCGAGATTGTTCAGAGATCTCAGACCGCGGATCTCACTGGATAGGGCAACCGGCAGGATTTCCCCACTCCCCGGAACGCAGCGCCTAGTCATCACTAATGGCGGTGCGATTCCTGATACCGGAGAGTACCCTGTGTACCTCGCTGGCACAGATGTTCGCCTCGGGGAGCTGGACGAAGAATTTGTATATGAATCCCGTGAAGGAGACGTCTTCTCGCTCGGCACGAACAATTGGAAGATCGTGAGAATCGATGCGGATCGTGTATGGGTTACCTTTGCAACGTCGAATCAGGCGAGGATGCCGTTTTGGCGGGGCGAAAGCGTGCCGCGGTCTGCAGCAGTTGGAAAACGAATGGGTGCGCTGTTCCGAGCGATCGAAGAATGTCCAGACAACCTAGGAAAACATCTCATGGAGCAGTTCTACACTGACGAACGTGCCGCGCAAAACCTGGTTAGATTCGTCAACGCTCAAATGGCAAGCGTCGGCGCCGCCGGCTTGCCAACGGACCGGCGAATAGTTCTAGAAACTTTCAAAGACGAAATCGGTTCCACACGTCTGGCTGTGCTGAGTATATTTGGTGGACGAGTGCATCAGGCACTAAGAATAGCTATAGCTGCCCTAGTCAAGCACCACACCGGCGTTGAGCCGGAAAGCGTATCGGGAGACAATGGGATTCTCTTCAGACTGCCAGACTGTGAGATCCCAGCCCCAGATCGGCTGTTTTTGGAATTGACTCCAGAGAGAGCACAACAACTCATCTTGACAGATCTGCCCAACACCGCCCTTTTTGGCTTAAGGTTCAGACAGAATGCAGCGCGAGCCCTCTTACTACCGGCTGGTCGACCAGGTACGCGCACTCCATTGTGGCTGCAGCGGTTGAAAGCTAAAGACCTGCTGGCTGTTGCCCGAAAGCTTGACCGATTTCCAATAGTGGCCGAGACGTACCGCGAGTGTTTGCAAGACTACTTGCGAATTGATGAACTATGCGACATCTTGGCAAAGGTGCAGCAAGGGGAGATCGAACTGAGTATTGTCGATCGCCAGACGCCCTCGCCTTTCGCATCCGCAATGCTTCTCGATTTTCAAGCGGTTTACCAGTACGAATGGGACGAACCCAAAGCAACCGCAAACGCTTCGCCTTCTCACAAGGAATTGGGACTGATCGCCGAGTTGGCAGGTGGAAGAGTAGACAAAGCACTCGATGAACACATCATCCGTGAACTAGATAGCCGGCTTTTGGGTGTTAACGCACGAGGGCGAGTCGGAACAGCCGAAGAACTCTACGAGCTGGTGCGGCGCTTGGGAGATGTAGCCGAAGAAGAACTCGAACTATGGGCGGTAGACAAGCAGTTACTGGAACCACTTCTCGAGGAAGGAAGACTAGTTCGCATAACTTTGCCTTCGGCTGAGCTCCCGGAGCGCGTTATCGCCGACGACTTGCTGGAAGATTACATTCGACTAGCACGCAGCGAAGCAAGCGAGGGTGACATAAGAGAGCTGCTGGAAAGACATATGACCAGTAGAGCAGTGGTAATACCAACCCGGATAGCTTCACGCTACGGCCTACTTGAAAGCACAGTGCAAAAAGTTGTTGACGAGATGGCGCTCGGCGGTGAACTCGTCGAAATACGTCCTGACCCACAGTCTGGCTACCGCCGGTGGATGAGCCCGATGAACCTGGAAATCGTCTACCGGCGTTCGCTGGCTGCCGCCAAGTCCCGCGCTGAGCTGGTTTCACCGGAACGCTTTTCAGAATTTCTCGTGCGCTGGCAGCACTTGCATCCCGCAACAAGAGTTGAGGGAGTGGAAGGGCTTAGAACAGTGTTGGCGCAACTCGAAGGAGTATGGGCACCATTTTCCGTATGGCAACCGGACATCTTGGGCCGAAGAATGAGCGATTTTAAGCCGGAATACGTAGACAATCTCTGTTTGTCTGCGGAGTTTGTATGGGTCGGCCGGTCATCGTCAACCGACAAAGCAGGTGACGTAGTTTTCCTTACCAGACGCGGGCTCAGCGCGCTACAACTACCGGGCTCAAGACCTGACGAAATACCGTGCCTCTCTCCCGAAGCGCAGCAGGTATTGGACTGCCTGGAACGCCGAGGAGCTCTATTCTTGATGGACATCGTCGTCGAAACGCGTCTCGAGTCAAGGGTTGTACAGCGAGCACTTTGGGAGCTTGTCTGGGCAGGAGAAGTAACTTACGATCATTTTGGGATGGTGCAGGCGTTGAAGCCTCCCGAGGCAACTGTTGACGTCAATGCAAGCCGGCGCCGTGACAAGCGTGTGTACTACCGCGCTAGAGCCAGGATAGCCCGAACATTTGTGAGCTCGCCACAGCCAACACCGGGCAGATGGACCGCGATCAAGTCGATCCCACACTACGAATTTGACGACGATGAAAGGACGGAAATATGCGCCAGGGTATTGCTCGAACGGTACGGTGTGGTATCGAAGGAGCTCGCGCAGCGGCCCGGTGAAATCGAGGCATCCTGGGCACAGTTGTACCGCACTTACCAAAGAATGGAGCTGGCGGGAGAAATAGAGCGGGGATACTTTGTGGAAGGTCTCTCGGGTGCACAGTTCGCACTTCCCGAAGCTGTTGACGAGCTGCACAGAACGCAAGCAGAATCAAGCTCAACAGGCACGTCCGCATCCGAACCGACGCCGATCCTGATCAACACGTGTGATCCCGCGTGCCTTTTCTCCACATCCGGGCCTTTCGACACGGGCTTTGGGAAGCCGAACCGGCTGCCTTCAAACTATATGGTCTTGCTTGACGGCGCACCTGCGGTGACGGTCGAGCTTGGATCCGGCACTATTAGGGTGCATCCCAACCTTTCTATGAATGATCTTGAGACTGCCCTCAGATCACTCGTACACCTCGTCGACAACCCGTGGCCGATCAGGCCCTACCGCAAAGTGGAACTGACAAGATTTGGCGACGAACCCATCCTGGGAAGTCCTGTAGAGCCAATACTGAGATCTGTAGGCTTTGAACGCGAACTGCGCAGCCTGACGCTGCGCAGTCTGATCTAGACCCCCAAATCCGCACAAACCGGTTTTTTTCCACTCCGCGCAAACCGGTCTTGCCACCTGTCTCAGAAGCCCGTTCCGAGACGGAAAACCTATTCCTCCTCGTGCTCCACGGAGCCGACCTTGAGTTCGATATCTTCTCTGTTTTCTATTCGCTCTATCTGTCCGTCGCGTATCCAAACGATGCGGTCGGAGATGTCTATCATCTTGAGGTCGTGCGTCGCCGATATTACTGTGACACCCTGCTCTTTGTTGAGCCTGCGCAGAAGTTCGATAATTTCTTTGCCGGTTTTCAGGTCCAAGTTCCCAGTGGGCTCGTCAGCGAGTATTATCGCAGGGTTGTTGGCAAGTGCACGAGCACAAGCGACACGCTGCTGCTGACCTCCAGACAGTTCGGTAGGTTTGTGGTGCAATCGATCTCCCAGACCGACTATCTTGAGCAACTCGATTCCGCGCTCGACTGCTTCATCCTGTGGGACCCCTGCAAAGATCATCGGCAGAACAACGTTTTCCAAAGCAGTCATTACTGGGATGAGATTGAACGTCTGGAATATGTAGCCTATGGTGCGGCATCGGAGGTAGGCAAGCTCCTGAGCATCCAGTTGGGCCATGTCCACATCGTTGATGAAAACCGTACCGGAGGTAGGTTTGTCCAAGCCACCAACCATATTGAACAATGTGGACTTGCCCGAGCCAGAGGGGCCCATGATTGAAACGTATTCCCCTCTGTAAATGTCAAGCTGAATGCCCTTCAGAGCTTGAAGGACCGTATCGCCCATCACGAACTCTTTGTATAGATCCTTACACCGCACCACGTATTCACGCTTTTCGTTTGCCATCTTCCGGTTTCACCTCTCAACAATACAAGAATCGAACATAGTTTGTTTGTCAGAGCAGCCTGCGAATTATATCTCAGACCTTAGCGCCATGGCTGGCGGCATGTCCGCCGCTCGTTTAGCCGGGGCTATTGTCGCTACTATCGTAAGAAGCATCCCAACCACTACTGCCTCAACGAACGTCAGCAGAACTGCCTTAGCTTCCAAATTCCCAATCACGTCCCAGCCCGTGGTAGATATGGCCACAATCAGCATCAGCAAAAAGCCAGTCAACCATCCCAGAATCGATGCCGCGCCACCCATCATGCCGGATTCGAGCATAAACAGTTCAACGATAAACTTGTCCAAAGCGCCCAAGCACTTCATGGTACCGATTTCCTTGAAGCGCTCGGTCACTGACATTAGCATGCTGTTTGTAATACCCACCGTGCACACCAGCAGAGACATGACCACAAGCCAAATCATTCGATAGCGCGTATTCCGGTCTGGAACGTATATATTGTCGCCGTCCACGAGCTTAACTTTGCCGGCATCTTGTCCAAAACGGGAGAAATCTACCTTTATCTTCCGACCGGTATTAACGATCATCACGTTCGTTCGGTCGGCTTCTTTTGCCAACTGTTTCGCATCAGCCAAAACATCGTTCAGCGTTCTGGCGTGAGTTCGCGCAATAGCAGCAATAGCCGACTTGGGAACGGTTTTGAAAATCGCATTACGTTCTGCCCTGCGCTTCCATTTTTTCATCTCATCCGGATAGGTCTTGATCAAGTCGTTAAGTGCACTCGGTTTGAAGGTATTGCCCTGCCCCGCGAGCCGCCGTGCCACCGTTTCCGGAACACCCTGTCTGACGGCATCCTTTATAGTAACATCCTGATCCAGTGCAGCACTTGCAAAGAGCACGTTGACCCAATCAGGCTGCTGTCTGATGATCTCAGCTAAGTCGCCGCCCTTGAATGTTGCATCGGCACCAGGGGTTTTGCGTTTTCTCCCCTTGGGAACACCGTACTTAGCCGCGTCGGCTAGTTTCACTCTTGGGTCAGCCGCAGCTGCCATATAGAAGTCCAATTCTGACTTGAGCGCGCGGACCTCTTTGCTATCGGAGTTTGCACCTTCTTCCTCTAGCCTTTTCTCCAAGTCTTTCCTAACGGCAGCCACTATGGCAAGATTGCGTGCGGTAAATGTCGGAACACCGCGTTTCAGCGCATCTCGAACTTTGATATCGGCATCGGAGGCCACACTGACGTAAAAGGCCAAGTCGTCCTTGATCTTGGAAAGGCTTTGCCATTCCCGCTTTAAGCGCCTGAGTTTCTTCTCAGCGCGCTCAGCATTTATGGCGCCCTGCACTATATCTCTTAGGTTGAACTGTCCGTCAACGTTAACCCGGTCTAAGACTTCCTTGGGTATGCCGGCTTTGAGTCCTTCCTCAATCGATGCGGGGGTCCACACATCGTAGTCACCGGGTCCGTTTACTTGCCCACTAACTCTGACAAATCCGGCATCGACTTTCTCGGGAATCGGCCACTGCAGCAGCGACTGCGTCAAGACTACGGTTAGAAACGCGATCCCCAGAAATATGCCTGCAGCGGTTATCATGGACCGCCAAAACCTTATTTTCAGGCTCTTGAGACTGATTTCAAGGGCGCGCTTGAACGGCAGCTGGGTCTGACGCCCTATGGCTGCCTTACTGCTTTCGTTTGGCACCTTTGCTACCTCCCAAGCTCATGAGGCCTATGTAGTTACGTTTAGCAAGGGTTTGTAGGAACATAGTAACAGAAGCTTCGGCTTCTCTTCGCGTCAACTTGTAGTTTTTCGATATCGACTCAACAATAGCGTTTATGTTGCGCTCACCGTTGCACAACTCCCACACTGCAGCGCCGACCTCATCCAAAGCCACACGGCGCCTTTCCGGCAGGTTGCGTACAAAGCGTTTCACCAAGCGTGCTATGCAGTCATTGCGCATCGGTATGCTCAGATAGATTTCTTTGCCTTGGCGCTCCCACTCGATCAGTGGGTTGCGCACCGGCACGACCGCAAGCGCCCGCTTGCGGTCCATTTTCGGTTTGGATCCCAAAAACGGAATGTATCTCGATATGGAACTGCCCAGTTGACTCATATCTACTTATGACATCGTATCAGGTCGCGCACGCGTTCCGCGATATTTTCGCCTTCGTCGTGAGTCGTTCTTACGCTGTAAAGCCTGTTGCTCTCCGTACACTGCCACGCATATCCTGTAAGCAGCTTTGGGTTCGTGTACAGCGTCAGCGAATAAGCTGCCGTCTTGATCGCCTGCCTGATGCCGGCTGCCCACCCGAATACGCGAAGTGCCTGATGCCCCAGAATCTCTGTTTCACCGAATTCAACCCTAAATCCCTTGATATCGGGTAGTACGTCCTTCCGATACCAATCCATCAGCGAATCATCACCGAGCAAGCTGTTTGCCAGTCCCCACCGCTCCACAATGAGCCGCTTCGCGTGGTTTCTGAACACCAATTGCAAGTATCCCGACATCAAAGTATGTTTCTCAAGGGAGTAACTCGGTGGCACTGCGAACTCGAGCCCGTAAAGTGCCCAGCCGACCAAACCGTCACTTCGATGATCGCGTATCGATCTGAGAATACTCTGAGCAGTATCCGAAAAATCCTCATCACAAGGATATATCACCTGAGCAATCAGGACGCGGTCGCACTTGTCGCAGTAGGTCAGCCTGCCCTCTCCCACGCGGTCTGTCTTCCACCAAAAAGCCACCGCCTGGCCTTCGTTCTTGATCTTGCTTGTTAACTTTGTCCCCTGCTTCCGGCAGCTCTTATCAAGGTTCGCCAAGAGCTCCCGAGCCTTAGCCAACAGCTCCGGCGGTTTGCCTTGGGCTGTCGACCATCTCATCTCCAACACTGAAGATTCCGAGCTGTCAACTCTGAGGTAGCCTTTTTGAGCGTCTCCGCTGACGCCGACCAAACTCCACTCTGCAGGCACCCGAGCGGTCACGCCCTCCCAGGCGATTGTGCCCCAGGTTTGAGGCATATTTTTTGCCAAACATATCCCAGCTCTTCGGACAGCCATCACTCAAGAACCCAAACCAGCGCCATCCGGCGGTGCTTTAGAGAATGGACCAAGCCGCCGACGGCATCAGCAGGATGTCTAGAACGGAAGGTAGTTGACGGACTTGGTTACCAACGCCACCGCTACGCCAGTCATAGCAGTTAGGCCCGTCCCGCAACCAAAACCAGCAATCAACACCGGCGCGTACTGCGACCACTTAGCGGCTCCGAATCGCCGCCGGAAGTAGTATCTACCCAGCAAAGCTCCTATGAACATAGGAATCTGATCCATCGGAGCAGCACCTATTCCACTCACAAAACCGTAGAAGAACATTATCGGGAGCTTGAACACGCTCGCGATTGCATAAAGAACCAACGTTCCAATGCCAGCCCCAACAATCACCGCAGGCCGAAGCGCAGACAATAGCCAGTTTTCAGTGATGCTCTTGCGGTTCGCCGTCCACCAGATACTGGCCATCGTCGCGTTAACAGGCCACATTTTTTGAACGAATGGATATTGCGCCGAAGGAATAGGACTGGTTTTCCAGAAGAAGCTCCAGAATGCGAAGCTCGCGGGCAAAATAACCACGAGTTTCAAAATCTCAGCCTTTACGATACTGGTAAACTTGGTGCCTGTAAGCTCTATTTCCCTGAAATGCTGCGCTTGTGCGCCCACGTCGATCATGGGGATCGTCGCAAACCAGATGTCGGACTTGCGATACCCGCTTTTGATAATCGTAGCCTCACGCAGATAAGGGAAGCTGATCCCCCTACCCGTAAGACCAACCAAACGGGCAGAGGTGTACGATATGAGCGGGGTATATATGAACCCATAGAACAGCAGTATCCACACAGGGAAACCTGGAACGAGCGTATGCGTGATCAGAATTTGCATCATTACTGCGAAGAAGAAAACGCCTATCGAAAGCCAGATATTCCAATCGCCTCTGCCCTCAGGCAGCGTGCGCTTTAGAGTAGGCCTTTCGGCGTCCCGCATTGCTCTGACAGCGCCAACTGCAACAGTGACAAGGCCAATCACTGCTATACCAAGCGCTGTGCCTATCGCGACCGACAACCAGAAGTCGATCGTTGTAGCCATTTGCGTCTGAAGGTAAGGCGTCCCATACGTCCAATGTGGGAACATTCCCATATGGTAAAGAATCGGGTTTAGGAATATCCCGCAGATAGTCGAGCTGATAAACGACCCAAGTATAATGGGCCACGGGACGACAAAGCCCCACAGCATCACGCCGATATCGCCGGACAACGCAGACCAAGCCGCTGGAAGTATGTTTTCGGTGTTAGGCGTAAAGTCAATGAACGGAATCGGTATGAGTTGGACAGGTTTGCCAAATATTACGCCGGTAACGATCGGTATGAAAACATAGATGAACCCAAATAACAAACCGACCACTGAACCAGTTGAGAATACCTGCCATCGCCAAGACTCTTCCTTTGTTCCGGCTTCGGCCAAAGCCGTGGCGCCAGCTGCGGCGATAGGCGCAAACGGGAACGGAAGCCTCTCAACGTCAGATGTTATGCGGAAGAGGGCATATCCTCCACCGATCCAGATCATCCTGCTCAGGATTTCATTCGTTACTATGAGAATGATGGGCACAAGCCAAGAGGTACTCAGGAACGTCCTCTGAACTATGGCGGGGTCGTTTGCTCTTGGAGCAATCCAGGTTGGAATCTCTTTGGCAAGCTCGCCTATCTGAGGACACTGCACCAAGTACTGGTACCAAATCAACGCGTGGAACCCGCTGTTGGCAGCACCTACTAAACCGCCCGCGATATACAGAAGCATATAGAGCTCTTGTTTCTTGAGCGGTTGGAACGAACGACGGGCGATTTCGGAGAACAGTACGACGGTAACCCAAGCCGCTGCCGGACCCAAACCCTGCCCAGCAACCAGACCCAGGTACATAGCGCCGGGCATCATAATGAACCCGACGAACAACGACCCGATCACGGTTCGCAGGGTAAGCCCGTCCTCAAACTTTTGGTGTTTTACGTCTTCCCCAGAAACTTGTTCTAGGACTTCTCGCGCTTGTAAGATATCCTGACTCTCAGCCAACTGACTACCGCCCCTTAGTAGTTATGTATTGTGAACTGAAGAACAGAGTTTTTACTACGCCGGCGCAGGAGCTGCTTCGCCAGACTCCTCGGCGCGCGCTTGCTTCAGGTACCTCTCGCGATCGCTCGGCCTTAGAGTTCGCCATATCAGGAACTGTTTCCTAAGCGTGTTCAAGAACCTTCTGTTGACGCGCTTCCAGTTTGATATGTCACCACTCTCGCGTATTATGCGCACTTTTACTTCGAACACGTCTTCCATCGAAGTAGGCAAAGTCTGAAGAATAACCGTCTGGCTCACCCCAAGGTCGAACGGTGCAAGCCATGCCTTGCACGATATCTGGTACGCCTTGCCATATTCGGTATCGAACGTCGCTGTTCGGACATCCTGAGTCACAAAGTCGCCTATAGAGTACTCTTCGTAAGCCTGGAACCATTCGCGCAGGAAGACATTTACCCCCAGTGCCTGCTCGCCAGTAACGGCAAAAGGCAGCAATATATCCCAGGTGTCTCCAACGGGATCGGGAACTTTCCAAGTGCGATCGACCGCCGGAGTGGCCACCTCCGAAGCCTTCCGAGCCGGATAGAGCGTGCTGAGCAGCACCACGGCTACGACTATCAGAGTGCTAGTAACAGCTGACATCGACGAGAAATTAAGGTAAAGCCCGGGCAGCCAGTTTGTCGCGGTCAACAACTTGCTAACGCCCTGTCCGATAACATAGCCCGCAACAGCACCCAGATTGGCGTAAACCATCGACTCAGCAATGAACAGAATCGCAATGTGATTCGGTGCGAGTCCGATGGCGCTGAATATCCCTATCTCCTTCACCCGCTCATATACCGAACCGAGCATTGTGTTCAACACGATCAACGCCGCGATCAGAACAGGAATGAAGACGTTCGAAAAGCCCTTGCTTGAACTTGCTGCGATGGAGCTGTATCGGTATATGTATCCGCCAACTCCTGCGTAGAGGTTCAAGCCTAATCTGGGCATTAAAGAATCCAGCTGGCGCTGTACCTCCTCGAACGTGGCGAACTTGATGGCTATTGACCGTAGGTCACCACCCAGGCTCATCAGAGTATCAAAAGGCACAATAAACGTGTTCGCCGGCTCGTGATGAGTGTATTCTCTAAAGCCAGCTTCGGCTCCAGCCTGTTGCTGCTGACCCTGCTTCGACATAAGGATAAAGTCGACAGGAGTAAGCGGTTCGTTGTCCAAATCCTTGATGCGTTTGAACACATCGTTCTTGATAATGGCAATTACCGTATACTTGGCGCCGGCGAATTCGACTTTGGCCTTCCCCACATCCGAAGGTTTGATGCCCAGCTTCTCAGCAATCGTGTCAGGAATGATCATCGAGTATGGGTCAACACGATCGCTTACGCGCTTGCCATTTTTGTAGCCGAACCAGTCGCCTGCAAGGAAGATCTTGCGATTCTTAGTTTCGAAGTCCATGATTTCGGCTTCGTCGGGAACCATCCCCATTGCGGCTTTGGCATCATAGGAGTTCTCGCCGCGGCGCAGCGTGAGGAACGACTGCTCGCCAAGTACAGTCCCGAAGAACCAGGCCCGTGGAGCTACAGGGTAAACCTTGCCTCTGCGGCCCTTGTTGCCAAACTCGTCCTTGAGGTGACGATAAGCAATCTCCTGTAGCGGATCCCACATAGCCGTGCGGATCATTATGCCGTCGTATACGTGCGTATCGGGGTCGCGCTTTGCCGGCACCTTGTTGAAACGTAGTACCGACACTATTGACGTAAACGACAGCACGGTAAACGTCAGCAGCACAAGCGTGATACAGGTCAAGACCGTCCTGGCTTTGCGGCGCCGCATATTGGATATGCCCAATGAGAAAGCGGCCGCCGCAACGCTCATGCGCCCTATGTCAGCCTTGTGGATACCGGAAACGCTGCGGTTGAACTGCTTGAGCTGGTCCTCGAACTTGCCCGTTACAATCGAGATAACCAGCAGGCTGAGCGCAAGCATTACAAAGGCTATGAGTATTACCAGCGAAGCTTGCCCCACTATTTGGAACGCCGGATGGACGAAGTAGAAGACAATGAAAACACCCAGGAAGATTCCAAAGAATGCAAGCAATTGCCTGCCCAACGTTGGGAACGCGAAGAACAGACGTTCAGCAAAGTAAGCAAACGGCAGCATCAGGAACAAGTAGAATATGACGCCGTTTACAACGTCTTGCGCCGTGGAAGTTACGTCCGGATATGCCCTTGCCTCGTAACCCCAAGCAGCGCGACAGTAAGAATCGAATACACTGTAGTTCAGGGAGCCCTTCGCCTTTTCAGCCAAGTCAAGGTAAGACTTCGCAGTGCTGTGCAGGGCATTAAGACCCTCATTTACGACTCCCTTGCTCGCCAACGCCGACAGACGATACTCGTCCAGCTTCCACATGTCGTTGGCGACTTTGTAGGCGGTTTCATCGATGGTGCCGCCGTCTGTGACGTCGTATCCAATACCCTCGGGCTGAGCAAATGGCTTTATGTATACTCTCTCTGTGTCCTCTGGCAGCTCGTGTGTAAGCTGGATCTCGCCGCGCAGAAGCGACGCATTGTTGTACGATGTCCCGAACTTAGTAACCAAGAAGTTGCGGCCGCGACACTGAGGGTCCGTATAGACTCCCGAAACAAAGACCTCTATAGGTTTGTCAACGATCAAGCTGCGCACAAGATTCGCCTTGATCGGTTTGGGTTGATTTGTCTTGATCCAAACGGTGCGAGAAGCTGCGTTTTTCGGGAAGCGCTCCGTAAGCACCGGGCCACCTTCTAGGAGGGCTGCAATACCCTCTTGCGGCGAAGTCGGTTTATAGTAATTCGTGCCCGTCAACTCGGAATTCGCATACACGCCCTCCGCTCGAACCTGGAGCGGATTGTCCCCTAAAACGACCGCTTTGAGGTCTATCGCATCGACGGCCGCTTCAATGACGCGTATTCCGCCGTCGAAAATGTTCTTTACCCTTAAGTAGACGTCGCGTCTAGTAGGAAATTCGTTAGCAACGCATATTTGACTGGTCTTGAGCGAGGCAGCAACGCGCGCGCTTGGAGCAGGACGCAGGTAGTTCTTGCCCTTGGCTTCGGCGTCGGTATACACACCCTGGACTGTCTCATACCACGGCTTGTCGAGGGTCAGCACTTTGATGATTCGCGCAGGGAAAACGGTTTCGTGGTTCGTTTTTATGTATATGGTCTGCCTGCCTCTCGGCAGCTCGTCCACCAACTCTCGAGATAATCCGATAACACCTCTCGTTACTGAATAATCAACTTCCCCAGGACCGAGGAAATAGTAGTTCTTGCCCGTGCACTTTGAATCAAGGTATGCCCCTTCGACCCTAACCTGCCAGGAAGAATCCACTGGAACTGCCCTGTCATTGATTACTCTGCCACGAACCTTGACCACGTTGGCCGGGATTATCTCGTTGCCCAAAGTCGAATTAAGAAGCAGCAGGCGGTTTGCCGCCGGTCCCGCACTCATAACAACCTTTATTCTTACGCGTTTCAACTCAGCGGTCGTCCCTGTCGCCAGCGCCTGTGTCTTCTTCGTGTCCTCAGTGAAAAGAACTGCCATATCTTCCACGTGCGGGTTCTGCGGCTCAGGCACAGCGACAGCAAACCCGAACTGCCTGGGTGCGCCATTCGTGTCGCCTTCGTACATTGAAAGTCCGGTGAGTGCCCGAAGCGACTGCGGATCGACCAAGTCGTAGACTGAAGTTGCCTTGCAGTCGAACACAATTATGGGCATATCCTTGTAACCGGTTGTTATCGTGAAACTCGTCGGATAGAACTGCCCGTACGAACCTTGGTCAGGGGCACAGATGATGTCACCTCGCACTGCATCGAGCTTGTAAGCACCAATTGAGGTAAGCTTCTGCCAACCATAGGCAGTAAGTGGAGCCACTCCAGGAATCGAGAAGTAACCTTGGTCTGGGGTAGTCTTGTCTATGATATTGGCTCGCACTCCCATAAACGACTTGTGCGCGCTGCGCACGACAGCAAGACAGTCTCCTACCTTCAGGTTGGGCACAAAACTTCTTCGAGGGTCATATTGCACAACGTGCCCGCTGAGACGTGCAAAACCGCCTTGCAGTCCCATACGCGTAAACTTGCACTGCTCAGTAACACCGAGCTTGGTCAGAGGCTTCTGCCTAACATACACGGTTTTAATACCGGAGGGTAGTTCGTCTGTAAGAACTATGCGACCGTCTGGAAGTATCTTGGGAACGTCCTTCTCAGATTTGGGCTTGTAGTAGCTTTGCCCTCTGCCCATTTTGTCCGTATATACGCCCTGGACGTACCCCAGCTGAAGAGGATCTGCGAGTTTTATGGTCTTGCGATCGACCACCTGCGCTGGGATAATCTCTTCGTCCATTGGCGTTCTGGTATCACGGAACCAGTGGTCAACCAGACAGCCAATCATCACGAGCTGCTTGCTAAGATTGGCAAAATTTACGTACTGAGGCTTGTCGAACGGCGTATCCACAAGCGGTCTGCCGTCATCTATGGAAACAAACGACACGCCGATACCGCCAGCAAGCGTGACCACCTCACTATCGAGTGCAAACTTACCCGGAACAAAATTGCGCCAATTCTTTCCAGTGATTGGATTTACACCGTCGGCAAATCTCGAAGCCCTAGTCTCAAAGAAACCCAGCGTTGCTGCCACGCGCTCCGAGTTTTCACGCGTACGGCTGGCAAGGTCTGAGAATTTACCCTGGATATCCTCTCGATAGTCGTAGAAGTAACCTTTGTAAAAAATGCCGACGCCCTGCGTTTGGCTCGAGAGATCAAGACCAGCCCAAACGTAAAACTGCGGAGGATTAGGTATTTCGTAGTCAAAGCCCTTCAGAAAACTGGCGGTCAAGCCATAGCAGTACCAAAGGACCAAACAGGCAAGGACAATGGGGATGCTTACGACAGCCGGAACATGGCTTCGAAGGAATTTGATCTTCGTCCATATCCACCAGACTATCAGCAGCAGCAAGACAGCCAACAGAATGGGGGGCCAGGGAAGCGTCTTGGGTCCATCGACCGGCCAATTCTTGTTAAGGTACTCGTGGATGCGGTCGAGTGTTCCGGGAAGCCTATACGAGTCT
>JARYME010000053.1 GCA_029907315.1 Armatimonadota bacterium | reverse complement strand
CGTCTTGTCACAAAACTTTTTCCGACATTTCTCGCAATCTCGCTTCTGTGTATTTTCTTACTCGGCGGGCTTTCCGTACTCCTGCTGGTCAACTACGAGCATCACCGAGCACAAGACGAACTTCTAACAAAAGCTGAACTGGCTTCCCATGCTATCCGCGGCGGGCACATCCTCAGCAACCAACCCGCTCTTCAGCGAACTGTTCACGAACTAGCTGGAATATCCGGCGCACGTATTACAGTGGTGGACGCGGCTGGAAGAGTACTTGCAGACTCCGAAGCCGAGCCCTCACGGATGCCGAACCACAGCGACAGACCCGAGATTGCGAAAGCCCTTTCTGGTGAAGTTAGTATTTCCAGGCATAGGAGCGCAACTCTGGGATCTTACATGTACTACGCTGCGGTGCCAGTAGAACGAAATGGACGTGTAGTGGCTGTAGTTCGAGCAGCGCAGATGACCAAAACAATCGATGCTCCGGCCGCTGCTCTGGGAACCGAGGTAGTAGCAGTCTTGGTGGCCGCGGCTTTGCTTGCCGGAGTGCTCAGCCTAGCGGCAGCACACAGAATGACAAGACCTCTTGCAGAACTGCAAAATGCCGCCAGCCTGTTGGCGTCGGGCGATTTTCGTACGCGTGCTCCCACTTGCGAAATAAGTGAGCTCGCCAGTCTGGCCGACAGTCTGAACACTATGGCTTCAAAGATCGAAAGCCAGATTCGCGAAATCAAGAGTCAGACGGCTTTGCAAGAAGCCATACTGACGAGTATGAAAGAGGCGGTATTGGCGGTGAGCGAGGATGATACCATTCTCATCGCAAACGAAGCTTGCCGGCGTCACTTAGGCATCGATCCGCGTTTGGCTGTAGGCAAACCGCTGCAAGAAGTCATACGTCGCCCAGCTGTGCACAGATTTGTCGAGCTGGTGAGACGGGGTATCGATCCTGACTCCGACGCAAGTACGTTTGAGACAGAAAACGGCACGGTGTTGCAAATGAGTCACGCGGTCTTGACGGACCGCGAAGGAAGAAGGCTTGGAGGAATTCTGATCGTTATCAGTGACGTTACCGAAGACCGCCGGCTAGAACAGATGCGCAGGGACTTCGTTGCCAACGTCTCTCACGAGCTGAAAACTCCGCTGACGGCAATCAAGGGCTGTCTTGAAGCTCTACTTGACATGCGAGACCTTCCGCCTGAGAAAAAGGAGGACTTCCTAGAGACCGCGCTACGACAAACCGACAGATTAAACACAATAATCGAAGACCTTCTCAAGCTGACTGAAATTGAACAGAAGGCCAAGGAGGCCAAGATAGAATTGATACCGATGCCTGTCAAACCGGTGATCGAACTGGCGGTTGCGAATTTGGAAACAGTAGCGCTTGAGAAAAGCATAGAAATCGATATCCAATGTCCCGAAGACATTGCGGCGGTCGCAAATGCACCACTTTTGGAGCGTGCTATAAGCAATCTTGTCGACAACGCGATCAAGTACTGCCCGGAGGGTTCCCGCATTCACATTTCAGCGGAACGGACTGATAGTGAAATTGTTATCCGAGTGGCCGACAACGGACCCGGGATCCCTGCCGAACATCTGCCCAGGATCTTCGAACGCTTCTATCGCGTCGATAGTTCGCGAAGCCGACGAGTTAGCGGCAGTGGCCTTGGTCTGGCAATAGTAAAACATATTGCCCAGGCGCACGGGGGACGTGTTGAAGCGAGCAGCCGAGTCGGCGAAGGCTCAACATTCAGCATCTACATTCCCGCAGCCAATTCCTCCGTAGAAGCAAATTGTTCCACCAGCGCGTAAAAATCGCAAATTTCTAACCTCCAGCTAATAGATATCTAACAAAACGCGGGTATCATATTGCTGCATAAGAAGGTCGTGGGTTTCTCGGCCGAACAACACGACTGCTCAGGTATCACCTGCGGCTGGTAGTTCCCTGCGCGGCAGATTATCTCAGAATTAAGGCAGTGGGGAAGGAGCAAATCGATGCATTGGAACAAGACGAGTGTGCTTTTAGTTGCAGTGCTGCCGGTAGTAATGACCGGTTGCGGAAAGCAAGCGATGCCGCCTGCTAAACTGGTCACGAACGCTTCGCAAACAGTCACAATCAACGGCGCAGGAGCAACATTCCCCTACCCTATTTACGCAAAGTGGGCTGACGAGTATTATCAGTTGACTCGCGTAAAGGTAAACTACCAATCGATAGGCTCAGGCGGTGGCGTTCAGCAGATCAAAGCTGGAACAGTTCACTTTGGCGCTTCGGACGCGCCACTGAGGCCAGAGGAACTGGCCAAAGCCGGACTGTTTCAGTTTCCGATGGTAATCGGAGGCGTTGTGCCGGTCGTCAATCTCCCCGCAATAAAGCCGGGAACCGTCAGAATGTCCGGGAAACTGTTGGCTGAGATATTCCTTGGAAAAGTGAAACGCTGGACAGACCCCGCAATTGCCAAAGAAAACCCGAACATCAAGTTTCCAGACAAAGCCATCACTGTTGTCCACCGCGCCGATGGATCAGGCACAACCTGGATATTCACTAATTACCTCGATAAGGTTTCCCCTGAATGGCACGCAAAAATCGGATGTGGGAAAGCCGTGAATTGGCCTGTGGGCATTGCAGGTAAAGGAAACGAGGGAGTCTCAGCATACGTCCAGCGCCTTGAGGGAGCTATCGGTTACGTTGAATACGCGTACGCCTTACAAAACAAGATGTCCTATGTGAGACTAAGAAACCGAGCCGGCAACTACGTGGAGCCTAGCGTAGAATCGTTCCAAGCAACAGCCGCAAACGCTGAGTGGAATAAAGCAGCGGGGTTCTATGTGGTTTTGACGGACCAGCCGGGTGAAAAGAGCTGGCCGATCACAGGCGCGTCTTACATAATTATCCACAAGAAGCAGACAGACCCCAAAGTGGCTCGCGCTATGTTGGGGTTCTTCGAGTGGTGCTACAAACACGGCTCTCAAATGGCTGAGGATCTACATTACGTACCTATGCCGAAGAAAGTCTATGAGCTTGTAATCAAGAGATGGAAATCCGAGGTAGTCATCGGATAGGCGTGAAATGATAGGCAGCGCAACGAGATTGGAAGCCCCGGCAATGACTTCAACTGCACAAGCACGCCGCCGTCAGAGACTTGCCTGCGCAGCTTTTCGCCTGTGCGCCAGCTTGTGCGGACTCTTGATAATCGCAGTTATGACCGGCATTCTGCTTGAGCTACTGCTGAACTCTCGACAAGCAATCTCCACATTCGGCTGGAAATTCCTCGTGAGTGCGGAGTGGGACCCTGTCGCAGGAAAGTTCGGTGCACTAAGCAGCATTTACGGAACTGTAGTTTCCACACTGATAGCTCTAATTATTGCTGTGCCGACAAGCCTGGTGATAGCGCTATTCCTTGTAGAACTCTGCCCTAAACGTCTAAGCGGCTTCTTTCGAACAGCGATCGAGCTCCTGGCTGCGATTCCCAGTATCATCTACGGTATGTGGGGACTATTCGTGTTTGCGCCTTTTATGGCTGAACATGTGCAGCCCCTGTTAAGTGAATACCTGGGTTTCATTCCTTTCTTTCAAGGCACACCCATGGGAATAGGAATGCTTACGGCAGGGGTAATACTCGCGCTGATGATACTTCCTTTTGTCTCCTCGGTTATGCGAGATGTACTCGAAATGGTTCCGGCAGTGTTGAAAGAATCAGCTTACGGCCTAGGCGCGACCACATGGGAGGCAACAAAAGACGTGTCACTGAGATACGGCAAGGCCGGTATGGTGGGTGCGATTTTCTTGGGACTAGGCAGAGCAATAGGGGAAACAATGGCGGTAACGTTCGTCATTGGTAACGACCACAGCTTGAGCGCGTCGCTGTTCGCCAGCGGCAACACGATTGCTTCCACATTGGCAAACGAATTCACCGAAGCCTCGGACCCGCTTTACCTGAGCGCATTGGTGGAGCTGGGGCTTGTGCTATTCCTGATGGCCTCAATATTTCAGATAATTGCGCAATTGTGGCTGAGAGCGGCAACGTCCAAGATGGGAGCGCAATGAAGGAGCGTTCGATAACAACGAGAAAAGCCGTTAACGGCGTCGTCACGGCCGCAGCTGGTGCCGCAGCGGTCTTTGGCCTGGCAATGTTGTTGTGGATATTGGGTGTCGTGATTCTGCGGGGGATTGCAGCTATCGATTGGTCGTTTTTCACTCAGCTGCCCTCACCTCCAGGCGAATCCGGCGGCGGCGTGGCAAACGCCATAGTGGGAACCTTCATCATAACCGTGGTCGCAGCTATAATCGGCGTGCCACTCGGAGTATTGGCAGGCACATATGTCGCTGAGTTTGGAAGAGACAGTCGTTTCGCAAGTGCTATCAGGTTTTGCGCTAACACGCTAATGGGTGCGCCCTCGATCGTAGTAGGTGTGTTCGTATATACGTTTATGGTTGTTCCTATGGGAAGATTCTCAGGAATTGCAGGCTCAGTCGCACTCGCCATCATTATGCTGCCCATCGTCGCCCGCACTACTGAGGACATGCTGCGTCTGGTACCGAATTCTCTGCGCGAATCGGCCCTTGCTTTGGGCGCACCGGAACATAACATGATAGTTCAAGTAGTCTTTCGAGCCGCCAGATCCGGTATGCTTACAGGTATTATGCTGGCAGTAGCACGAGTGAGCGGTGAAACGGCTCCACTACTTTTCACGACTCTGAACAGTCCTTATTGGACCGTCGCCTTGGACAAACCTATGGCTAATCTAACCGTCACCATCTTCAACTACGCCATGTCACCTTACACTGACTGGCAGGCTAAGGCTTGGGGAGCATCGTTGCTGATAACTGCGACCGTTCTCATAATGAATCTGGCTGCAAGAGCCGCAGCGCGTGAACGGAGGTTTGGAAGTTGAACGACTCATTGGTCCCAAACCCGAAGATATCGGTTCGACGCCTCAATTTCTACTACGGCAGCCAGCAGGCATTGAAGGACAACAACCTGGACATCGCAGAAAAGGCTGTGACCGCAATAATAGGGCCATCAGGATGCGGTAAGTCGACGCACATTCGTTGTTACAACAGAATCTATGAGATGTATAAGGGTCAGGTCGCAACGGGTGAGATACTACTGGACGGCGAAAACATTCTTGACCCGTCGGTGGATCTGATAAGACTCCGCATGCGAGTCGGTATGATTTTTCAGAGACCTACTCCGTTCCCAATGTCGATATTCGACAACGTAGCCTACGGCCTGCGCCTGAAGGCTAAGCTGTCTCGAAGCGAGCTCGAAGCCCGAGTAGAAAAAGCACTTCGCGACGCAGCACTATGGGACGAAGTAGCAGATAAGTTGTACGAACCCGGAACTCATCTGTCCGGAGGCCAGCAGCAACGTTTGTGCATAGCTCGCGCAATAGCTGTGGAGCCGGAGGTCATACTGATGGATGAGCCCGCTTCCGCTATCGACCCTGTGGGCACGGCAAAGATTGAAGACCTGATATTCTCCCTCAAGAACAACTACACCATTGTTATCGTCACGCACAATATGCAGCAGGCGGCACGGGTGTCTGATTACACCGCTTTCTTCTATAACGGTGAGGTGGTCGAGTTCGGTAGAACCACGGACATCTTCACTCGACCCCAGAAGAAGGAAACCGAAGATTACATAACCGGCAGGTTCGGTTGACATGCTGCGGCAAACACCAATGCGGGAGGAGCAATCTGATGACAACTCATCTGCACAAAGAGATCGAAAAGCTTAGAAAGCGAATTCTTTATATGAGCGCTGAGGTGGAAGACGCCGTAAGAAAATCGGTTGATGCGTTGATGTCCCGAAATATCAAAGAAGCTCAGGAAGTAATTGACCACGACGAGGTACTTGATCACCTCGAAGTAGAGATAGAAGAAGAATGCCTGAAAATTCTCGCTTTGCACCAGCCAGTTGCCATAGACCTGCGGTATGTGATCGCGGTGCTCAAAATGAACAACGACCTTGAGCGTATAGGCGACCTAGCGGTGGATATTTCAGAGCGCGCGGTATATCTGTCTCAAAGACCACCCATCGATCTTAAGTTGGACCTGCGCACAATGGCAGATCTGACACAATCTATGCTGAAGCGTAGCTTGGACGCACTTGTAAACTCGGATTCCGCTTTGGCTAGGCAGGTACGGGCATCAGACGACGAAGTCGACGAAATGAATAGAAATATGTTCATTGCGGTTCAGGACTATATAAAGACTTGCCCTGAACACGTGGCCGAAGCCATCCACTGGCTTTCAGCGTCACGACACCTGGAACGGATTGCTGATCAAGCAACGAACATTGCAGAGGACGTAATATATATGGTCGAGGGAGAAATAGTCAGGCATCAACCCGAAGTGTTCAATGCCTAGCGTTCTTTCTTGCAGCTTCTAACCGCCATTTGACCGCACTTAGATTCGCTTCCCGAGCACGCTTGACCAGATCCCATTTCGGCCTATCTGCAACATCTACGAATCCGAACGCGTAATGCTCCCCGATAACGGGACCAATTTCTTTGCCGGCTCCGCGGCCCGTGATGGGTTGGTCGCGGTATTCGAACCACATTACTCCTACGCAGTAAGGATTACAGGCCGCTGCCCGAACATAGTCACCGTACAACTTTCCAGAATGGGCATCATCGTGCGAGTATACCGCATAGCAGCCGAACCCACGCTCGCCGTTGTAAAACGGAGGGAAAGAAAACTCCCCGCATATAATCGGCTTCCCGGACTTCTCAGCAAGCCGGATCAATCGTTCGTCTCCGAACTCGAAAGAGTATAGATCGTAACCAATTGCGTCACAGTAGGGTGCAACAAGCCGCCAATCTTCCTCGTTTTCCCACCATCCAGGCACTATCCAAAAACCGAAGTAAAGATGGTTCGGATCGATGGATTTGATGGTCCGGTAGACAAATTCGTAGTAAGCGCGAGCGTAGCATCGACGCATCTCCTCAATATTTCCATCGGGAACACGTCTGAGAAGCTCTTTTTTTGCGGGGGTGACATCGGGCTTTTTCAGAATCTCACAGATCTCATCCGCGGTTATGATTTCGTCAAACTCGTTTCCGAACGACCATCCGACCACCATAGGATCGTCGCGCCGCGGCTCAATTTGCTTCCGGAGCGACTCTACAAACTTGGTTTGTATTGCAGGATCAAATATCTCAGGATGCTTGACCAGGCAAGGGACATCCGCTCGAGTTAGAACGGGCACAAACGGTAAACCTTTGATCTCGCCCCATTTCCCCACACCGGAAAACCCCCAACTTCTTAGCCTCCTTCGCGTAGTCTCAACTGCTTTAGCGCTCCAACCGTCACCGTACTTTCGTACAAGGTTAGCGGTGTGAAAGGCAATATAATCTATGTGTTCATCTCCTCCCCAGGCGCCGCGCCGCCAAGCGAAAGCGTAATCCCCCTCTTTCGGCGGAAGCCACTCGAAAAGGTATTCTCGGCCGCTCACCGGCGTAGCAGGCCAATTCAGAGCAGGCGCTGTGCACAACCCCAAATAGAAACAGGGGTTTCCTTCCGGGGTGATAAGCCACCAGAAGCCGTCACGCTTTCTGAGCCGGTAGAAGCCGGTCGGTTTCTCAGTCCAACCAGCTAACTTCCAACCCCCAAAGCGGTCATAGTCTCGTAATTCGGCCCACAAACGAAGCTGTTTTTTCCTCCCGCAGTATCTCACCGGTTATGTCCTGGTCGCGTTTCACCTTGCCATGCCAATCTGCACAGCGCAGCTGACCGTAACGATCCACGATTGGCGAAACGCTTTTGATATCCGGGTAACGCAGGAATCTGATCGACGCTCTGATTTCGACAGATTTCGAAGCAATAGGCGTCCATCTGATGCACCGGGGATTCTGAGGGTCCATCGCAAGGAGTATCTCAGGACACCGAGTTGACTCAAACCGCACCTTTACTTCTGGTTTGCCACCCTGGATTTCTACAGTTTCGACCGCCATAATGTAATCGCTCGGTTCTATTGTCCAAGGCTGAATCCTAATTTAGGTGCAGCCAACAAGCACACGGTTTCCACGCCGCCGCAGAGCGAGCTGCTGGCTTGCCGTCAACTCGGAGTTCGATGAGGCCTTCTTTCAAAACCGCCAACACCGAATAGGTGCGTTCAAACTGCCAACTAAACGGAACAGTCAGGAAGTGCCATTTGTAGCCATCTTCGACTCCCAACACGAGCTTCGCGCCATCGAATACACACCTACCGCTACTGTCATGTAAGCTTTCTAAGGAGAGGTAGAAGCCACACTTCGACTGCCAGTCATACTGGTCCGCGATGAGATGAGTTATTCCAAACACCGGACCTGACACCAGACTTGCTAATACAATCGCAGCAATCAGACAACGCATATCCGTGGACCTTGTTTTCACAGACGTGTGCGTATTGCCTGCCAGGATGAAGCTGATTACCCAATCAATTCGGCAATCGTGAAAGGGTTACCTTTGCTCCGGACTCTCTGGCTCACTTCGACTAGTATCACTGAGATCATCTCGCTGACCGCAAGAGAACGAGGCACACAAAACACAGTGGTAGAGTGTTGGTGAGGAAAGACAAAAGCAAGATAGCGTCAAAAGTCACACCTCCCGGAGACAGGCACAACACATTCCGACCTAGTTGCAAGCAGCGCGTGCTGGTCAGCAGGGCTGAGCAGCAACCTTGCTCGCGAAACCGTAAAAAAACGGAAAGTCAGTCGCCTGTGTCCGGAACAATCTCAATCGCTTCCTCAAGCTTGACCCAAATTACCTCACCGCCGCGGGAAACGTATAAAATCCTCGCGTCTTCGGCAACGTCCAGGAGACGGTCCTCGCGAATCTCGTAGCGAACATCACCATCGGGCAAGCTGACAGGAAAGCGATACTTGAGTCTCATTTTTTCTTCCGCGTCGAGCCTCGCTGCTATTTCTTTTAGATCAATCAACGCACCCCTCCGCTGTCGACGCGCGGCGTATCCAACTAATGCGGCAAAACACCGTGCGTTTGTGCAACACAGATGTTATACACCACCAGATTTATATCCTTCCTACCGTTAGTAGGAGGCACGGCATGTGTTACAATTTTACTATGGCTACATTAAGATACCCCAAAGTAGACTTTCATGTGCACGCGTTCCCCGACGAGCTGGCACAGCGAGCACTCAACCATCTGGTAGAGACGTACCACGTGCCGGCTATAACCGACGGCACAGTCTCAGGACTGCTCAAACACATGAAATCGTGCGGTGTCAGCTACTCGGTCATTCAACCAGTAGCCACAAAACCAAGTCAGGTGAAAAGCATAAACGAGTGGGCGTCAAGTCGCAAGGAACCTGGAATCATCAGTTTTGGTGCAATACACCCGGACTGCGAGAACGTAGCCGAGGAGATAGACCGGATAATTTCACTGGGCCTGCCCGGTATCAAAATACAAGCGAACTGGCAGGGAGTCTATGTGGACGACGCGCGGATGTATCCTATTTACGAAGCGGCCCAGCGCAGGTTAATCATTATGTTTCACGCTGGGAAGGAACTGGCACCAACCGACGAGATCCGCGCAACTCCGGAAAGGTTGGCACGCGTACTCCGGGATTTCCCGCACTTGACTATGATTGCTGCCCATATGGGCGGATACCTGATGTGGAACGAGGTTGAAGAACACCTTTTGACCAAAGACGTGTATTTCGACACTTCGGCTTGCTTCTGCAGCGACCTTCCAGACGCACGGTTCCTACAACTCATCCGGCGGCATGGTGCGGAACGTGTTCTGTTTGCCACAGACTCTCCTTTTGGAAACGCCAAGAACGACATACATCGGCTTTTGTCGCTTGGCCTGGATGACGAGGAACTGGAACTGATATTTTGGGGCAATGCTAAAAGACTGTTGGGTGCCCACCTGGAGACCAGGCAGCCAGCGCTATAGCTGTAAGCTATCTACTGAGAGTAGCCACCGATCGTGCCGGGCCGAGTTGCAAGCGATAGCAGTTGTTCCGGTTCATCTCCATTTCTCACAAGCAGGGTGTCGCGTTTGAAGTTCACATCGTCAGTGTAAGGGTAGTCCAGGTTATAGTGTAAACCTCTACTTTCTTTTCTCCAAAGAGCCGACCGGACTATAAGCTCGGCCGTCTGGGCCATATTCCTGAGCTCTAGTAGTTTCGGAGAGAGTCTGCCGGACTCGTACAGTTGCTCCGCACGATTACCAATGTTTCTTATGACATGCAGCGCTTTCTTCAGACGCTCGTCCGTTCGCACAATACCAACGTATTTCCACATTGCTGTGCGCAGTTCCAAAATGAGCTCGTCCAACTGGTCTTCGGGCACCGGATGTGAATGCTTCTCCAGCGGGAACTCCTCGACTTCACCAAAGGAGATTGTGTCTATTCGACTCTGTGTGTCCAACGCTGCCCTCCTGGCAAAGACGATAGCTTCGAGGAGCGAGTTACTGGCGAGTCGGTTGGCTCCGTGCACTCCGGTGCAGGCGACCTCTCCGCAGGCATAAAGGTTCTCAATTGTTGTTCGACCGTTAGTATCGGTAAGGACTCCACCGCAAGCATAGTGGGCGGCAGGCACAATCGGTATCCACTCTTTGGTGATATCTATGCCTACACTGAGGCAAGTTTCATAGATGTGCGGAAAATGTTCCCTCACAAATTCGGGCGGTAAATGAGTTACATCCAGGTAGACACATTCGTCTCCGCTCTTTTTCAGCTCAGCGTCGATGGCACGGGCCACGACATCTCTGGGCGCCAGGTTGCCCATTTCGTGGTATTTCTCCATAAACGTCTCGCCGTTAGCCAAGCGCAGGATACCACCCTCGCCACGCACAGCCTCTGAGATCAGGAATGACCTTGCGCCTGGATGGTAAAGCGTCGTCGGATGAAACTGTATGAATTCCATATTGGCTATCACAGCACCGGCACGATAGGCCATAGCAACTCCATCGCCCGTTGCAATTTCCGGATTGGTCGTATGGAGATAGACCTGACCTAGCCCTCCCGTAGCAAGCATTGTCACTTTGGCTCTGAATGCGGTAACATCGCCCGTCTCAGAATCAAGCACGTATGCGCCCCTGCAAACGGTCCTGTCGTTTGTTCTGTCGACAATCAGGTCTATGGCGTGATCGTGCTCGAATAGGCGAATATCGTGGTTGGCTTTCACTTGGGCAACAAGAGCTCGCTCTATCTCTCTGCCGGTCAGGTCTGCAGCGTGAACGATACGTCTTGCCGAGTGACCCCCTTCACGACCTAGGTGTAGACGGAGAGGGTTCTTAGCTTTGTTGTTCCGAGTAAACCTCACTCCGAGCTCTATGAGTTCTCGGACACGGTCCGGACCTTCGCGCACCAGTATCTCGACCGCGTCCTCGTGACAAAGACCGACGCCGGTTGTGAGTGTGTCGCGAATGTGCGCCTCAAAACTATCGTCGGGGTCCATAACGGCTGCCACGCCACCCTGCGCGTAGTTGGTGTTGGATTCGGTGTCGCGCTTCTTCGTCACAAGCGCAACGCGACCGCATCTGGAGGCATGGAGAGCAAAGCTGAGTCCGGCAATGCCCGTACCTAAAACCAATACATCAACATCGATAATCACGGTTTCCTAGTCCTCGTTCGCATTGTTGTCGACTGTAAGGGTACCGGACCGACTACGAAGAAATTCTCGTGCTTCCGAGCGTAGGAAGCGATTTGCCAGGTGAGCCCCAAGTGATTCCGGATCGTTGCGATCTCCAACTTCCGAGTATCGCACAACCACGGAACCGTCAGGTGCAGCCACCAAACCTCTGATCTCCATATTTTCGCCCTTAATCGTCGCCAGCACTCCTACTGGTGCAAGACAGCCAGCACGAAGCTCTCTGATGAACGCTCGTTCGGCAGTTACGCACGCCCTGGTGGCCCAATCATCTATCTGCGCGATAAGTTCTCGAACCGGGTCGTCTGTTCTGCACTGCACTGCCAGTGCTCCCTGGCCTGCCGCAGGAAGCCAAGAGTCCAAATCGAGCTCGTCGGTTATCACCGACGTCAATCCCAAACGAGCCAATCCGGCATATGCCAGTATAACGGCGTCGTAATCGCCTCTTTCAACCTTGGCGAGGCGAGTATCAATATTGCCGCGTATCTCTGCCGGCACCAAATCTGCCCTTACAGCCATCAGCTGTGCCCGACGACGCGCACTACTTGTGCCAATTCTAGCCCCTCTTGGAACTTCAAGCAACGGTCCAACTCTTGAAACGAACACATCCGCAGGATTAGCTCTGGCAGGATAGGCAGCAATGCAGAGCTGTGGGTCCATTTCGGACGGAACGTCTTTTGCGCTGTGGACTGCGAGGTCGATTCTGCCTGCCAGCAGAGCTTGTTCGATCTCCCTAACGAAGACACCGGTGCGACCGAACTGAGTTAGGCTCGTGCGCTGTTCTTTGTCGGCTGCTGTGCGAATTATCTCGGTTCTGAAGCTCACACCGGGGTTTCGAGTTCCCAATTGCTCAATGACTTCACGCGTCTGAGCAAGTGCCAACCGGCTTCCCCTGGAACCCACAATTAGTTCTCGCATTCCTGCTGTTCATTATACAGAAAGCCCTAGGTGTCAACAATACACGTCGTCTGGAACGAAGGGAAACAGGAGTGAGGAAGGTCTGACTCCAACGAAATGCACAAACCGGCGCGAGCAAGACCGAGCAACCGGACCTAGTCAGAAGAAGCAGCCATGGCTACGCTTGTCCAGCCTTAGTGTGAAGAGCGAAATAAGTATTGGTCTGCTGGCAGATTCATCCAGAAGACAATGACGCAATTTTCGCAGTACCAAAAGTGCATTTTGCTCGGGCACAAGACAAGCATCGACGTGAGACAGTCTCGTAGCATACGCCACGAAACCGAGTGCTATCCCAACTAGAATAAACAACTCTTCCACGGCACCCTTACCAACTGCCGCAGGCGACGAGAGTAAAAACGAACAGGCACTAGACAAACGAAATTCACTCGCTGAAGGAGAAGCTACGGCGAGGTATTGGACACTGGGAGCGCTCCTAGCAAGAGACAGAACAAATCCTTCGTAGAGATGTCGTTTCTGTGCGGAGCCAGCCAGAGAACAAGTTTCCACTAGTAAAGCAGTATATCCCCTTGCCGAATAGTAACGATGAAACAGCATAAGATTGCTACCCTCGCGGCTCTGTGCTACCGGGATGCCCAATTTGGACGCACAAGAACGTACCAGCGATCGGATAAGTCGACTCCGGTCAGGAGAGGGTACCCACGGCAATTCTATCTCATTCCTATTCGTGCTATCTGCAGTCGTCCACTCGTGTAGATCGACCAGAATGTGCGGCCGCCACATCCTAATCAGCTGATCGATAAATCTTGCTTCGGGAGCTTTGAAACTTCCCCAATCCCGATTCACATCCAGTTCTTGGGCGTTCCGGCGTTGTCGTCGCTCGAAACCGTCGGGATTAGCAAGTGGAACGATCAGAAAGAGGCAGCGCTGAAGCAGACGGCGATCGGTCCCGGTAGCCAATTTGCCCATCACTCGCACCGCAGACCAAACCGGGTTGGGCTCGTTTCCGTGCTGTCCTGCCAACACAAAGATCCTAACCTTGGAGGCGAGATTTGTCTTGAAGTCAGTAACTACATATACTGGCAGGGCACGCCCTTCAAACGATCTTCCGGGCGGGATTGATCGAACGTAAGGCGATCCGTGAAAAGCGCTGCAACTGGACAGCACCTTGTCGCAAAGCGTCGCCGAAAACACGGAATTAGGCAAACAAGACGAGGCGACAATTAGAAAGACACTGCAAAATAGAACCAGTGGGTAAAGTCTGGGGCTCATTTGAAGATATGTTACTGTTGCCTATCGATAAATACTGGTCTTTCTGCACCGCTCCATACCGGCCCGTAGGCTGATTCGACCAAGCGCCGCTGAGCAGATTCCTTTAGAGCACCAGCAAGAATCTGCAGGCGGCTTTTCATGATAGTCTCGCACTCAGATTGTGTAACCAACAGCTGCTCAGCGAGCCCGGTTATTTCATCTTGCAATGATCGGATGCGATCAGCAAAGTGCCCGCCGCTCAAGTCATTCAGTTGTGGCAGGAGATCTGAAGATATCGCATGTCGTTTTTCAAATACTTGTTTAAGGACTTTGCACTCGGCATCGCGCTTTTCCAAAAGCTCCGAGACATCCTCCCCGGATTTAAGCGAATCCCGCACTGCCGACGTTGTTGCCAGCAGACACAAAAGAATCTCACGCTCTTCTTCGAGCGCTTGGATCCAAGAAAATAAAGAGTTACTACTTTCGCTCATAACTAAATATGACAAGTTTGGACTCAAGCTGCCGCATTCCCGCTCGTTGTTCCCGGCCGCTCGTTAGTACCAGCCTGGTTCTCCTGCTGCAGTATCTCATCAGCTTTTGCCCACGTCTCACGCAATGAGGTCAGCACTCGGATAGCCTCCTGAAGCGCAGCAGCGTCTTGGTTCAGATTCGCGTGGGCAAGTTTTTCGATAACGTAGGTATAGAGCATCTTCAGCCGAGAAACCAGCTCCGGATTTACATCTTCCCGTAAAGTCGACAACAGCTCGCACACGATCGCCATTGCCTTGTTTATGTTAATGCTTTGCTGGTCCAGCTTTCCCTCCTGCATCTTCTCTGCGGCTATTCTGCAGAACCTAATGGCGCCATCGTAAGCTGCTAAGAGCAACTTGGCAGGAGAGGCAGTAAAAAGCTGGTTCTGTTGGTATTGAGAATATCCATCCAATGCCATTTACTAGAACCTACCAGTCTGCAATCCGAATTTAGTGTAGAAAGACACTAAACGTCTTATAGTCTTATAATTGTGCCCGTCAGCCCCTAGTAGAAGAGAGCCACGGGTTCTACTTCTTCGAACCGCTGAGAGCCGCTAGCTGAGCTGAAATGTAATTACCCTGCTGTTGAAGCTTCGCCAACTGCGCCTCCAATCTGTTGAATTGGTCGTAGAGCCTAGCTTCCTGCTCGGAGAGTCGGGTGTCCCAATCAGCGATCTCCGCATCTATTTTAGAGATAGCATCGTTCAGGGAACTTTGAGCTTGAGAGACGGCTCCTGTGGCGGAAGTCATAGCGTTCAGCAACTCTCGAAGAGCAGTTCCAACACCTTTTGTGAATACCACTTTTGCGCCGCTGAGCGGCTCCGTGGCGGTCACAAGAAGAGAAAGACCATTTGCGGGATTTGCGTTTTGGTTGCTTCTCAGGGTGAGAATTTGGCCGCGGCCCACCGCAGTTTCTCCGTTGATTGTACCGGCTACATCGAGGCCGGTTAGACCTTGTCCCTGACCGCTTTCTCCCGCCGGGTCATCAGACGAGACAAGCTGGATACCAACACCGGTAGTACCGCCTCCGGACAGCGAACGACTGCTCACGACCGTCACTTTGTAAGCCGAACCGTATTGCAGATGGCGAAATGTGATGTAGTTTCCCTCACCCGTGCCATCGGCTCCGGTCTTCAGGGCAACAACGCTTGTTTGGTTGGAATAGCTATTTATGACTGCAACTACTTCATCTATGCTCATGCCCGCGGTTAGCCTGATGGACTTCCCATTCACGTAGAGCGTTTCGTCGGCGCTCAGGGGCTCAAGCATCGCCACCCCTGCCGTAACCTGCGCGCGGCGCGCGGGCTGAATTACTTCTACTTGCCACCCAGTGTTACCCGAGGGTTTAGTATCCGCGGTTGAGGCTAAGAATGTTATATGAGCGCTTGACGATTCGATCCCAGCCCCGAATACCCGAGCGACCTGCGTCAGGTTGTTCTGGAGAACCGAATCCAGCGTGGAGTAATCAATCACCAGTTGGCCAGTAGTATCCTGCGTGATACCAATTGTAGCAAGCGCATTGAGACTCGAAGTCAACCCCGAGACCCGACCAGTCAGAGTGCTCACAATATCGGCTTGTACTGTTTGCAAGCGAAAGTCCGCGAATAGCGGTGGCGTCTCGCCTGTGGTCGAATCATAGTCGAATTGGCTGCCGATTGCCTTCGCCACATCGTTGTACTGTTCGACAAAGTTCTCGATGGCCTTCCTGATCGAAGTGATGTCTGCCGACACTTCAATCCTGATTGTTTTGGTCGAATCAGCCGAAAGTATGTTGAGTGTGACGCCCGGTATCAAGTCGGTAACAGTGTTGCTGTCCTTAATAACGGTTATCTTGCCGCTGCCTTCTCCTATCTCCAACACGGCGGAACTTGCAGCTTGAAGTGGGTTATCCAAGTCGAACACTGGAGCTGTACCACCGGTAAGCCCACTTGTATCGACGGACGTCATTCGATTTTCAGTACCCGCCTGGGCACTCGTCAGTATCAGACGATAGTCGGGAGACGAAGCAGTGCCGGCATTTACTATAGTCGCCTTGACTCCCTTGTCGGCCTTGTTGATAAGGTTTGCCAACCCCGATAGCGTATTGTTGGCAGAATCAACATTGACCTCAAAACTAGTACCATTTGCCAAAGCTATGCGCACGGTCCCTGTTCCCACGATGTCGTTCACACTCGTGTATGCGCCGGCCTGGGACGATACTTGGTGAGACTGTGCTTTCGAGATGACTTTTATGTAGTAGACGCCCGGCGACGCGCCAGTACTTGCTGTTGCAGTCATCACGTTCGAATCGCTGGTGCTCGCCGTCATAGCCTGAAAATCCGCCAGATCGGCTATAGATTCGGACTTGACCTTGAGCGCCAGGAGCCTCGTATTTATGTCTTGCCAGGCAGCCAGTCTCTGCTGCATTTCGGCCTTCTGACTTTGGAGCCTAGCCTTCGGCCGCGCAGCATACTCCATCACCTTGGCAATGATCTCATCGGTCTTAAGCCCGGAAACAAGGCCGCTAACAGACATCGTGCCAGGCATATTCTTCCTCCCGCCATCTGTGGTTCTGAGCGCAGCTGGGCGAGATGGTTTGCCTTCGCGCTGCGCTCAGAACCTTGCTATTCAAAGTGCTTAGTGGGTTGGGCGCAGGGTGTGAGCGGCTTCTGCCCTGCGGTTTGTCTATCCACCCTATCTAAGCAGTGCCAACAGTGCTTGCGGGGTTTGGTTGGCTTGTGCCAGCATTGCCACGCCAGCCTGTTGGAGTATCTGGTACTTCATAAACTCGACCATCTCCGCAGCCATATCCGTGTCGCGAATCGTTGACTCAGACGCTGCGATGTTCTCCTTCGCGATGGTCAAGCTGTTGATGCTTGACTCGAGAACGTTTTTCTGGGTAGCACCCAGATTCGCTCTGATCGTGGATATGGTGGAGATAGCCTCGTCCAAGATGTCGATAGCCTTCTGCGCACCGTCACTGGTGGTCACGTCGATTGTTGCAACGGACTGGCCCGCATAGGTGGCGGTCCCCAAGTTGTAGGCATGCACGTCCGGGATGTTGAGCTCTCTGGTCTGCCCGGAGTATGCACCCACCTGGAATATCAGCGTTCCTACAGAAACTTGGAACTGCGCACCCTTGTTGCCAGTAGCCGTGCCGCCTGCTTCAGTCAGGACGATCTGGTTCCCCAATGAGTCTTTCAGAACCAAGCCGTCGCCGGAGGTCCACAAGGCGTCAGAAACCGCAGAGCCGCCCACCGTAACTTGGGCAGCTGCGTCAGTACCTACTGCAGCTGCGGACACGACCCCGTCCAGGATGTCCCCCGCACTGGATATCGCCACCGTAGCGGAGTGACCATATCTCGTGGTCGTGAAATCGATTATGCCCGCAGTGGTCTGAGCCGCCACCACGCCTGTCTCGCTGCTGACCGCATTGATAGCCGCTCTAAGCTGTGCAACGGTGTCGTTGGTGGAATACGAAATTGCAACACCGTTGATATAGAACGTGCCAGCCTTACCGACGGTAGCATTCTCACCTCCAAAATCTTTTGAATACACCACTCCCTTAGTGGCCGCAGAGGTGACGTTAATTGATATCTGCGCACCATCAGTGAGGCCGGTTGTATAGGAGAAGTCGGCCGAAACGACCTTATCTCCTATTACTGTCGCCTTGATTCCGGCAGAGCCGTCCAGCAGCGTCTTCTGACCGAACATCGTTTCGGCAGCTATCTTGTTCAAAGACTGAATGGCGTTCTCGATCTGGGCTTGGTCGGCTGCAACCGACGCCGCGTCCGTCGCACCGGTGTTCGCCGCGTGAACTGCCAGGTCTCTCATCGAGCGGAGCAACCTGTGAACTTCGTTTAGAGCACCTTCCGCAGTCTTCACCATGTTCACCGCGTCGCCGGCATTTCTGATCGCTTGGCCCAAGCCGCTGATCTGTGCGCGTAGTTTCTCAGAAATGACCAACCCTGCAGGATCGTCCCCTGCCGAGTTGATCCGGAAGCCCGAGGACAAGCGCTCAATGCTCTTGCCCAACGCGGCGTCCGTCGCCGACAGTGTTCTATGTGCTGTCAGGCTAGCGGAGTTGAGATTGATCCTGAGACTCATTTCGATTCCTCCTTGAGGTTTTCCGGCCGGTCCGTGGCCTGTTTTTTGAGTCAACTTCAAAGCTTCTTGCGGATCAATCCCTGAACTCAGACCAGTAGTCCTGTCGACACTGCCGGCTCCCAAGTCATGTATCGACTAATGGTCGCCTGCACTTGAGCTTCCAAGTCCAGAACCAGGTCTGAGCTTGGAATCCGCATCAGCTTTGCGTGCACCTCCACTAGCCGTTTTTCCACATACCACCCTGGAAAATAATACAGAATTGTGGAAGAACTACTCGGCTTCAACCGCTGCCAGGAAGTCTTACCAAGAAAGCCGGCGCGAGAAACATATGTCTCGCGCCGGCTTCGCCTAGCAAACATTTCATCTGTGTTCTGCGGTTACACTACTGCAAAAGCTTTAGTAGTGTCTGCGGAGTCATGTTTGCCTGAGCAAGCATTGCCACACCCGCTTGCTCCAAGATCTGGTTCCTAGTCAGCTCCATTACCTCCGAGGCCATATCGGCATCTCGAATCGTCGATTCGGACGCCGCGATGTTCTCCTTGGCGATGGTCAATGAGTTTATGCTCGACTCAAACACGTTCTTCTGGGTTGCCCCCAGAGATGCTCTGATCGTAGAAATCTGCCGAATAGCGGCGTCAAGAATTAGTATGGCGTTCTGAGCCCCCTCAGCTGTAAGTAGATCGATAGTGGAAACGTTCTCACCAGGAATTGCATCAGTGCCCAGGTCGTGAGCATAGACCGAAGGTATGTTGAGCTCGCGTGTCTGGCCCGCATAGGCACCCACCTGGAACACTAGAGTGCCTACATCAAGTTGGAACTGCGCGCCGAGATTCCCTGTCGCGGTCCCGCCTGCCTCTGTAAGCACTATTTGGTTGCCTAGCGAGTCCTTGAGTATCAGCCCGTTCCCTGATGTCCACAATGCATCGGAGACATCTACGCCGTTGATCTGAACCCGCGCAGCTGCGTCCTGACCGATTGCAGCCGCAGAGACGACACCGTCCAAGATATCGCCGCCGTTAGTTATGGCTATGCTCGCTTCATGTCCGTAGTTCCTTGAAACGAAGTCGATTATCCCAGCAGTAGTCAGCACAGCCACCACACCGGTTTCGTTTGACACTGCATTAATTGCCGCTCGAAGGACAGCCACAGTATCGTTTGTGGAATACGATATCCCGACACCGTTGATATAGAACGTGCCGGCCTTACCGATGGTATCATCCTCATCTGTGAATGCCTTGGAGTAAAGAACCGCCTTTGTAGCGGCTGAGGTTACCTGGATTGTAACTTGGTCTCCATCGCTTACACCCGAGAGGTAGGAAAAGTCCGCAGAGACAACCTTGTTTCCTATAACGTTCGCTTTGACGCCTGCAGACCCGTCCAACAGTTTCTTCTGACCGAACATCGTTTCAGCGGCTATCTTGTTCAATGAAGCTATAGCGTTGGCAATCTGAGCCTGATCTGCTTGGACAGCCGCCTGGTCGTTAGCCCCGGTGTTTGCCGCGTGAACTGCCAGGTCGCGCATCGATCTGAGCAGTCTGCTCACCTCGTTCAGCGCAGCTTCAGCAGTTCTCACCATGTTGACCGCGTCGCTCGCGTTTCTGATTGCCTGCTCCAAACCTGAAACCTGCGCTCGCAGTTTTTCCGAAATGACGAGACCTGCCGGATCGTCCGCCGCGCTGTTGATACGAAATCCCGAAGAAAGCCTCTCTATGGTTTTACTAAGGCCCTGATCAGTACTGCTGAGCACACGGTGCGCGGTCAGTGCAGCAGTATTCAGATTGATCTTCAGACTCACTTTGTATTCCTCCTTGAAACCTCGCGTATTCTTTCAGGCGAGAACGATTTGCATACCGCTGCGTACAAACTCCTGATTCCCATCTCACTTATCGACCGGCACCTACAAAAACATTAGCAGCAATTAGTAAGCAACGAACAAACTAAATCATGCAGCGGTTTGCTTGAGGGCTTCTTCGGCCAGAGTCAGGTTATTCCTGGCTTCTTCGTAGTCGGGGTTGATGTTAAGGGCTTGTTTGTAGGCTAGAACTGCAGCGCTGAAAGCTCCCAGCTTGTAGCAACAGTTGCCGAGAGCAAGAAAAGCTTCTGCTCTTGTAGGGTCTTTTGCCAAGCCGTTCTCGTAGATCTCAGCCGCTTCCAGATACTTGCCAAGCCGATAAAGCAAGTCCGCGGCATTGAAATAAGCGTTCGCGTAATCCGGTTTGACCTCCACCGCCTTGGCGAAGCAGTCCATTGCACTTTGGAAATGTCCGCCAGTAGCGTAGAGTCTACCGAGGTCGTTGTACGCCTCCGCTGTCCCAGGTTCGATTTCTATAGCCCTGATGTAATGCTCCTCTGCCCTAGCCAACTCGCCAATCATCTCATAGCAAGTGGCTATTCTCTGATGCAATTCTGCGGACTCACCGCCAGCCTCAAGGACTTTAAGATAGTGCCCAATAGCCTCCCTATAGCGGCCTTGGGTTTCGAGGATCTTTGCAAGGCTGTAGTGCGCCTCAGTCCGAGTGGGCATTAGTTCTAAGAACTTTCTCCAGTGGGCCTCGGCGCTTGGAAGATCCTGCAACTCCGAACACAGCAGTGCAGCCAATTCGTGCGCACTAGGGTGGTTCGGATATTCGTCGATAACCTGCCGAACATAAACCAACGCGTCTTCATACCGGCCAAGTCCCGCAAGGGCGCGCGCTATTCCGAATTTGGCCTTATGGCCGAAGGTTCCGGGGTCGCCGAGCCAGGTCTCACGCGTACCGAGTTCAATAGCTTCCTGGAACGCTTCTATTGCTTCGGCGTAGCACTCCTGGGCCAACAAAGCGTTGCCCTTAGAAAAACTGATTTCAGGATGAATTATATGTGCTTCGCGGGCGCGATCCGCGATTACCAAAGCGTCCTCACTGCGGCCGAGAGCCCAGTAAGCGTTCATCAACCTGGAGTACGACTGCGGAGCAAAGGTGTGGTCGGCCGGAACCAGATTCACAAGTTTCTCGAGATGCGGAACAGCTTTTTCAAATTCTCCCTCAGCGCAGTAAGCAGCGCCCAAATGATAAAGGACGTAGATATCATCCGGTTTCTCTTCAAGCTCAGCAAGCAACAGGCTCAGGTATCTCTCTTGCTTGTTGCGCTGCCTCTTGACATCAGGCTGGTACCCATAGTGGTGAACCACAGCGTCAAGTTCGGCTATTAAACCACCGGCCTCTTGGATGGAAGGGGCAACGTTTTCGTGAATCCGACCCCTGAATTGATACTCCGGTCGGTTGCGATACAGTCTGCATACCCTATGGACAACATCAGGTCGACAAACGTCGGGACTGCAGTAGTTGTAAAAGAGCAGTTCATAAGCATCAGCTGCTGGGCGTTCAACAGCTTGTCTAATCAGAGACTTTGACTCCGAGTCCAAAACTTCGTCGGCGTCCAGGAACAATATCCACTCGCCGCGAGCATGCTTCACCGCCTCGTTTCTTGCGTCTGAATAGCTGTTGTTCCAGCTATAATGATACACACGGGCGCCGAACCTCCTGCATATCTCGACTGTTCGATCGGTCGAACCCGTATCCACTATAACGATCTCGTCTACTACATCTTGAGCACCAGCAAGGCAGCGCTCAATAAAGCCCTCCTCATCTCGAACGATCATGCACAATGAGAGCAGCGGCCTATCTTGAGATACTGTCTTGGTCTTATCAGCACCCCCACGGCGGCTTCCGACGGGGACGGGTTCGCCCTCGGAAAACCTAGGTAGATGAATGTAGTGCCGCGAAGGATCGAACGGCTGTCTTATCAAGGCGCTTGCGTCGTATCCCGCGCCCAGCGGCAAATCTCGCGGCAAACCCCATTTCTCCTTAAATATCTCCCAGTTGCGGGACATCAGAGTGCGATAGTCGATGCGCTCCCCTGCGAATGTGCGACTCCCGTAATGGTGAACAAAGCAGTCTCTAGCTATCATTAATCTGAAGCCTGCAACAGCCGCGCGAAGACAAAAATCGTCGTCTTCGAAATTGCCTAGACCAAAACGGTCATCTAGACCACCGATGGTGTCGATGACACTCTTTTTAATCAACATGCAGAAACCAACAACTCGAACGACTGGAATTCGTTGCCCGCGATGCTTGTCAGCCCACTCCTGAGCAAAATCGTCGAGTCCGATAAGGGAGTCTATATCGTACAGCGCCTGGTCAACATATTGTGGACCCGAAACCGCATTTGTAACAGCGCCGACTATGCCAATTGAGTCATCACGCGCAGCACAAGCCAACAATCTTTCCAGCCATCCGGGCGTAACAACAACGTCATTGTTAACCAGCACTACGTACCGCCCTTTGGCGTGTGCTATGCCAAGGTTGTTTCCACGAGCAAAGCCCAGGTTGTCGGAGTTGGTAATAACCCTTCTGTTGTCCGTTTGCGAAACCCACTGCTGAAGATAGTCTTTCGTTCCGTCAGTGGAACCGTTGTCAACCACTATCACCTCGTGCGGCACCGAA
>JARYME010000052.1 GCA_029907315.1 Armatimonadota bacterium | reverse complement strand
AGAAACCCGCCCACATTCGCAGAGTGCTCGCGTGCGGACTTATGGCGCAGGCAGCCGCGAATCTGCTGGACTATTTGGAAACAAACTCCTCGACATCGAAGGCGAACGCGGACGTATTCGCATCGCAAGCGAAAATAGAGATTCAGGGTGCTGCGAAACTCGACGAGAACAAAATAGTCATCGAAACAAGCAGCACTTCAGCAGCTGGTTCCTCAACCGGAGGGCAAACCCCCGCGCCCCAGACTGCCTCGCCGTAACAAAGACTGCGGTATCCTCATCGTTTGGGTGCAACTCAGCTTGCGTATGTGCAGGAGCACGGCGTGCAAATGTACAAGGAACATGCGGTCGAGCGAACCGCACAGACGTCCGCCGATATGAAACGGCTTTCACTCATACTCGCATTCACACTGATCGTATTCTCGCTGCCTGCCTGCGCAAAGGTGAAGCTGGTTGTTTGGGGGCTTCAGCCCAGCGAAGAAGCGGCAGGCTTGCGCGCACAGGTGCGCGAATTCGAACGGCGCAACCCGGGCGTGAAGGTGAGCATCCTGGGTATGGGCGCAGGGCAAATGAACCCCCAGAAGCTAATGACCTCCATCGTCGGCAAGACCCCGCCTGACGTTATCAACCAAGACCGCTTCACAATAGGCGACTGGGCGTCACGCGATACGTTTATGGACCTCACCCCGCTCATAAAACGCGACCGCCACAAACCAGACGGCATCCGGCCAGAGGACTTTTACAAACCCTGCTGGGAAGAAGCCAACTACAAGGGCAAGGTCTACGCCATACCCAACTCCACCGACGACCGCTTCCTATACTATAACAAGACCCTATTCCGAGAAGCAGGCTTGGACCCCAATAAGCCTCCCCTCACCTGGAGTCAACTGCTGGAATATGCCAAGAAACTTACCAAACGCGACAAATCCGGCGCCATCCGCCAAATAGGATTCATTCCGAACTGGGGCAACAGTTGGCTTTATTTGTATTCGTGGCAGATGGACGGCGAGTTCATGAGCCCCGACGGCAGGCGCTGCACGATGAACAATCCCAAATCCATTGCAGCCCTGAGGTACATGGTCAGCGTGTACGACGCGCTCGGTGGCGCAAAGAAGGTAGACCAGTTCCAAGCCGGCTTCCAGGGTTACGCGCTGGATCCGTTTTTGACCGGCAAGGTCGCGATGAAAATAGACGTCGACGGCGCCGCGAACAACATTGCCCGTTTCAATCCGGACCTCGACTTCGGCGTCGCACCTGCTCCCGTACCCGACGAGCGCTTCCGCACAACTGTTTCAAACGTGCGCTTCGACAAAAACGGCGTCCCCATAGCCCTTCCGCCGAGCCCTCGGCTGCTCAAACCCAGACCCCGCTATATCACATGGTCTGGCGGATTCTCGTGGGCGATACCGGTCGGAGCTAAGCACGTGGAGCTCGCATGGAAGTTCATCAAGTGGATGTCGAGCCCGGAGGCTGGTCTCATAGCGGCGGAGGCACAGAGGCGCTACAACCTCAGCAAAGGCAGACCCTACGTTCCAACAATGCACGCAAATTGGCGCGTCAACGAAGCCGTCTTCGCCAAATACGCGCCTAAGGATCCCAAGTTCCGAAACTGCCTGCGGTTCGCCCTTTCTATGATGCCTTACTCGCGGTATAGGCCCGTCACATTCGTCGGACAACAGCTGTGGGACGAACACGTCCGCGCATTCGACTTGGCTGTGCACCACGCCGAAACGGGTTATACGCCCGAGCGCGCGATGAACGAAGCAGCTCGGGTCGTCCAGCGTGAGTTGGATCGCGTCTTCTCCCGCGAGAAATACCCCACAGTTCCTATGTGGATTCTGTGGTGCGCAATAATAGCGGCGATTCTGGTGCTCATAATGATCGTGTGGCAGTTGGCGAGCCGGTCGGAAAAGGTCGGTGCGTTGATGCGAGGAGAAGCCTATGCGGGTTATCTGTTCGCTTCGCCCTGGATCATCGGCTTCCTGATCTTTATGATCGGTCCCATTGTGGCGTCGGTGGTGTTCAGCTTCTGCGACTACGACGTACTGCACGCTCCCAGATGGGTTGGTCTGGCAAACTACAAAGGGCTGGTTACCTACGATTGGGGGCTGCTGTCGAAAGCCCTCTACAATGCAGGGTTTTTGGCCTCGATAGGGCTGCCGTTGGGAATAATTACCGGATTGGCGATCGCCATGCTTTTGAACACCAATGTCAAGGGCATGAGCTGGTACCGCACTCTTTATTATCTGCCATCCATTGTGCCGGTGGTGGCGTCGGCTGTACTGTGGCTGTGGGTCTTAAACCCGCAGTGGGGGATCGTGAACGCCATATGGCGGATGACACTGACGCGGTGGTTCGGCCTGCAACCACCAGGGTGGATTGCGCAGCCTGGAGAGTTCTTCGGGATTTTGGCGTGGCTTTGGAAACACACGTTGGGTGCGCTGGGTTTGCCTCTGCCGGGTCCGCTTGCACACCCGCCTTCGTATTTCGGTGCAAAGTCGGCTTTGATTCTGATGGGGTTGTGGGGAGCTGGAGGCGGAATGATAATTTGGCTTGCGGGTTTGAAGGGGATTCCTTCCTCGTACTATGAGGCGGCGGAGATCGACGGCGCCAGCCGCTGGCAACAGTTCCGCCACATAACACTGCCGATGCTTAGCCCGTATATCTTCTTCAACCTGATCATGGGCACGATCGGCGTGCTGCAGACGTTCGACAACGTATATGTGATGACCAACGGCACCGGCGGTCCTGTCGATTCTACCCTGGTGCCGATGCTGTACCTGTTCAACAAAGCGTTCAGGTATTTCAGTATGGGATACGCCTCGGCACTGGCGTGGGTGCTCTTTGTTATCATTCTAGCATTTACACTGCTGCAGTTCAGGATAGCACCGCGCTGGGTTCACTACGAAGCAGAGAGGGGCAAGTAGAAACCGAAATGCGGACTTCCGACTGGTATATGGGCTGATATGGACTTCTTCCTGTGGCTTTTGGTCATAGCTTTGGGTTATTTTGCGATAGGCAGGACGCTGTTCCTGGCAATAACATCGGCTACCGAGCGGCGATTCGGGCACGTACTACTGCTTTTCGTAGGTGCAGCGGCGGCACACGCCGTAACCCTGCTTTGGGTATACGTCGCGGCGAGATCGGGACTTGCTCAGGTGCCCAGGCTGTGGATTGCGGCATCGGATTTGATCGTGTTCTCGGCGTTTCTTATGAGCCGAGACCGCATACCCGACTGCCAGCGCCCTTGGAAAGTCGTCAAATGGCGAAAGGAGCTTTCGCGGCAGATCGGACTTCACCTTGCGCTTGTGACGGGCGCCGCTGTTTTTTCGGTGCCGTTTTATTGGTTGGTCACCACATCGCTCAAGCCTGATGAACGCACCAACATTTTCCCACCAGACATAATCCCGATGGTCCAGAGGACGATTAAAATCGGCGGAGAGGATAAGAAAGTATACGTGGTGCGGACGGACGGCGAGGAGCACAGGGCTGTAAAGCTTGAGGAGCTGCCGGGCGGCGTTTGGCGGATGCGCACTGTGGATGGGCGCGGCAGGGTGATTGAGGTCGATTCGTCAAACGCCAAGCCTGATCTCAAACCGACCGCGCTGTGGTCCAATTACCGAGATGCCCTGAACTTCCTGCCGCCGGAGTATCGAAAGGGACTGGTGCCGCTTTGGAACACGATCTACGTGACGGCGCTGGTTATTCTGGGCACTACGCTGTCGAGTTCGCTGGTGGGGTTTTCGTTCGCTCGCCTTCGATGGCCAGGGCGGGACTTGTTGTTCTTTGTGATGATAGCGACAATGATGGTGCCGGGAGCAGTCACTATGCTGCCAGTGTTCCTGATATACCGTTGGCTGGGATGGGTTGACACCCTGAGGCCTCTTTGGTTCGGCTCGCTTTTCGGCAGCGGGTTCAACATTTTCCTTTTGAGGCAGTTTTTCATGACGATCCCGACGGACCTAGAAGACGCGGCGAAGATAGATGGATGCTCGTATTTCCGAATCTATTGGAACATTATGTTGCCGTTGATCAAGCCTGCGCTGGCTGCGCTGACGATATTTGCGTTTATGGGCAGTTGGAACAACTTTATGGGTCCTCTGATATACATTAGTTCGCCGGAGAAGATGACGCTTGCGTATGCGCTGCAGCTGTTCCAGGGAGCGCACGGCGGTGAACCGGCAATGATGATGGCTGCGGCGACGCTTGTGATGCTGCCGGTACTGGCTGTATTTTTCTTCACGCAGCGGTATATGATCCAGGGAGTAACCTTGACGGGTCTGAAGGGCTGAGGGTTGCTGAGTGGTTAGGAAAAACCTTGCGTCACCTTGGCCGCGATAACCGCCATGCTGCGGCACAGTGAACGTCACCCCGGGCTTGATCCGGGGTCCAGGAGGGTTGCCCTTCGATGATGGGGATCCTGAATCAAGTTCAGGATGACGTTGGTGGTGTTCAGGATGACTTTCCTTCCGGTCAGGATGACGTTGGTGGTGTTCAGGATGACGTCCCTTACTCGTCATGCCGGACTCGATTCGGCATCCAGAAAGACGCCATAGGCGTCACGCCGCGGCACAGCAAGCGTCATGCCGGACTTGATCCGGCTTGCTCTTCCTCGTCATGCCGGACTTGATCCGGCATCCAGGAGGTTTGTTCTTCGATGATGGGGATCCTGAATCAAGTTCAGGATGACGTTGATGGCGTTCAGGATGACTTTCCTTCCGGTCAGGATGACGTTGGTGGTGTTCAGGGTGACGTTCATTCCGTATTAGGATGACATTTAGGCCGGTCAGGATGACGCTGAGTGCGCAATCGGGAGCGTTACACGGGGATCAGTGCGAACGCGCGAGCACCTAGAGCACGTCGAATACGCTCGGAAGCACCTCTACGAAGCGCGCACTATCAGCGTTGCCGGATAGTTCGAGCCTGCCAACGGAAGCGTCAGTATTTTCAGATGGCGCGTTTCGCCTGGCTTCAGCCGATAGGTGGCAAGTGGTATCTCAGCCGGTGGTTTGGCGTATTTTGCCGAGACAAACGAACCGTCGATCACGAAGATCCCCGATGCTATACCTGCAGCCGGGTCGAACACCACCTGAACCTTCTTTTCTTGGTCGGTAGGATTCTCGACCTTGACTTTGATCTCATACGTCACCCCGTAGTTGCCGTCCAGGCGCCGCCTTGCGTCGTGCGAGGGTATGGAGTGCTTACCGATAGGTATGAACGCCCACTGCTTCCCGACTACGTACTCAGCTTCCAGCGTCTTCCACGGCGTCGCGTACACATGCTCAGACAGCTGCGGGTTGAAAAACTCAGACGCAGGACCGATAGAGCCCACCTGGGCTGTGTCGAGTTCCGGCGGCACGGCAGCCACGCGAATGTAGCTCTCTTCTCCAGCCAACTGTCGCACCTGAAGTATGCCGCTGGCCGTTTCCATGTGCGAGAGCACATCCGACACCAATACTAGCCTCGATTTCGGAGGGATGCGCTCTATCACACTTGCGTTGGAGAGCTCATTCCTCAGGAATCCAGCTCCAGCAATGTAGCCGACTAGAACGGTATCAACAATAGGCGCCGCGGCACTTCGGAAAACCCTGTACACACCAGGCACTGGTCTGGGATTGACAAGTTCCACCATCAGCCGCGCGCGCTTGCCCATTGCATTCTGATGGTGATACAGGATGCGCGCCGATTCGTTCGGCACAATCTTACCGACAAACAGCTCCTGATACTTGGTGAACCGCTCCGGGTTGTTACTGTAGAAAAGGTATTTGGCTTCATCGCGAGGCATCGCGGAGTTGTGGACTTCCACCGCGCATATGCCACTGCGGTCGATATAGCCTGGACCACTTATCGAAATTCGAACTCGAACTTGCCGCGTCATTCTTTGGTCGAGCGGTTCATCCGCGCCGTCCATACTCTCTATGCGCGCTGATGCGCCCGACTCTACAATGGTACTTCGCAAGGCAGCCTGCGCAGCCGCATAGGACACAAGCGATGCCGGACATGGGTTGCCGGTTACTTCGGCGAATGCGCTACTTGGTATGGCCCCGGCATACTTCTTGACCATGACAAACAGCGACTCGCTTTCTCCTTCGACCTCGACGGTCACTACGGCAGACCCCACCTGCTGACCTGTAACAAGGATGTAGCGCCCATCGGCTGCCGGGGCTACCGTTGCCACGTCGGAGCGGTCGCTTTTGGCTGTAATTGGTCCTACTGCAGCACCGCCGACTACAACTCTGCGCGTTTCTCCGAGCGGCACGGTGATCTGCCTATCGCTCAGCACGATTGCGGGCATAGAGAGCAGCTCGCGTATGTTTGCGGCCCATGAGCCAGCCAGTGCCAGAGGAGACATCCGCGCAGCCCTGGCTTCAGCTGCGGTGGCAATACAAATGAGGGTTTCGCCTGCCATCACACGTGCCTGCCGACGGTCGCTTTTTGCATAGATTGAAAGCAGGCTGACGCGTTGGTTGACGAGGTTTCGTATGCGCTCTGCCGTGATAGCTGCCCGCTGGTCGGGTGTCAAACCAGCGTTTGGCGTGCGAAATCGGATGGCGGTGCGACCGTTAATCAGCACCTGGGCTCCCTGAGCGGAAACCCTCGGAGTGAACGCCGCAGCACCCTGAACGCAGACCGACAGAATAACCAACAGCGCAGCGAGGATGCGTATAACGGTCCTTGCTTTCATATCACCGTCCCTATACGCAAAGTGGGAAAAAGCCCAGCGAGCCTTTTCCCACGAACGAGTGTATTCCTTTGCCAAGCTTCTGAGGTTTTATTGTACCGGCAGCGGCGCTTTAGGTCAAGGGCCCGAGAAGACGATGCGCTCTCGCGGCTGACAATGCCGCCTCACGCGCCTGGCACGTCACCCCGGGCTTGATCCGGGGTCCAGAAAGGTTTGCTCTTCGATGAATGGGATCCTGAATCAAGTTCAGGATGACATTGGTGGTGTTCAGGATGACGTCCACTTCCTCGTCATGCCGGACTTGATCCGGCATCCAGGAGGGTTGCCCTTCGATGACGGGGATCCTGAATCAAGTTCAGGATGACGTTGGTGGCGTTCAGGATGACGTTCCTTCCGTTCAGGATGACATTCCCTTCCTCGTCATGCCGGACTTGCTCCGGCATCCAGGAGGGTTGCTCTTTGATGATGAGGATCCTGAATCAAGTTCAGGATGACATTCCTTCCGTTCAGGATGACGTTGGTGGCGTTCAGGATGACATGGTTGAGGGCTTGGCCCAGCATCTAGGGGTGGGGTTTTTACTCAAGTGTACCCTGGGTTGACACCCGCCGTCACCAGCAGTATAAATGAGCATCAGGATGGCGCGGGCTCAAACCGGAGGGCACCATGAAAAGACGTGACTTCCTGAAGCTTACTGCAGCAGGTGCGGCAGCGGCTTTCATCGCCGAGCCCTCGAACAGCACAGGCGGGCCCCTGCCCAAAAGACCGCTAGGCAAAACCGGCCAGAAACTGTCCATCATCGGGTTCGGCGGGCTGGTTGTTGTCGGTATGGACCAATCCGACGCGGACAAAACAGTGTCGGAGGCCATCGAAAAAGGCGTAAACTACTTCGATGTCGCTCCCAGCTACGGCAACGGAGAAGCCGAAGAAAAACTTGGCGCTGCCCTGGTCGGCAAGCGCGACAAGGTCTTCTTGGCGTGTAAGACTGGCAAGCGAGACGCCGCAGGTGCCACGCGGGAATTGGAGCGGTCCCTTAAGCGTCTCCGCACAGATCACTTCGACCTTTACCAGCTTCACGCGCTGACCACGCTTGATGAGGTCGAGAAAGCCTTGGCACCGGGCGGCGCAGTGGAAGCGCTTCGCGAAGCTCAGAAGAAGGGCATGATTCGGTATATCGGATTCTCGGCACACACGGTTGAAGCGGCACTGGCTGCAATTGAGCGATTCGACTTCGACACCATTCTTTTCCCGATAAACTGGGTCTGCGAGTTCCAAGGCAACTTCGGACACCAGGTCGTCGAGAAGGCCTTATCGAAGCGCATGGGCATCTTGGCAATCAAGGCGATGGCGCGCGGTCCTTGGCCCAGAGGGGCCAAGCGTGAGTATCCGGGGTGCTGGTACCAGCCGTGCTCCGATCCGGAGGAGGCATCTTTGGCTCTCAGGTACACTCTGTCGCAACCCATAACCGCAGCGGTCCCGCCGGGAGACGTGCGCCTGTTCAAGATGGCGATGGGGATAGCCCAGAGATTCACCAAGATTACGCCGAGCGAGATGCAAACTCTCAAAGAGAGATCCAAGGGCATCCAGCCTATATTCACATATCCATCGCAGCAGGAGGTGAAAAAGTGAAGTATGCTCAACTAGGCAGGAGCGATCTGGTGGTATCTCGAGTCTGTTTCGGCTGTTGGCAGCTCTCGCCCAAGTTTTGGGGAGAAATCGACCTGGAACAATGGCGCGAGGCGCTGGACGTGGCGCTCGACCTGGGCGTGAACTTCATTGATACTGCCGATGCCTACGGTGACGGCTTCGCAGAAAGCTCCTTGGGTGAGTGGCTTGAAAGCCGTAAGTGCCGCGACCGCGTCATCATAGCCACCAAGTTCTATCACAACTTCGAGATTCCAGACGAGCGTGTTCCGGATACCAGCTACGATTATATAATCCGTGAGTGTGAGGCATCACTCAAGAGACTGAAGACCGACTACATCGACCTGTATCAAATACACGCTTGGGATCCATTGACCCGCCCCGAGGAAGTTGCCGCAGCGCTGACCAGACTGCGCAAAGAGGGTAAGGTGCGTTGGTTCGGTGTTTCCAACCTAAATGCCGATCAAATACGAATGTACTCGCAGTACTTTGAGATAACCTCCCTCCAGCCGCTTTACAATATGCTGGACCGCCAGGTCGAAGAGCACGAACTGCCTGTGTGCCTGGAAAAACGCATCGGTGTGCTGACGTATTCCACCCTTGCCAGGGGTTTGCTTACCGGCAAATATACCCCGGAGACGACATTCACCGACCACCGGGCGAACAGTCCTCGCTTCCAAGGCGAGACATTCAAACGCATCCTTGACGCTGTTAACAGCCTGCAGCCGATTGCGGAAAAGCATGGTCTCACCATCGCACAGCTTGCTGTAAGATGGGTGTTGACACATCCTGCAGTGACTACCGCCATAGTCGGCGTAAAGAAGAGAGAACATATCGAAACCATTGTGGACGCAGCCGAGGACATTTTACCTGCGCGCGATTGGTGGAAAGCCGCGTCTATAGTTGCGCACGCAAAAGCTTAGTCCGCTCTCGCGTATATGAACCGTTTGAACACACAGAGAATATTACGGGCAGCGCTGTTCGGTGCTGGAGCTGGGATTGTTAACTTTGTGATTCAGGAGCCCCGCACACGTTTGCTCGAACGCGCGGCCGAAACAGCAACCGGCCCACCGGGTGCGAATGTCTTTGCTGAATCCGCGCTGATGTTTGCGATCTTGGGCCTACTGGTGAGCGTGGCTATCGTTCTGAGTGAGGAAATTTATTCCCTGTCCGCCGAGCGGATCCTGATGAAGTGTGTGATAGCACTATCGGCTGGAGCGGCTCTGGGGGGAGTCGCAGGGTTTGTAGGCCAAGGCATTTTTTCGTTCCTGCTTCGAAGGGAGCCTTTTGACCCCATAACCCTCATAATCGCGCGCACTTTGGGGTGGGCTGCGGTGGGCGCGGGCATCGGCTTAGCAGCAGGGCTGCCGTCCGGCAGCGCGCGCAAGTGTTTTCAGGGCGTAATAGGTGGCTTCATCGGCGGCGCCGCGGGCGGAATAGTGTTCGATTTTCTTGCCATTCCCCTACAGGTAGGCACCGTAAGCCGTTTCGTTGGAGATACGGCGATCGGCTGCGCGGTTGGCGCTGCTGTGATGCTAGTGGAAGAGGCTACTAAGGTAGCGTGGGTCACCGTGGTGGCTGGTCGTAACAAAGGCAAGCAGTATATTCTCGCTAAGCCTGTCACGACCATCGGTCGGGACGAGCTCTCAGACATTCCTCTCTTCGGCGATCTGAACGTTCAGAAGCGCCATGCCGAAATCCGTACTTCCGACTGGCGCACGTTCGTCCTGCACGATTTGGGTTCCACAGCCGGCACACTGGTGAACGGCGTCCGCGTCGCAGAAAGCACTCTTTCCGACGGGGATTGGATCCAAATCGGCAGTTTCCAGCTGGTTTTCAATCAGCGCACGCAGGCACCCATGCTTATCGGCGCAGGGTCACGTGGTGAGCCAATCCATTCGCAGCAGACGGCACTTCACCCCGAAAGCACGATATGCCCCTTCTGCGGAGGTCCACGCGACCCAATCACCGGTGCCTGCGCTTGCACGCCTACTGCGTCTACCGCACCGCAGCCTGTTTGGGTTTCTGCTGGTGTCGTGCCTCGTTTAATCGGCATATCCGGCGTATACGCTGGGTATACGTTCGACTTGTCGGGCGATCGAACAGACATCGGCAGAGACCCCGCAAACTCGCTTGTGCTTGACAAAGACCAAATGATCTCCCGGCGGCATGCCGTATTGATGCGCCAAGGCGAAACCTACGTAATCCAGGATCTGGGTAGCACGAATGGCACATATGTAAACGGGGTTCGCGTGCAGTCGGCGGTGCTGAACCGCGGCGATGTCGTGCAATTCGGCAGCAGCTCGTTCAGGTTTGAGCGGTAAAAATTTTTCACGGGCCCTTGACAAACACAAATTGGTAGTACCATACTGCAATGTGGCAGGGTGCGAGTGAATTGCACTCGTGTCCGATCACTCAAAAAGAGAGTTTAGGAGGGTATGCGGAATGGAGAAGGCAAGTACGCGTGTCTGGCTGGTCTTTGCTTTGCTCGCCTTATGCAGTGCGAGCGCAGTCGGTTCCGTTGTAGGAGCGTCGTTTCTGAACTTGGGTTTGGGTAACCCGACAGGAGCAGTGATGTATGGGGATCACCCCGTGGTAGTCTTCCACAACACCAACACCGCGGGACCGTTAGGTGTGTTTCTGTGGAGTACTCTGCACGGCACGGTTCAACTTGATACTGCCGGCGACTCGGCGGGAATCGCGGTTCAGGGTGTAAACCTTGTGGTGGCGGGCAACGCCACAGCGGGTGCATATCAGGCTAGATATTGGCAGGGTACGCCGGACGGCAGCGGTACGTGGACCACTCTGCCTTTCGTGGACGGCTCCAGGGTCTGGATGGCTAGAGGCATAGCCGCGTCCGATACCCAGATACTGATTGTGGGTTCTTACTTGGACGCCAACAACTGCGACGGCGCCTGCCGCTGGAGATGGGACGTCAATTCCGCTTCTTCACTCCAGCTTCCCAGAAAGACGGGCTTCCCTATGGGCGATGCCTACCATAACAGGTCTATGATCTACGGCGTGTCCGCAGTCGGTCCAAACCCTGGAATGGGCACGATGGCTGGACAGTGTCAGTATCCGGGTTCTGGGTGCACAGGCGGTGCCAGGCAGCCGATCGGCGGATGGAACCTGTCGATATCGTGCCTGTGCGGTTTTAAGAACCTGAACGGCTACCCAGACAACAAGGTGGAATCGGTAGCGCGAGTTGTGGCGCGCGACGGTAGCAGAATAGCCGGGTTCAGCTACGAGTCGTCCACCGTGAGTACCAACCGCTGGGCTTGCTATTGGGACGCGCCGTTCACGGAGCATGGCGTGGAGCCGGTGAAGATCCCGCTTTTGCCGGGTCACAACTACGCTGAGTCGTGGGCGATCAGCGAGGACGGTTACGTAATAGGTGGGTTCTCGCTCAATACGGCCAACAACCCGGGCAGCCGCACCGGCTGGATTTGGGATCCCGTCAACGGCGTTCGCGACATCCGTGATGTCCTGACTGAGAATGGTATCGACATCAGCGGTTGGCAGTTCACGAACATAACTGCGATTTGCGACGGCGGGGCTGTGATAGCAGGTACCGGCTGGCGCGACGGTGACACCACCAAGACGTATGCGTGGGTTGCCACAGGGCTGCCGAAGCCTCCTAAGTTCACATCGAAGGGAACAACCGGTGTGGGCGCATATGCACCGGTTACACACGCAGCTCGCGCCGTGTATCCGTTCGTAGTGTGGGGCAGAGTAGTGAACGACACGTATCTTACCTCGAACTCGTTCAACCTGGACGACGGTTCGGGCAAACTGGTCCGTGTGTTCTCGAACAACGGTCACCCGGCCTACTATCCTGGCGCGTTTGTAAGGGTCAAGGGACGGATAACGCGAACCAATCCGCCTTTGATTTTGACCACTTACGACGACGTGCTGATAATACCGGACTTCTAGAGACTGGCGCTTCGTAGTAACCCGTGTGGGGTAACACGGGGTGACGTGTGCGGTAGCGCGGTTGTGATGCACAGTGCCCGAGGGGTTGTGCCCTCGGGCTTTTTCTCGTGTGCTCGGAAAACGGCGAGCGCGTTGTTGGAATGCGGTGACGCCATTTCACCCCCTGGATGCCGTCAAACATGTCATCCTGAACACCACCAACGTCATCCTGAACACCACCAACGTCATCCTGAACAACAAAGAACGTCGCCCTGACCGGAAGGGACGTCATCCTGAACTTGATTCAGGATCCCATTCATCGAAGAGCAAACCTTCTGGATGCCGGATCAAGCCCGGCATGACGCTTATTGGACCGCGGCGTGACGCCTATGGCGTCTTTCTGGATGCCGGATCGAGTCCGGCATGACGAGGAAGGGAGTGTCATCCTGAACGCCACCAACGTCATCCTGAACACTACCAATGTCATCCTGAACTTGATTCAGGATCCACACAGCCTCGGGCAAGCAGGCAATCCGGGGGTCAGCGCACCAGTGTAATTCCCTTTCGAGAATTGGGAATTCTTCGGATCCTGTTCGCGATGCAGATAGGCTACAACAGTGAGCCGGTACTGTCTCAATTCCCTTTCGGAAATGATGGGCGCCATCAGCGCTAGTCCTTGTCGCACACGTGACGCCAAAACTCCGTCGACCGTTATAGCCCATCTGCGAATCGCATTTTTCTTTTCTTCTAAGTCCCCTACAAATCCTTCTTGCTGCTCAATTTTTTTTCGTATTCCATAATAGCTTTGGGTTGCTCGGATCTTTTGAGACATACGGTAGGCAATATCGTTACTATCATGACCGAATTTACACTGGATTTGCGACAATGTATAGTTTGTTGGTTGGAAAGTAGGCACTTAGTTTCTAAGCATGACGTATAGGTCTCTAGTATAAACATATTGACGCGGCGCTTGTATCCACGCTGACGCGCACACCTACTGCGTCTTTCTGGATGCCGGATCAAGTCCGGCATGACGAGGAGGGGATGCCGGATCAAGCTCGGCATGACGAGGAAAGGGGGTGTCATCCTGAACACTACCAATGTCATCCTGAACAACAAAGAACGTCGCCCTGACCGGAAGGAACGTCATCCTGAACTTGATTCAGGATCCCCAGACACCCGCGTAGCGGACGGATGCGTCTTGACACGCGCTTTTGAGCGGAAGCATAATGGCATCGGTTGAATCGATGTCCGTCCGGTCTATCGCACCCTCAGTCCGCGTAAGTCATTCGCACGCGGCACGGCGCGGAAGCTGACGAGTCAACGAGGTACACCGTGGAACTGAGAGAAGAAACCATCGAAAGCAAGGAAGTTTTCAGCGGTCGACTGGTGAAACTCAGGGTCGACCGAGTGCGTCTGCCCAATGGGCGCGAAAGTACCAGGGAGGTTGTGGTTCATAGGGGAGCAGTGGCAGCTGTGCCCCTGATAGATTCAGACCGGGTAGTTATGGTGCGCCAGTTCAGGCAGGCGGCAGGTGAGACGCTTCTTGAAATACCAGCCGGCACGCTCGATCCGGGAGAAGACCCCGCGGAATGCGTCATCCGAGAGCTCGAAGAGGAAATCGGCCGCCGCCCCAATCGGGTGACGCTTATGTTTCGATCGTACCTGGCTCCCGGGTACTCCAGCGAAATGCTGCACACTTTCTTAGCTGAAGATCTAGTTCCTATCGAGTCTTCGTCGGATGAGGACGAGTTTATAGAGATCGTCGAAGTGCGATTGGATGAAGCGGTGGACAAGATACTTTCGGGCGAGATCAAAGACGCCAAGTCAATCTGCGGCATCTTGATGGCTCAAAGGTTCTTGGCAACCAGAGATTCGGAGCGAATGCGAAGCTAGTTTCTTGACAGGCGTACCCATAGTCGGCGCTATGGCACGTTGTCAGACTGCGGAGTTTGCGAGCCTTAAGCTGAGGGTATAGCCATACATGTATGGCAGGTTGGGCAGTGGGCCCGAAGGGAAATCTCCGGTGACTGCAAGCACACAAGAAGCTTCACAGTGTATCGATGCTCAGATCCGCGTCTGCAAGCAGGTTCGGCAAGCGCTTGTCGACGCCGGACTGTGGCGAGCGACCGATGAGGGTACCCGAGCACATCTAGTCGGCCCGCAGCCTTTCCTTTTGAGTACCGAGGAAGCGTCTACGCTCAAGAAGCTCGGTCAAGCCCTTCTGGCGTTTTATAAGGCGGTCAATACCCTCTATCTGCGGCGCACCGACTATCGGTGGGCTGCGGACTACCTGGATATCGGCAAACCGGACGACCTACTTCGTCACGCTCGGATGAATTATCACAAGAGGGCTCTACCGCTCGTTATCCGTCCCGACATACTTATAACCCAGCACGGTTTCGTCATTACCGAACTCGACAGTGTACCAGGCGGCATCGGGCACCTCGACTGTCTATCCGCGGCGTACGAGCGTGCGGGTTTCGACCTGCTCGGTGGGCCTCGCGGCATGCGAGACGGCTTCGCACAGATCTTGAGGGAGGCATCGGGCAAGGACGAACCAGTGTGCGCCATCGTGGTTTCGGACGAATCGGAGGATTATAGGCCTGAGATGGCCTACTTGGCTTCGGAGCTGCGGGCCGTCGGGTTCGAAGCTTATACGGTTCATCCACGGGATGTGCGCTTCACCGAGGACGGGCTGTATCTTGAAAACGGTTCGCGAATAGATGTCGTCTATCGGTTCTTCGAGCTCTTTGATTTGCTGAACATACCCAAGTCCGAACTAATTGCGTACGCAGCGAAGAAGCGGCTTGTTGCTGTGACGCCGCCTTACAAGCACTTCTTGGAAGAGAAACTGCTTTTAGCTCTTCTACACAGCGAACCGCTGCGACCTTTCTGGCAAGACGAACTAGGCGAAGAGTACTATGAACTGCTTCGGCAGACCGTATCTCCTACCTGGATCATGGATAATAGGCCTGTGCCACCTCACGCGGAGATTTCTGGGTTCCGGTGGCGCGGCGTTCCCATTCGAGATTGGTGGGTGGTCGCCGAAGGCACACAGAAGGAACGTCGACTCGTTTTGAAGCCTTCCGGATTTTCTCCACTGGCTTGGGGCAGTCGAGGAGTGAAAGTGGGGCATGACCTTTCTCAAGAGGAATGGGCAAGATCCGTAGATGATGCTCTGGCGTCATTCGATACGTGCCCCTACGTTATTCAGCCATTTCACGATAGCATTGTGCAGCGAGTGGGGTATTATGACGAATCGACTGATTCGCTGCGTCCTATGGATGCACGCGTGAGGTTGTGTGCGTACTATTACGTTGTAGGAGACGAAGCCAAGCTGTCCGGCGTCTTGGCAACCGCTTGTTCTAGCGAGAAGAAACTCATCCACGGCATGTCGGATGCGGTCATGGCGCCATGCAGTGTTCCGACGAACGGCTCGTACAATCGAGGTAGGTTGCGATGATTGAAAAGACTTCTGAGTTTATCGAGCGTCTGATGGTCTGCGAGCCCGCGGTGCGGGCGCAGTTTGAGTACAGCGATCTTGAAGCGGCGAGCGAAACCGCCGGCGATCCTGATCCGCTGTGCGAGCAAGATTACGAGGTTGCTCCTGGTCTCATAAACAAGTACGGCAACCGCGTGCTTTGCTTGCTGACTACGGAATGCCCTGCATACTGCCGCTTCTGCACGAGGCGGAGGTTGGTGGGGGATGGTGCGCCGGATTTCGCAGGTGCCGACAGAGTGGATGCGTGGGTTGAGTATTTGAACTCTCATCCAGAAGTGCGCGAGGCGATAATATCCGGCGGTGATCCTTTCGTGGTTGAGGATGCGTTGTTCAGGTATGCACTGGAGCAGTTGAGTGCGGTGGCTTCCGTGAAGGTCCTGCGCATCGGCACACGTGCGCCCGTTACCGATCCGATGCTGGTAACCGATGAGAAGCTGGATGCTATTGCGAAAGTTGAACAGCCGGTCTACGTGGGTATACACTTCGAACACCCGTCGGAGCTGACGCCACAAACTGTGCGATGCGTTCGGAATTTGAGGTTGGCGGGCGCGATTTTGTACAGTCAAACGGTGTTTCTCAGGGGTATAAACGACGACTACCGAACGCTGTATGACCTGTTTACGGGTCTGCTGGAGATAGGTGTTCGACCGTATTACATCTATCGCTGCGATCCGGTTCCTGGCGCGGCCCACTTCCGTGTAGATCCTGCCAAGGAAAGACACATAATGACCGAGCTGCGGCGTACGCTCTCGGGATTGGCTTGTCCCACTTATGTGATCGACGCTCCGCACGGCAGCGGCAAGATACCTGTTCCATTGGAGTTCTGGGAGTGCGACATGAGCTCCTACAAGGACTTCGACGGCAAACGCCACGCTAACGAGTGAGGTCCCCACGCGGCGTAATAAACGTCATGCCGGTGCACGATAAACGTCATGCCGTGCTTAATCCGGCATCCAGGAGGGCTTGCTCTTTGATGGCGGGGATCCTGAATCAAGTTCAGGATGACGTTCCTTCCGTTCAGGAATGACATTTAGGTCGTTCAGGAATGACGTTCCCTTCCTCGTCATGCCGGACTTGATCCGGCATCCAAGGAGACGCAGTAGGCGTCACGCCCCGGTGGAATAAACGTCATGCCAGCGCACAGTAAACGTCATGCCGGACTTGATCCGGCATCCAGGAGGGTTGCTCTTCGATGACGGGGATCCTGAATCAAGTTCAGGATGACGTCCCTTCCGTTCAGGATGACATTCTTGTCGTTCAGGAATGACGTTCCCTTCCTCGTCATGCCGGACTCGATCCGGCATCCAAGGAGACGTAGTAGGCGTCACGCCCCGATGGAATAAACGTCATGCCAGCGCACAGTAAACGTCATGCCGGACTTGATCCGGCATCCAGGAGGGCGACGGGGACTACGGCGAGTCCGCTTCCAGATTCAGCCAGCGCAGTTCTTCCGGCGTTAGCCTGATCTGCATACCCTTCATCGATGCGTTCATCTCATTTATCGTCGCGGGTCCGAAAAGCGCAAACACTGGGAACGGCTGGCTCAAGACATAAGCCATCGCTATGGCTACCGGTTCTACACCTTTCTCCGCGGCAAGCTTCTTTGCCCTCTCGAGCCGCTCGAAGTTGTCGGGTGAGTACCAGCTGCGCACCATAGACTGATCGGCGGTGTTCTGCGGGTCGCCGTAGACGAAGAAGCCCCTCGCCAAGCTCGACCAAGCCAACAGCGGCGTCTGCGTCCTCTCAAACCAAGCCCTAGACTCTGGGTCCGAAGCGGCAATACAGCCCTCCCACACGGGTTCGATCATGCGAGCCAGGCTGAAGTTGTTGCTCACCGCCGCCAAGCCGACCAGCCCCTTGGCTCGTGCATACTCGTTAGCCTCTTCAATGCGACGTATAGTCCAGTTGGAAACGCCGAAAGCCTTGATCCTGCCCGCTTTGTGGTGTTCATTGAGAACTTCCACGAACTCCCCGACGGGAATTTCAGGGTTATCGCGGTGCATAAGATAGATGTCCACGTAGTCGGTCTGCAGTCGATCCAAAGACTCCAGGAGTTGCTTCGTCAGGTTCTCTGGGTCGCAGTGCGGCGTATGGGCCCCCTTGGCTATCACGACCACCTTCTCCCGCACACCACGGCTTGCTATCCACTTGCCGAGTATCTGGTCGGAGAGCCCTCCGCCATATATGTAAGCCGTGTCGAACGCGTTCCCGCCGCGGGCGAAAAACTCGTCGAACAGAACCGAACAGTGAGGCAACGGAAACTGCACACCGGCAGGCATCACTCCCATCACCAACCGCGACACGGGCTTTGCCACTCCCGCAATCTCGCCGTACTGCATCTTCGCCTCTGGTCGCACCAACAGCGGCTTGCGGTCCACAGTGGGCCATTCGGCATCCAACCTCTCCATCGGATACGTAAGCCCAACTGCAGCACGCCACATATCCAGCGTGCGCATATTCCCCAGCGTGTCGTCCCAGGTCATCGCAGGAGGAGGTGCCTGCCTATCGGGAATATGCCGCGCGACCAACTCCGCTTCCAACACGTAAGAATTCTTTGGTGAATCGACCGTTATCACCTCAGGATCCTGTCCCTTCCGCGAAAGCACCATCTCACAGTGTTCGGGGCAATTCCAGGGCGTCGGTATATACAGGCTCGCTTCCGAACCGAATATCCGCACCACGTTCTCCTGGTTTAGGAAGACACCGGTTGAAACCTGTGCCAAGATGTCGTTTGGGAACCTGAGTATTCCGACTGCGTAGTGGTCGACGCCAGTCTCACCGATGTGTGCCGCGCCCTTGACGTCAGTGGGTTCGGCAAACGGTTTACCCAACGCCGCGCCGGCGACCAGCCGCGCCATCGAAGTGCAGTAGCAGCCCACATCCATTATGCCGCCGCCCGCGAGCCAGGCGTTGAAGTATCGGCCCTCAGGATTGTACCAAGCTTGGAAACTGAACGTGGCCTGAATGAGCTTGACCTCCCCGAGCGCTCCGCTGCGTATGAGCTCGACGATCTTGGCCGTCTGCGGGTGGCACCGATACATGAACGCTTCCATAAGAAAGACATCGTTCCGCCTAGCAGCCTCGACGACAGCCATCGCCTCAGGGAAGTTGAGCGTGAGGGGTTTCTCGCAGAGTATGTGCTTGCCCGCGTCCGCCGCCTTGACAGCCCATTCAGCATGCATCGGATGAGGAGTGGATATGTAAACGGCGTCCACGTCGGGATCGTCCAGCAAAGCCTGGTAGCTGTCGTAGCGCCGAGGGACATTGAATTCGTCGCCGAACTTATCAGCCGCTTCTTTGGTGCGGCTGGCTATTGCCAGGAGCTCGCCTGTTTCCGTGTCCGCCAGGTTCTTCGCGAATACTCGGGATATTCTTCCCGCGCTTATGATTCCCCATCGAAGTTTGTCCGCCATCGTGCAAACCGCTCCTCTTGTTCTCGGTTGTACTCGTGAAATAGGCTTATGCTGAGGCACAGGCAATTCCTGCTCTTCCTTTGGGCCGTGCTATAATCACTTGCGGAGGTTTTTGGACAATGGAAATCATAGGACACCGAGGCGCGATGTGGGACGCGCCGGAAAACACGCTTGTATCGTTCAGAATGGGTTGGGAGCAGAAAGCGGACATAGTCGAGTGCGACGTTCATCTGACAGTGGACGGCAAGATAGTGACAATCCACGACGCCTCCACCCTTCGCACTGGCGGAGTCGACCTTAAAGTAGCCGAAACGACAAGCGACGAGCTGCGCAAAGTGGACGTGGGACGGTTCAAGGGTGAGCAGTTCAGCGGAGAGAGAATTCCATTTTTGGAGGAAGCCCTCGAAACAATGCCGCCGCAAGGCAAGTTCTTCGTCGAGATAAAATGCGGCAGTGAGATCGTCCAGCCGCTCAAGAGGCTCCTTCAGGAAACCGGAAAGGCCCCACAAACGGCAGTAATCGGTTTCGACTTGGACGTGATAAGCGATTTCAAGCAGGCGATGCCTGAGGTTCCCGTTTATTGGCTGAGGAGCACGCCGCGAGATGCATCGGGCGCGCCGCAGCCTCATAGTGATGTGCTGATCGAACAAGCTGCAAACCGCGGCATAGATGGGCTCAACCTGCACTACGAGGGCGTAACGAAAGCCCTGGCAAAAGCGGTTAAAGACGCGGGGCAGAGGCTTTACGTGTGGGTGATAAACGATCCCGAACAGGCACGGCGTTTGATAGCGATGGGAATAGACGGTTTCGGCACGGACCGTCCCGGTTGGATGAGGCAGCAGTTGGGGTTGTGAGCATTACTACCTGCGCGGAAGACGGCGCAGATTCCCTGGGGAAGACGCATTGGGAGGCCACCGCGGCGTAATAAACGTCATGCCAGCGCACAACAAATGTCACCTCGGCGCGCAGTAAACGTCACGCCGGACTTGATCCGGCATCCAGGAGGGTTGCCCTTCGATGAAGGGGATCCTGAATCAAGTTCAGGATGACGTTCCTTCCGTTCAGGATGACGTCTAGACCGTTCAGGATGACATTTCATTCCTCGTCATGCCGGACTTGATCCGGCATCCAGGAGCCTTCCTCGTCACCCCGGACTTGACCCCGGGGTCCAGAAAGACGTAGTAGGCGTCACGCCCCGGTGGAACAAACGTCATGCCGGGCTTGACCCGGCATCCAGGAGGGTTTGCTCTTTGATGGCGGGGATCCTGAATCAAGTTCAGGATGACGTTCCTTCCGTTCAGGATGACGCTTAGGCCGTTCAGGATGACATTTCATTCCTCGTCATGCCGGACTTGATCCGGCATCCAGGAGCCTTCCTCGTCACCCCGGACTTGACCCCGGGGTCCAGAAAGACGTAGTAGGCGTCACGCCCCGGTGGAACAAACGTCATGCCGTGCTTAATCCGGCATCCAGGAGGGTTTGTTCTTCGATGACGGGGATCCTGAATCAAGTTCAGGATGACATCCCTTCCGTTCAGGATGACGTCTAGACCGTTCAGGAATGACGTTGGTGGTGTTCAGGATGACATCTTTGTTGTTCAGAGGACATATGTGGCGTTCAAGGTGACGTTGGTAGTGTTCAGGGTGACATCGGGGGGTTCAGAAGCACGTTCGTGGCAAACCGCTCAGAGCTTTGCCGCCTGTCACGATATAGGGCTGATTACTGTTACCCCATCCAGCCATATATTGTCCAAGTCTCCAACCAAGCAGCCGCCGTAGATAGGCACATATGTAATCTCGCGGACGTAAAGCGAGGTCGTGTGCAAATGCCCAAACCGGTCGCGGTAGGTTACGACAACATTCGTTCCCAGATAGCGCTTGGGATCTTGGAAGTACACGCCGGTCGCCTCCTTGCTTACCTAACATCTCCTGGCGCAGCGGAACTAGCCAGAGCCCGCCGCGATTCGTAAGAGGAGCCGCCGAGTCCCATTGCGACTGACCAGAAACCGATGCGCATCACAATACCCGCAACACCTCGCTCTTCACTTTTCATCCAACCACTTTGCTTTGCGCAACACGCAGTTCCTGATCAGCAGCAACCCGCTCGACGGCTCGCGCTGCTCGCCGGGTGCGGGAGTAAGCCGCCGGTCCTGAATGCTTAATCGCCCATTCTGGCGCTGACGGAACCGAATCCCAGGTTCCCGTCCGGAAGTCTTGATAACTGCCGCCGCCCGGCTTCGTTTCTTACATTAGCGTTGTGCCCTAAACCGCGCCAGAGTTCGGCTGTGCGTTATACCTGTTTGCACAATCGAGTGAAGAAGCAAGGTTCACGTACGGGGCAAGCTGCAAGAGGCGCCCAATATGCTTCGGAAAAAACGAACCGGACCCGACCGCCACACCTGCGCGGTAGCAAGCCGGGTCCGCTGCAACCGTTAATCCTTCGCCCATTCGTAAGCGGACTTGCGCTCTTCCCAAGGAGGTGGTTCGGGAATACCAAACGCTTGGCGCTTACGCTTGAGGTAATAGAGGTAGTTCTCGTATGTGACATCCGGCGGCACGCGGTGATCCACATGCGGGATGTAACCACCGTCAGCCACGAGCGGGGCTATTCGATCGATTTCGCGGTCTATCGCGTCTTTGCCCGCTATGAGCTGCGTCTTGTCTACACCGCCCATCAGCCTCACTTCTTTCCCAAACTCCTTGCGAATCCAATACGGGTCGGTGCCGCCGCGGATCTCCAGCGGAAACATTATGTTTACCCCACCAGCAAGCCAGTGCTCGACAATCGAGTTGATGTTCCCGTCGCAGTCTACGTACGCAAACTCGCACCCGTATTTCCGAAGCAGGTCTGTTATCCTTTTATACCGCGGGGTCAACCACTGCCGGAACAGCTTCGGCGAGATCATAGGACCGTGGTTGAAAGCCATATCTTCCCATATCGACGCCGCATCCACCTTGACCTCACGCAGCGCCCTCTCTATCAACCTGCATCGGAACTCCGCGAGGTAATCTATCATCTCCTCGACCCACTCAGGCTGATCCATGCACGCGATGGCAATGTTCTCAAACCCCATCCAGTTTCGCAGCACGCCGAAAAGGCTACCCCCGCTGATCACGACCACTCGATCCGCGTGCTCGACGCTCTTCTTCCATCTTTCCCAATCTTCCTCCGACGGATAGCGCTGAGGATCGGACGGGTCCAACCGCTTTTTGAACTCTTCCCAATCGGCGCGCGTTTCTATGGGAAACTTTAGGTATTTCGGAATCGTCGTCCAACCTGTTTTCTGGACAATCTTTATCACCCCGTCCGTGTCGACGATCGTTCGCGTGCGCTCGTCCTCGCTGAGCACCTTATACTCGAATCCCGGTATGATGCCGTCTCTGATTGGCACGCCAATGTAAGTCTCAAAGCCGAAAAAGATGTCGGCTTTGTAGTTGTCGTCGACGTAACGCGGAAGCCCCTGCTCGTGCCAAGCAGTAAGCGTCTCGCTCCAGTAGCCGAATTCCTGGTCAGGCACGTGGTCTACGCTTTCGTAGCGCATGCACGCAAGCCACCGCTCTCGGGATGTCATACGCATATACTCCTTCCAGTACTTCTTGTTGGCTCGACTCCGCCTACCGTCCGAACGCAGGCTGTCGAGTCATTACTTCGCCACTACGTTCAACCCTTCTTGCACGTCGCCGGAGGAATGGTTTTCGATCTCCTTGGAACCCACGAACCTAT
>JARYME010000051.1 GCA_029907315.1 Armatimonadota bacterium | reverse complement strand
CCTGCCTAAGGATCTAGCAGAGTCTACGTCACAAGAGGTCGGAAAGAGTATCGCCGGGTGGGTGGCCGAACATGGAGAGAGCGTATTGGTAACCGACGCCCGGAAAGACGACCGATTCGACATGCCCTTCTACCGCGACGCAATCACCTCCTCTGCTTCGGTCCCGCTGATGTCCAAGAACGGTTGCATCGGTGTACTGAACGTAAACACCACCAGGCAAGATCGGATTTTTGACGAACGTGATTTACAGTTTCTTCAGACCATAGCTAACCAGATGGCTGCCGCAATCGAAAACGCCAGGCTTTACACGCGCGTCAGCCGGCGCACTCAGCAGCTCGATTCGCTTCTGAAGGTCTCTCGCGCGGTAACCTCGACACTGAGTTTGGATGATCGTTTGAAGCTTCTAAGCAACGAAATGTGTAAGCTGACGGAGTTCGATGTGTGCGTCATATTCTTGGTGGACGAAATCACGGGTAGACTTCGCCACGGCGTTGGCAGAGGACTTCGCACGCGCTATCGGTTCGCCTACTACAATTTGGCCAACGGGCTTGCACAGAGGGTTATTCAAACGCACAGGGCTGTGTATATCAAGGACATCAATTTGTCTCCGGGCATACCAAGTGACGTGTCGAGGGCGGAGAAGTTGACATGTGCGCTCGGACTGCCTTTGAAGAGCGGTAGAAAAATTATCGCCGTGGCTGCACTTTTTGCGCGTGCGCCACGAGAGCTGCCTCCGTCGGCGCGTGCGACACTGAAAGCGCTCGCAGACCTTGCGGGAACAGCAATACACAACGCTCTACTATATCAGCAGAAGTATCGGGTGGCATCATTGGTTCAGAGTAGATTGGTGCCTGCAGATGCGCCGAAAGTAGACGGACTCGAAATTGGGCACAAGTTCTTTTCGGTGCGTGAAGTAGGAGGCGACTACTACGATTTCGTTGTGCTTGAAAATAAGCGGTTGGGAATCGTAGTTGCAGATGTTTCCGGAAGTAATGTTGAAGCTGCCGAGCACACGGCCATGAGCAGACACGTCCTGCGGGCATATGCGCGGGAGTTCGAACGCCCTGCGGAGGTACTCGGCAAGACGAACAACATTATCTGCGAGCTGACCAGCGCTGAGACGTTCGTAAGCGCGTTCTACGGTGTGCTCGACCTTGAGAAGAGCCGGTTGGCGCATGCCAACGCCGGTTGCGAACCCGCTCTTCTCTATTGCGCCCGAGACGGTAGTATCCGCGATCTCAGAACGAGCGGTATCCTGCTTGGGGTAACACCAGGGATGCATTACGAGGAACAGGAGACACCTTTCAATGTGGACGACATCCTGGTCGCGTTTACCGACGGCATCACCGAGGCTTCCTCAGGCAGCACCCGTTTTGGAAGAGAGCAAGCAAAACTCGTACTCGCGGCCAATGCGCATCTTGACGCCCAAACGATTGCGGACAAGTTTTTCGATGCCATTATGGAGTTCACCGACGGTAGGGTTTCTGACGACGTCGCAGTAGTTGTTGTAAAACGATCACAGCAGACGGAACTGCCGCCGGCTTCCGCGTGATCAGCTTCACACGTAGAGCCACAAGCAATTCGTGCCGACAATTCATAATGGATGTGGGGGATCAGCGCGTCCCTAAGTTTCAGGAGTACGATAGGTTGAGACAAGGCGAGGTCATTCATTTGGAAATACCCAGCTCTCCGGAGTATGTCGCAGTCGTAAGACGCGCTGTTGAGGGAATTGCCCAGAGAATGCACTTCAACGCTGCCCAGATAGAGGATCTAAAGGTAGCTGTGGGCGAAGCATGCGCAAACGCGATCCTGCACGGGTGCCCGCGATCCGAACAAAACAACGTGGAAGTGCGATGCGAAGTACGGGCAGATGGTTTGCTTGTGGAAGTAAGAAACAGTGTCGAAGGGACCTGTCGGCCGCAGATACCGGCGAAACCCGAACTTAACCGCGAGGGTGGGTTGGGACTCTACATAATCAAGCAGTTGATGGACGAAGTTCAGTTCACCTGGACAAAGAAGAGGGCAGTGTTACGGATGGTCAAGCGACTTTGAGCTCTGCGCTTCACTCAGAATCTTGCGTGCCTTCTCGATCTGCCTTCTGACCTCGTGCGGGGCCGTTCCACCGAAGGACGACCGACGTTCCACACTCGAATCGAGAGTTATCTCCTCGAGTGCACTTGGCTTAGCATTCGGTGCAAAGCGTCTGATTTCGTCAATCGAAAGGTCGGTAAGCTCCTTGCCATTTTCGATGCACCACGCTACAAGCTTGCCTACTTGTTCGTGTGCTGTTCGAAAAGGTACGCCCTGTCGAACCAAATGCTCCGCCAGATCTGTTGCTGTGGGAAATCCCTGCAGCGCGGCTTCACGCATGCGCCGAACGTTGAACTTCGCCGTGTCAAGCATCAGCTCGAATGCTTGCAGCGCACCCGTTACGGTATCAACCGTGTCGAAAAGCGGTTCTTTGTCCTCCTGCAGGTCCCTGTTGTAAGCCAGGGGCAGCCCTTTTTGCAAGGTTAACAGGGTGACGGTATGTCCTATGACCCTGGCGCACTTGCCTCGGATGAGCTCTGCAACATCCGGGTTCTTTTTCTGCGGCATCAGTGAGGAGCCGGTCGCGACAGAGTCATCCAGCTCTATGAACCCGAACTCCGGCGTGCTCCATAAAATGATCTCCTCCGAAAAGCGGGATAAGTGGGTCATAAGGACTGCGCAGTCCGCTGCAAACTCGGCTGCGAAGTCTCGGTCCGAGACAGCGTCGATACTGTTTTCAGATACTTTATCGAAGCCTAGTTCGCGCGCTGTTAGTTCTCGATCGATGGGCAGCATGGTCCCAGCCAAAGCGCCCGAGCCTAGTGGGCAAACGTTCACCCGTTCCTTGCAGCTCGCCAGCCGGGCTTTGTCCCGCTCCAGCATCCAAAACCAAGCCATCAGATGATGTCCTAAGGTAACCGGCTGAGCGTGCTGAAGGTGGGTAAAGCCGGGCATAATGGATTCTGCGTGTTCTTCTGCTTTGTCGACTATCACTCTCTGCAAACTGGCCAGAAGGGATAGAATAGAAACAATCTGTTGTCTAAGATAAAGCCGAATATCTAGGCAGACCTGATCATTTCGACTCCGAGCCGTGTGCAGCTTGCCGGCGATCTCGCCTATCTTTGCGAATAGGAGCCTCTCGACGTTCATATGAACATCTTCGGCAGAGGGATCAAACTCGACTTTGCCGGCTTTGGCATCGGCGAGTACAGCTTGCAAGCCTTGCACAATCTGTTCCGCTTCGGCTTGGCTGATGATTCCGCACTTGCCGAGCATCTTGGCGTGAGCGATGGAACCGGCGATGTCGTGTTCGAGAAGCCGGTGATCGAAGCTGATGGACTGCGTAAACTGTTCCACCAGCTTGTCGGTAGACTTGGAAAACCGCCCAGACCAGGCTTTATCGCTCAACCTTGGTTTCTCCTTATTAGGTGCCACATACGAGCCTGCATTCCGTGAGTCTTAACTATGCCCACTGCTTCGGACTGGTCGAACGTCTTCGAATCGAACGATGCTAGGTCTTCACTGTAGAGCGCATACGGCGAGCTGCGTCCTATAACCGCACAACTACCCTTGAACAGTCTCAAGTGAACCTTTCCAGTCACCCGCGGCTGAATGTTATTGATGAATGCCTCCAAGTCTTCCTTGAACGGGTCGTACCACAGCCCCGCGTAGGCAAGCTCGCCCCATTTTTGATCGACCAACGCTTTGAACGCCCTTTCTTCCTTCGTGCATACCAGGGCTTCCAATGCTTGGTGTGCAGGGATTATCACCTTGGCTGCAGGGCATTCATAGTTTTCGCGCACTTTCAAGCCGATCATGCGGTCTTCCATAATGTCGATTCTGCCGACACCATTTGCTCCTGCAATCTTGTGCACTTCCTGAATCAGTTCTAGACCCGGCATCCGCGTGCCATTGAGCGCGACAGGCACGCCGTTTTCGAACTCGAGGGTTATCTCTGCAGGCGTATCTGGTGCCTTGCGCGGGTCGACAGTCCACTGGTAGATCTCCTCAGGCGGAGGAAAATCCGGTTCCTCAAGCCGGCCGCCCTCGATGGATCTGCCCCACAGGTTTTCATCTATCGACCAAATCTTCTCCTTTGATTGTCCTATTGGTATGCCTTTTCTCTGCGCGTATTCGATCTCCCAGCTGCGAGTGAGGGTTTTTTCGCGCATTGGAGCGATGATAGGAGTATCCGGCATAAATGTGCGCATAACGAACTCTATGCGGAATTGATCGTTGCCTTTTCCGGTGCATCCGTGGCAGAATGCGTCTGCGCCGATTCTCTGCGCGACTTCCACCGCCTTCAATGCGATCAAAGGCCTTGCGATGGCCGTGCTGAGTGGATAACCCTGGTAATCTCCATTTGCTTTGATGGCGGGGAAGATATAGTTTTCGACAAACTCGCGCTTCGCGTCGATAGTGTAATGCTCAGTCCCCAACAGTCTCGCCTTTTCTTCGGCTTGTTTGAGCTCTTCGGGGGGCAACCCAACATCCACAGTTACGGTGACTACCCGTTCGAACCCGTAGTCTTCCCGCATCATGGGTATACACACCGACGTATCGAGCCCTCCGGAGTATACTAGAACAACTGTCTTCGGCATCTCTGCAACTCCTGCTTTCCTGATTCTCAGTAATAGCTTACTTCTGCGCCAATAGAACCATAACTGCTTTCTGTACGTGCAGCCGGTTTTCAGCTTCGTCGAACACTACACTCTGCGGCGAGTCAATTACTTCGTCCGTCACTTCAGATCCTCGATGCGCAGGCAGGCAGTGCATGAATATCGCATCCGGTTTGGCAAGTTTCATCAGTTCCGCGTTCACCTGATAAGGTGCAAATACTCTAGCTCGTTCTTCAGCTTCGTGTTCTTGTCCCATGCTTGCCCACACATCTGTGTATACCACATCTGCCTCTGCCGTTGCTTGCTTCGCGTCCCGCACGATATCGATTATAGCTTTCGTCTGCTCCGCATCCCTGCGTGCTTGCGCGACTATCTCCGCCCTTGGCTCGTACCCTTCAGGACACGCGATAGTAAAATTCGTGCCTACCTTCGCGGCGAGCAGCATAAGCGAATGGGCCACGTTGTTGCCATCACCCACGAAGACTACCTTCAACCCCTGCAGTGTGCCCTTCTTTTCCAAAATAGTAAAGAAATCCGCCAGCGCCTGGCAGGGGTGTTCTAGATCCGAAAGCCCGTTTATAACAGGAACTCCCGCGTATTCCGCCAGCTCGACCACGGTGCTGTGCGCGAACGTCCTCGCCATTATCAGATCGCACATCCGATCCAGCGTGCGCGCCGCATCCCCTATGGACTCTCGCTTGCCTAGCTGAATGTCCGAGGGCGCAAGGTAGATTGCGTGCCCGCCGAGTTGCGTCATTCCGACCTCAAACGACACCCGTGTGCGCAGGCTGGGCTTCTCGAATATCATCGCCAAGGTCTTTCCGGTAAGCAGCTTTCGCTGCTCCTCAGGCGACATCGCTGTCTTCAGCCTCTTCGCCGTATCGAAGATCAAATAGATGTCTGAGCGATCAAGATCGCTGATCCCTATCAAATCGCGTCCCGTCAACTTTCTTGTTGAGTTAGCAGTTGCGTGTGCGGGCGACGCTGCACCAGTCGCTTGTTGGAGTTCTGTTACAACTGCGCGCGCCCTGTCCAGATCTATTCCCACAGCAGATAACACCCTGGCAGCTACACCTTCAGCTTCTCCTACCAGACCCAAAAGGAGATGCTCCGAGCCGATGAAGTCGTTCATCATGCGCCGCGCTTCGTTGTATGCGATGTCAATAACACGCTTCGCCCGCGGCGTGAGCTGAATATCTTCTGCAAGGTGCGAACCTCCGCTTCCTATCTGCTCCTCGATCTTTGATCGGAGCTCAGCAGGGTCTGCGGACATAGCTCGGAGTGCTTGACAAGCCAAGCAGTTGTCGGCGCGCAGAATACCCAGCAGCAGGTGCTCTGTGGAAACATGGCTCTCACCGTGCTTGCCGGCTTCCTCTGTAGCGAGGAAGACTATTTTCCTTGCTTCCTGGGTGAATCGCTGCCACATGATTTGTTCCTCCCGGTCTAATCCTACAGTGCGGACCAATCTGTATACGTTACAAACATTCACAAAGGACTGCCAGGGCTCGGTCAACAAGTTCTACCGAAATGGTAAGCGGTGGTACAAGGCGCAAAACGTATTCGCCGATCGAATTGACAATCAAACCTTTCTCCAAAGCGCGCGCAGTAACAGATTTCGCCTTGGGTTCTTCGAACTCGACCGCAATCATAAGGCCCAATCCTCGAACCTCACGGATTCCTGGCAGCGTCGAAAGCCGGTTCCTGAAGTATGCCCCGACTCGTTCGGCATTCTCGACCCATCCGCCGTTTTTTATCTCGTCTACCGCCGCAAGTGCAGCGGCGCATGCAAGCGGACTCCCACCGAACGTACACGCGTGATCACCGGGCTCGAAAACCTCCGCCCATTTGCCGCGTGCCAAACAACAACCTATGGGGAAACCTCCGCCGAGAGTCTTCGCCAGCGTCATCACATCCGGCAGCACACCATAGTGTTCAAAGCCGAACATCTTACCGGTGCGGCCCAGGCCGGTCTGGACTTCGTCGAGGATGAGTGCTGCATCGTACTTGTCGCAGAGCTCGCGGGCGGCAGTTAGGAACTCACGTCTAGCGGGGTGTACTCCGCTCTCTCCCTGGACCGGCTCGAGCAAAACGGCGCAAGTGTTCTCGTTTACCGTTGCTTGTAAGGATTCTACGTCGTTATACGGCACTGCCTTAAACCCTGGCACCAGTGGTTCGAATGGCTCCTGATACTTCGGCTGCGCGGTCGCGGAAACGGCACCCATTGTCCTGCCGTGGAAAGACTGTTGGGCAGTGACAATCTCGATCTTGTTCGGGTTGCCGGATTTCTTCGCGGCTTTGCGCACCAGCTTTATGGCGGCTTCGTTGGCTTCCGCGCCTGAGTTACAGAAAAAGGCTTTGTCCATACTGCTTATCTGCGTCAAGAGCTCCGCGAGTTTCGGCTGCTGAGGAGTGTAGTAGAGATTGCTGGTGTGCATTAGCCTGGGAGCTTGTTCGCAGATCGCTGATACCACCTTGGGGTGGCAGTGTCCCAGCCCGTTGACGGCTATTCCGGCAACGAAGTCTAAGTATTCTTTGCCGTCGGCGTCGTAGAGGAAGCAGCCTTCGCCCCTGACGAACACTACCGGCATTCGCGCGTAAGTGCGCATCACGTATTTGCTGTCAAGTTCAATAACGTTCGATACCTGCTGTTCCACTGTCTTCACGTTCAATCCTTGGAGAGATTCCGCGGCTAGCCTCAGGGAACGATCATCGTTCCTATTCCGGTGTCAGTGAATATCTCAACCAACAGGGCGTGAGGCGCCGTGCCGTCGATGATGTGCGCTCGCTCAACGGAACCCGCCAACGCGGTTATACAGGCTTCGACTTTCGGAATCATGCCCTTGTCGATCTGCTTTGATTCTATCATCCGCTGGGCTTCCGCCGCGGTAAGTTCGGAAATCAGAGTGGATTTGTCGGAAAAGTCACGGTAGATTCCGGGGACGTCCGTCATCATAATCAACTTTGCAGCCCCGACCGCTGCAGCTATCTCACCGGCGATGTGATCGGCGTTGACATTGAAACTTTCCCCGTTCGGACCGATGGCAACAGAGGATACAACTGGTATATAACCGTGCTCCAACAGGTCCACCAATATTCCCGGGTTTATTTTCGCTACTTGTCCTACGTAGCCCAGATCCACCTCGGTCTGAGCCTTGTCCGCAACTATGAGGTTTGCATCTTTGCCCGACAGCCCGACTGCCTTACCGCCGATGTTGTTAATTATGGCCACTATGCCTTTATTGGTTTTGCCTGCAAGGACCATTTCGACAATTTCCATGGTCTCTGCGTCAGTTACGCGGAGGCCGTTTATGAACTCCGGCTCTTTGCCTATCCTGCGCATAAGTGCGCTGATCTCGGGACCTCCACCATGAACCAAAATCGGCTTCATGCCGACGAAATGCATCAGTACAACATCTCTACAGACTGAGCGCTTAAGCTCTTCATCAATCATGGCGTTGCCGCCGTATTTGATAACGATGGTCTTACCGTAGTAGCGCTGAATATAAGGCAGCGCCTGAACAAGTATGTTCGCTTCCGCGCTGGTGTAATTCATGTGGGAATACTCAGGTGTCGAGTTGTTGGACATACCATTCTAAGAGTCACAGAGGTGATAGTCAAGGATGTACCTGTGTTCGCTGACTAGCACTGCGAGAGAACACGTGTCTGCCTGCAGGCGAATCACTCGAGAGCTTCAAACGCTGCTGCGTAGGCATCAAATGTCTTTCTATCAAAGAGTACAAAACGCACGAGCTCGATACCGTCGTGGCTGCGTATGAAGTTTGCAACCGTGGAAAGCGCTATCTTTGCAGCCTCGTCGATCGGATATCGGTATGCTCCGCAGCTTATGGCAGGAAAAGCTATAGACTTGATGCCGTGCTCCAATGCGATCTCTAAGCTTCGACGGTAGCAGCTAGCCAATAGTTCGGGCTCGCGGTGTTTGCCGTCGCGATACACTGGACCGACGGCGTGAATAACCCATTTTGCCTTTAGGTTGCCCCCAGTAGTGATCTTGGCGTCGCCGGTTTCGCAGCCGCCCAACTTCCGACATTCTTCAAGTATTGAGGGTCCACCTGCGCGATGGATAGCGCCGTCCACTCCTCCACCGCCGAGAAGCGTTCTGTTTGCTGCATTGACTATGGCTTCGGTGTCCTGCTGAGTTATGTCGCCCTGGACTAGCTCCAACGTGCAGTTTCCGATCTGCTTCTTCACGTCAATAACCTCCAGCGCAGAAATGCACTGCGCAGTTGCGACTCGCTACTGTTTATGAATTATATCAAGTCATTACGCGATAGGTATCGAGAATCGCGCAATTTTTATATGTGCTCTCTTGGCAAGGCAACTGCAGTGCTCAAAGGAAGTTTACACCTATGTTGAGCTCGTCAACCAGTGCGCCATGCGAGTCTCGCTCGGCTCCAGCAACGCCACATCAGGCTTGGCCTGTAGTTCAAGAGCATCTCGGATGCGTTGAGCCGGACTTGGTCCCGCGGCGTCGAGGGCGCTTCTGGTGCAGGGATCCTGAATCAAGTTCAGGATGACATGGGAGTACTCAGGATGACATGGGAGTGCTCAGGACCACATAGGAGTACTCGGGGTGAGGGAGGTAGGAGTACTCAGGATGACATTGGAGTAATCGGGATGGCATGGGAGTAATCGGAATGAGGTAGGAGTACTTGGGACGACATTAGGAGTGCTCAGGGTGAGGTAGGAGTACTTGGGACGGCATATGAGTACTCTGGGTGACATAGGAATACTTGGGATGACATGGGAATACTTGGGGTGACATTGGGAGTATTCAGGATTACAGTCGGAGTGTTCAGAATACTAGTTGGAGTGTTCAGATGTCAGACAGGATGCTAAAAATACTAGCGTGGTGCTCAAATGCCAGGTAGTGTGTTCGGAATACTAGTGGGGCGTTTGGTGTGCTAGTCGGGGCGTTCAATATACCCAAGTCATTTTGAGCTTACGTGCGTTTGCCGAAGCGAATCTGACAGTGATATTATTGCCCTGCCTTTACAAGGCATCCGAACCGCGTATCAAAACCGCAGTGGAGGAACGCTCGAATGATAGACCCGCGAATGGTCAAACTTGCAGATGTTCTAATAGGCTATTCAACCAAGGTTCAACCGGGAGAGAGAGTACTAATCGATGCCTACGACGTGCCTGAGGAGATGGTTTGTGTTCTTATAAACAGAGTGGTGCAGGCAGGAGGCTTGCCGTTTGTCGAAGAGCACCGAGGGCGCGTCGGACGCGCAATGCTGATGGCTGCTACTGACAAGCAGCTTGAAATTGTGGGCAAACACGCCCTTGAACTAATGAAAGAGATGAACTGTTATATTGCCCTGAGAGGCAGTTACAACATAACTGAGACAGCGGACGTACCCGACGAAAAGATCAAATTGCGCGAGACATACCTCAAACCCGTGCTCGACTATAGGGTGAACAACACCAAGTGGGTCGTTTTGCGCTGGCCTACACCGTCTATGGCGCAGCTGGCAGGGATGTCTACCGAACAATTCGAGAACTTCTATTTCGACGTGTGCACATTGGATTACGCGAGGATGGCGGCGGCGGAAGCGCCGTTGAAGGACAGAATGGAAAAGACCGATATAGTGCGGATACTGGGTCCTCGAGATACCAACCTTGTGTTTTCCATTAAAGGGATGCCAGCTGTTCCGTGTGTGGGCGACAGAAACATTCCAGACGGCGAAATCTACACCGCCCCAATACGGGATAGCGTGAACGGTGTTATCCACTTCAATGCAGGCACTGTATACCACGGTCGGACGTTTGACGATATACGGCTCGTTTTCGAGGACGGAAGGATAACCGACGCCTCCGGCTCGGACACGAATGCGATAAACGAGATTCTCGATGCCGACGAAGGCGCCCGTTATATAGGCGAGTTTGCGCTCGGGTTCAACCCACATATCAATAGGCCTATGCGTGATATCCTGTTCGACGAGAAGATTAGGGGTTCGATTCACTTGACGCCGGGGCAAGCATACGCCGAAGCAGACAATGGCAACAGGTCGAAAATACACTGGGACTTGGTGTTGATCCAGACAGCTGAATACGGCGGTGGAGAGATTTGGTTCGACGACGAACTGATTCGCAAGGACGGGCTATTCGTGCCGGATTATTTGCAGCCGCTGAATCCGGAAAACCTGGTGTGAAGGCAGTTTGGGAAGCGGTTGACACCGTTGTGCTTGGGTGGTATAGTGACCGTGACAAGAAGGGAGGTGGTGACTAGCATGGTAGATAGTCAACGAGGTGACCGCGGAGGCTAGTATTTTAGCCTGTGGTCGCGTGACCACCCGGGTCATGAATGCGAGCCCTCACGCGGAAATCCTCAACTACTCGTGAGGGTAGGAAAAGCCGAAGCCGCTGTTCAAGAAGAACAGCGGCTTCTCTTGCATTTGAGGCTCGTCAATTTAACAGGTTGACAAAGGTAATATCCTGAGGTAAAACGTTTATAGTAGCGCGGCATGGTTCTTTGTCCGCAATCTTGCTAGAACTAGTATGAGATGTCCACTCGCAAACAAAATACTCGTCTGCCAACCACGCGTTTGTGTTCTATAATATGAGTTGAGCGTAGAGGCCGGAATGAACTAGTGGTCTGCGGAGGAGTGAAGGTTTGCTTGCATTCACAACGACCGATTCGTAAAACCATCGCTCAAGAAAGGAGGACGCGACAATGAGAAGGATGGTGCTGACGGCTGCTTTACTGGCTTTGCTGTTTACAGTCGGCAGCGCGGGAGCGCAGGGATGGACCAAACTGGGAACTTGTGGATTTACCGCCAACCCGGCCATCATGCGCGACATCAACCGAATCCGATTCAACAGCATTGCGTTCGACGGCAACGGCAACATCTACGCCACGTGCTGCAACGCGAACAACGACGGTGTCCCGGGCGGATTGACTATATTCCGTCCGGACGGTACCAAGCTCGCAGACGTAGACCTTAACGCGCTCGGTTTCCCAGGTGCGGTGACCAAGCTGGTCACTGGTGGTGACGGCGTGGTCTACGGTCTGCAGAATTGGCTGGAGATAAACTGGTCCTACGCTAAGGGAGTGAATCGTATCTTAGCGTTCCTGCCGAACGGGACGGTTCACGAGGTCTGGAACGCTGGCGCTATGAGTGATGCTAACCGCATCGGAGGTCTCACGGTCGGCGCCGACGGTAACCTATATTGGACTACGAACGGCGCTAACAGCTATTGGAAGTATCACTTCTTCTGGCGCTACGACGTGGCCGGAGCCGTTGTTGAGGAATCGCCCTGCGCGGGTACCAACACCGGGTGGTCCGAAACTCACAGAATGTTTGATCTTGAGTTTGTCGGCACGTCTCCAGACACTTTCGACTTTGCGGTAATCGCTCCCGCATACAATGCTTATTACAAATGGAACCTCGACCAGATGTCCTGGACTTCGTGTCGTCTCCACGACGACGCGGCAAGCTGCAATGCAGGGTGGGGACGCGATTGGATCACCGCCACTGCGTATGATCCAGTAAACGATGTGCTGTGGGTCGGTGGCAGAGGTGCCGGCAGCGGGCCGTGGAAGTGGAATGCCAGCAATTGGGGTTCCTCTACTCCTCCTGCTTCCAGTTGGAGCGTTGTTGATATCGGTGACGGCAACAAAGCTTTGCGAATCAACAAGGGTACAGACTTCGACGCCTATTTCCGCATCGACGGCAACTACCCAGTTCTCTCCGCTGCTGCCAGGTTCCGCGTCGAGGGCTACACCGGCAACTATAACGACAACACGATACTCAACCTGCGCGGTGTTGAGACGACCGACGGTATCCCTTGGCCGTTGCTGAAGGTGAAGAATGGTTGGTTCCGACTAGAGTTTGTTTCGGCGACCACCGGCGTTGATATTGCACCCGTAGATAATGCGTGGCACGAAGTGCTCCTTATTACTAACGGGAATACCAACCAAGCGTTATGCTATTGGGACGGCACGAAAGTGTACGAGGGACAGCCGGACTTTTTGCGCAAAGATTCAAGTGGGTTCTTCTGCTTCGGCGCGACCACTCGTGAATCCGGCATATACGTCGGCTGCACTGCAACGGTTGCGTTCGACTGGGTACGCTACGCCAACAAGGCTGTGTTGCCTGGGGAATCATGGCCCACCAGCTTGGGTTGGTATCTAGACGGCGGAGGCGATCCGACAGCCTTTGCTTCCACTAACATAATGAGCTACTGGAAGGGCAAGGACGGCGACGGTTTCTTCCCGCCTCAGTATTGCTTCTCGTGGCACGCAAACGGCAATGACCCGAATTCCAGCGGTCGGTCCAACGGCGGCAGATATTGGATATCCGCGCTCGCGTGCAACCCGGCAACTGGCGAGGCATGGATGAGCTGGTGCGGTGAAGCCGCCTACAACTACGACCCGCTCGGCGCAGTTTGGACTCGCACTGCGCTTCCTCTTCCTGACGGTATTTCGCCGCTCGGTTACGAGGGTGTTCCAGAAGAGGGTGCACAGACGGTTGCTCTTGGCTTCCACGACGGAAAGGTCTATGCCTTGACTTGTAACCTTACCACCGGCGAGTACTCCGTCTACTATAAGGAGCCGACGCCGCAGGTAATGTCTATTGCGGAGGCCAAGCACGCTTACCCAGGATCCTTGGTGAGCACGGGGACCTACAAGCCCGTTACGTTCCCGGCGTTTGAAGGATTCTCCGACTACTTCTATATTGAAGATGAGACCCGCGTAAGCGGTATCAAAGTGATCCCTGCACCTGGTCAGCCCGTTGCCAAGGTCGGCGAGAAGGCACTGGTTGAGGGTCGCACGGGTGTAGTTAATGGGGAAGCCGTGATTTTCGCCTCCAAGGTACTTGTTCAACCGACAGAGGAGACGGTGGCACCGCTGGGGATGAATGCGCGATGCGTCGGCGGACTTCCGTTAGGCATCCAGCCTGTCACGCTCAGAGGCGGCAGCTCGGACTACCAGTGGCCCGACAATCTGAACACCACCGGCTTGTTGGTGCGCGTAGCAGGTACGCTGCGTGTAGATATGTCGAGCTATCCGTTCGTCTACAAGATAGACGACGGCTCCGGTTATCCCATCAGGTTGGTATATGACCCGGGTATCCCTGGCAGTGACGGCGACAAGGTGATTGTTACCGGTATCGCGGGCGTTGCTTGGGACGGAGCGAACGGGTTCCGAGTACTGCTCTTGAGATCATCTGACGACGTGCAGATACTGACCGCTCCTATGTAATGCGCGACTGAGAGGCCTGTACGGGCTGCCTGCCATAGATGGCAGGCAGCCTTATCTTTTTCCGCGACCAACAAGCTGAGCTTAGCCGCAGCGGACTCTGCTATAATGGATGCGCTATGCAATGGGTGCACAGCCGAATGATATTGAAAGCCGCCATAGCCTTGAGTGTGCTGGTGTTTGCGTGCATAGGAGGCTGCGGAACGCGTACTACCATCAGAAACGCGCACAAAACTGTTGTGGTCGCAGGCATTGCACCTCTTGCGTATTTCACTCGTCGAGTCGGCGGAGATTTCGTAGAAGTCGAACTGCTGGTGCCGCCGGCTGCGAATCCGCACATATATCAACCTGATCCTCGCCAAATGAAAAAGTTGGCTCGAGCTTCTGTTCTGGTTCTAAATGGGCTAGGGGTTGAATTTTGGGCTTCGAAGGCTGTGGGGGCTGTGGACAATCCTGCTCTCATAACTGTATACACTTCCGACGGCCTTCCCCTTATCGGCGGCGACGAAAAGGGACACGGGGCAAACCCGCATGTTTGGCTAGATCCTATCTGCGCAGCGCACCAGGTGAAGCTGATCGAGGGCGCTCTCGAGAAAGCGGATCCCAAGCACGCGAAGGAATACCGCTTGAACGCGGAGCGCCTGGTTTCTGATCTTTATAGGCTGGACAACGATATAAGCCAAGCTTTTAGGAATGTGAAGTCACGCGCATTTGTTTCATCTCATCCGGCGTGGACCTACTTCGCGAGGCGCTACGGGCTAAGTGAAGTAGCGGTTATCGAGAAAAGCCCCGGGCGCGAACCGTCTCCGGCCGACATCAGGCGTATAATAGAGCTTGTAAAGCGCAGGCGCGTAGGGGCCATCTTCGTCGAGCGGCAGTACAATTCCAAAGCTGCGGAAACAATCGCAGAAGAAACAGGTGCAAAGCTAGTCGTACTTGATCCGCTCGGCATGCCCCCCGACTATGATTACTTCAAGATGATGCGCAGAAACGTTGCCGCAATCCTGGAGGCCATGCGATGACTTCGGGGGCTGGACCCGTTGTGCAGCTCAAACACGTGACTGTGTGCCGCAGCGGGGTCGTTGTGCTTGACGACATAAACCTGTCCGTGAACAAAGCCGATTTCTGTGCAATTATAGGTCCGAACGGCGCCGGCAAAACCACGCTACTAAAAGTAATATTAGGTCTGGTGGAACCGAAGTCCGGCGAGGTCTTGGTGTTCGGCAAGCCACCGCGCGAACTCGGCGCTCAGAAGGCAAAAATAGGCTACGTGCCACAAGTGAGCTCTATAGACCTGCGATTTCCAATCAGCGTCTTTGAAACCGTGCTGATGGGAACCTTCGCCAGGTTGGGTGTCGGTGCCAGACCCCGGAGTGCGGATTATCAGGCGGCGCGAGCGGCTCTGGAAAGGTTGGGAATAGCAGAATTGGCAGATAAGCCGATCGGGCGTCTGTCGGCGGGGCAGAGGCAGCGGGTGTTTATCGCGAGGGCACTGGTGAACAATCCGGAACTATTGCTACTTGATGAGCCGACCACTGGCGTAGACACAGCTGTCACAGCCGGTTTCTATACGCTTCTTCGACAGTTGAAGGAAACCGGGATAACGGTGATTCTGGTGTCGCATGACATCGGAGTTGTTGCCTCGTATGTAGACAGCGTAGCGTGTTTGAACCGATCTTTGTTTGCCCACTGCAGACCCGACGAAGTCCAGTGCACCGAGGCGCTTCGCGCGATGTACGGTTGCGATGTTGCCTACTTGCACCATGGTGAGGCGCCGCATATCGTTGTCGAGGAACACGAATGACGGATCTTGTCGCATACGGTTATATGCAGCGGGCGTTGCTAGCTGCGGTGCTGATCGGGGGGGTCTGTGCGGTTATCGGCGTCTATGTGGTGCTGAGAGGATTAGCGTTCATCGGCGCAGGAATCGCCCACGCGTCGTTTGGAGGCGTCGCGATAGGAGCTGCATTGGGAGTGAATCCGGTAGGAGCTGCGATCGTGTTTTGTCTTTTGGTTGCTTGGGCGATAGGTTACTCTTCGAAAAAAAGCGGTGTCAAAGAGGACACCGCAGTGGGCATATTCTTTGCTGTGACGATGGCTTTGGGTGTGCTGATCGTAGGCTTGATGGAAGGCTACCGCGTCGACCTGATGAGTTACTTGTTCGGAAGCATTATCTCCGTAACTTGGCAGGACCTATGGATGACAGTGTCCGTCGCGGCAGTAATTGCGATTCTGGTCGCGGTGTTCTACAAGGACCTGCTGTTCATCGTTTTTGATCCAGAGGCGGCTATAGTAGCTGGACTGCCTGTCGAGCTGCTTTACTACCTGCTGCTTTCTATGATGGCGTTAGTAATTGTGACCGCGATAAAGGTCGTTGGGATAGTCTTAGTTTCCGCACTGGTTGTTATCCCTGCTGCTGCGGCCCTGCAGCTTACGGAAAGGTTCAACCGAGCAATGTTGGCATCTGCTGCGATAGGCGTCAGCTCGTGCGTGGTCGGGCTTTTTGCGGCGGACTGGCTTGGGGTATCGCCAGGCGCAGCGATAGTGCTGTTAGAGGCAGCCGTATTCGGCGTGACTGCGGCCGTGTCGCCGGTTAGGCGACGGGCTTTGTAATCTGTCACGCTGCAGATTGCACCGCTTCTTGTTGTCTTAGGAGTGCGTCTATTACCCTGCACGCAGCGCGCACGACTTCCGGGTCGAATTGCTTGCCAGACTGCGCCATAATCTCCTGTTTTGCTTCTACCAGGGTCTTGCAATCTCTATACGACCGTGGGGACGTCATGGAGTCCAGTGCTCCTGCGACGTTAATCACGCGCGCCATTATGGGAATCTCTTCACCTTTGAGGCCTTTTGGATATCCGCTGCCGTCCCAGTTTTCGTGATGATACAGGATGATGTTTGCCACATTGGCAAGCTGAGGGCTTTGAGCGAGGATCGCCGCGCCGACTTCTGGATGACGCTTTATCGCTTCCATTTCTTCCTCGGTGAGCGCAGTCTCTTTGATTAATATATGACTCGGCACGGCTATCATACCTACATCGTGTAGTAGAGCAGCCTTGAAAATCAATGACAAGTCGTAGGTCGAAAACCCCATTTCGCGTCCTATTGCTACTGCGTACTCAGCAGTCTTTTCCGAGTGACGAATTGTGTTAGGATCCCTAGCTTCGATAGCTGCGATGAGTGGCCTTATAGCGGAAATGCTGGAATCTCGTAAAAACGCATCGATTACGCTCACGCGTTTGGGTTTCGCTGCTGGGGTTATGTCAGCAAATACTACGACCCTGTTGCGCATGCGCTTTGCTTCCCGAAGAGCGGCGTCGGCAGCTTCTAACAGCTCGGAGTGGTGAGTACCGTCGTCCGGATAGGTTGCGACACCCCCGCTGATAGTTACATGGAGTTCAATCGCGCCCAAGTGTTCTTTCGTGCGTGTGGGCTTAAGGGTGATCGACCTGCTTTCTATTGTCGCGCGTATTCGTTCGGCGACCGCGGCGGCTTGAGCGAGCGACGTCTCAGGACATACGACCACAAACTCTTCGCCGCCGTACCGAGCTACCAAATCAGTTCCTCTCACGGTTTCATTGATTATGGCGGCAACCGATTTCAGAACCATGTCCCCCGCACTGTGGCAGTAAGCATCGTTTATGAACTTAAAATGGTCAACGTCGAGCATTATGACCGAAAGTGGCTTGCTGTAGCGGTCTGAGATTTGAATTTGCTTTTTCAAAAACTCCTGCAGATATCCGTGATTGTAAAGCCCTGTAAGCTCGTCTCTGTGGATGCGCAGCGCCAAGGTGCGGTTGCGCATGTATGCAACCCCCACCAAGCCCGTAAAGGCGAACATGATCATAAGAATGAGAGAGGTTTGCTGCACCATTCGCAGATTCTCAATCAAAGCGGCTCTCGACACTACGTGTATCATCGCTCCAACCGGATTTCCCCTCAAGTCGTTAACCGGCAGACATCCATAGAGGAGGGATCCGTCTAAAGACTTCTCGACGATCCTGGATGACGGGATGTATGCCGTGCTCAAAACGCGTGCTAGCGACGGCGGCAAGTTCGGCTTCCCGCCCAGCCAGTGCACACCTACGGATTGGCCATTACGTGCATGCGCTACCAACCGGCCAGTAGTTCCAGGACTTAGGTCTTCCAAGACATCTTCATCGACCAGTCTTGCAGTAAAAAACATCCCTCTCGGTCTACCTGTACCGTTGCTTTTGACGATAGAGCGTGCAGAGCATATGTAGAGCTTGTTGTTCAACATGGCAAGCCCTGCAGGTTCTTGACCTGCCAGACATTTCTCAAGAAGCCGATAGTTTTGGATGCCACGAGCAATCTGTGGTGTGAACCCTTTCTGGAAAACAACTTTGCCGTTTGCTGATTGGAATAGAACTATCTCATATCCGAAGTTGTCGGCCGCAATGCCGTTTATAAGGTTGTCTTCGATCCACTTGGGGTCCCCACGCAGGACTTGTTCATATGAATCATTCCAATGAGCATAGTCTCGGCATATTAACGAATCTCTTCCGACAGCTTTTTCTAATCGCTCACGCAGGGTATCCAAATCGCGCTCTGCAAGTCTTCGTTCAAAGGATTCCATTCGCTCCGTGTATATGGCTTGCACCGCGTAGAAGTACGCGACAAGCGGCAGTACTGCCAGCAGCGGTGCCAAGTTCCAGACACTGATCCGTCTGCGTGGCACGTTGAGCACGCAGTAGGTGCCTAAATAGCGAAGAAACTTGACTAAAACTTTTCGCACGCAGATTAATTTCCACATAAGCGTCTGGTTTTTCACATATTACCAGTACGAAATTTGCTTTTCGTCACTTCCTCATCGGCAGCGTTGTGCTTACAGTGATGCCGACTTCTGCTTTGCCGGAGTTCTTTGAGTTTGGAATGCCGAATGTCACGAGCACCGACGTGTCTGACCCGACTGCGCGGCTGATTCCGAGTCTAGTGTGGTTCTGCGTTCCTGGGAGGTAATCAATCCCGAACCAAAGGCTGCCGACATCTGCATCGACTCCTGCCATGATTCCGCCACTGTAAGAACCATGAATGGAACCGACGTGCACTCTCACGCTGCCAAGTCTCTTCGAAACCACAGCATAGGGCGTCGCGAAGCACCCGCAGCGCAAGTCCATCACGCCTATCGCCAAGCCGGGCAATTTGTCCGTTTCGTCGACGAGTCGGGCTTTGACGTTGAAATACGCTTCGCTCGTTTCCTCCGTCTCGTATCTGTCGATACCGAACTCCAGACGATCGCCGACCCCAAGCTGCAAGAGAACCCCGGAAACAGATTCGGTCGTCAGCATCCGGGGATAGCCGTAGTTGGTCACCTCAAGCAGAAGCGACCCAGCGCCCACCGTTTCCGCAGTCGGGATCGAATTGAGTGAAGTGGGGTAACCTGTGCACGAAGCAACTACGCAGTGCAGCAGTACCGCAGCAGCTGCCGCGTGCCGTCCGACACTCCATTGCGCACGTGCTAGCATCCCTGCTCTCATTCTGTCTTACCCTTTGTAATTAGCGTTCCACATATCCGTTTGCCGTTGCGATGAAAAGCGCTTCAACCACCTCCGGGTCGAATTGTGTGCCGGCGCAGCGCTGCAGTTCGGCCAGGGCCGATTGCTGGTCCATGGCGGGCCGCCAAGGCACGTCGCTGGTGAGGATGTCGAATGCCTCAGCAACGGCTATAATTCTGGACCCGAGTGGTATTTCTATGCCGCAGAGCCCTGCAGGACAGCCCTTGCCGTCGTATCTCTCGTGGTGGTATTTCACGAGCACCGCGGCGAGGCGCAAGCCTTCGATTCTTTCCAAGACCCGCATTGACAGCTCTGAATGGCGCTTCATTACTTCCAGGTCTTCGTTCGTCAGCTTTCCCAATCTGTTGAGCAAGCGGCGGGAAACGGCTATTTTTCCCACGTCGTGAAGAGCGGCTGCATACTTGAGGTCTGTCAGTTCATCCGGTGATAGGCCTATGACTTTGCCGATCGCGAGTGCGTACCTGGTTACTCTCTCACTGTGTGCTCCTGCGGTTTGATCACGCCGCGCGGCTGCCGCCAAGAAGTCACTCGTCCGTCGTCGGTAGGCTTGGTGCAGACGCGCACGATCTCCCCCCTGAACGTGCATCCCTATCCTCCTTGATGTGGCTAAGTGCTGTTAAGGCAGGAGTTTTCTGACACCAGTCAGAATCTGACGAGTCTCTTGCGGGGTAACGGTTCGCATGTCCAAAACGAAGGCATCCTGCACTATTCGTCCGAAAATCGGCGGCTCGTACCCCCTGAAACGCTCACTCAAATCTTCGGCATTCAGGGCGTCGCTCTGCAGGGCAACGGCGCGGCTTTCGAGCTCTTGTCCGGGCAGTGATCCGCCCCCGATCTGAGAGAAAACCCTTACGACACTTGCCCTCAAGCCGTCGATGTGCAGGCCGTTGATGGAACGCGCCAAGTTCCTTGCTTGGCGCTCTATGTTGGAGAGGGGGCGAGATATGGCGGAGATGACGGGGATTTCGGAAGCCGGATCTCCGAATCGATATACGCGCAGCGTAGCTTCAAGAGCTGCCAAGCACAGCTTGTCTATCCTCAGTGCGCGCGCAAGAGGATTGGATCGGCACGTTCGCACAAGATCCGCTCTGCCCAAGATGATGCCGGCTTGGGATGCACCGAGAAGCTTGTCGCCGCTGAAGGTTACTATGTCTGCGCCTGCTTTGATGCTGTCCTGGACAGTCGGCTCATACTCTAGACCGTACTTGGTAACGTCTATGAGCGCTCCGCTGCCCAGATCGTCAGCCACAGGCACACCCGCTCGGTGGCCGAGTTCAACCAGCGCTTCAATCGGAGTTTCTTCTACGAAGCCTGTTATCTTATAGTTGCTGGGATGACAGCGAAGAATAAGGCCCGTATTTTCAGTGAGTGCTTGTTCATAATCGGATATTCGGGTGCGGTTTGTAGTACCGACTTCCACGAGCCGAGCTCCCGCACGCTGGATAATATCGGGCATTCTGAACGACCCGCCAATCTCGACGAGCTGCCCGCGAGATATGATGACTTCCTTCTCGAATGCCAGTGAGTTCACTACGAGCATCACTGCGCCCGCATTGTTGTTTACGACCAGCGCACTCTCGGCGCCGGTCAGTTCGGTGAGCAAACTCTCGACGTGTTTTTGTCGAGACCCGCGCTTGCCGGTTTCGACGTCCATCTCCAGCAGACTGTGGTTCGACGCTGCCGAAACCAAGGCCTCTACTGCAGGCTTGCTCAGCACAGCCCTACCGAGCCCGGTGTGTATAATGATTCCAGTGGCGTTGATTGCCGGTCGCAGGGACATTTTGACTTTTCGAGCGAGGATTTCCTCAGCGGATTTCAGTATTGCGCTGCGGTTAGGCGCTGACGTTCCATTCGCAACAGCGGCACGAGCTCTCTGCAGTGCTTCCCGGAACGCGTCTACTACGGCGCTGCGGGGGTAACGAGATAACAGGTTATTCGCCTGATCTTCTCTAAGCAGTTCGTCAACAGATGGCAGCTTGCGGTATTCGTTTGCTAGGACTTTATCTTCCACACGAATATTATAAGCTCATCAAGGGTGGTGGAATCAATTGGGGGACCAGCCTGCCGAACCCAAGATCAAACGCAGGGTGAGGCATTGGCGCTGGATGACATATTTTGTGTTGGGCGGCGTCAACTTACACTCACGTCGTCGTAGCACCATTCTGAATCCGTTCACTGCGTGAGCGACTTGACCATGCTTTCTATGTCATTTTGAGCCAGCCCGCCGTAGTCCTGAATGCTCTGTGTGTCATTGCGAAAACTGCTGCCACCTCGAACACTCCGCGCCTCATTGTAAGCACTGCTACCACCACTTCGAACACTTCAGGTGGTCCTGAATACTCCGAATGTCACTCCGAACTTGATGTCATTCTGAAGTTGATCCCCTTCTGAACTTGCTCCCATCCTAAACTTGATGTCATCCTGAGCTTGATATCATCCTAAACTTGATGTCATCTAAACTTGATGTCATCCTGAACTTGATGTCATCCTGAACTTGATTCAGGATCACCCCCACGGAATGGCTTGCGTATAATCACGTCACCCTGAACTTGATTCAGGGTCCCAGGTGTCGGAGGGACGAGTTTCCTAGATGTCGGGATCCGAGCGCGGCATGATTCCGTGGCGCACCTAAACGCCTGGTCAGGTCGGGGGTTGCAGCTCTGTGGCCCAGGTGACGTTTTGTCATCAATGCGGTATTCTTTCGGCAACGTCTAGCGGCACGATGCTTATGGTACAGTCTTTGCACAACTTTTGAACGTCAGAGCACTGACGTGGTCAATGTCGGCAGAATAGACCAGCTGCCATTTGCGACTTAAGTGCGCAATTATGCCCACAGCTGTATCAGTTATGCTAAATCCTGGTACAATTGCTAGTTGACAGTGCACTGTGCCAGTGATACAAAGGTAGTGTAGGATGGCGGTGCTGTCTTCCGCTGTCCGTGCTCTGAGTCTTGCGACGCAGAACACTGCCTAAATACTTTGCAGAGGAAAGGAGGAAAAGAAGACATGAGGCTATTGTATACGGCGTGCCTTGTCGTGCTTACGGCAACCGCGGCGCTTGCAGCCGGTTATGATGCCGGTGGTTTTGAGCCGCCTACGTTCGCGCTCGGACCGCTTAACGGCCAGGACGGTTGGAATGCAGGGGCTTCAGGCACTGGCGCTGTTGAGCCTTGGGTAGTGGTGTGGCCCGATCCGGCGTATGGAAAGCAAGCCATACGTCTGGCAGTCAGTGGCGTCCAGGGAAGCGCCTCCTGGATGGAGCATGCCATTCCGGAAGTGCAGGTCAGCTACCTCAAGAAGGTGACCGTTAGCTACGACATATTCCGCCTTAACCCCGACACCGACCAGAATCTCTGGTGGTGGTGGTGGGACGCAGGTGAGCCGACCTACGGTTTGCAGTGGGATCTCGACGGCACGTTCCCGCACGGTTGGAACCCGGGCGCTGGCAGCGCTCCCACCGTTTTCGGAGCGTACGCCAACCTGAAAATGGTCTGGGACTTCTCTACGATGAAGGCCTACTCATGGTACAACGGCGCCCTGGTCGACAACGGCATACCGATCACCAACATGACCAAGCTGACCGGTTGGAGCATCGTTCTGAGCCATGATGCAGCTACCGGGACCGTTGGTGACGTTGCTTGGATCGACAATTTCGCCATTGATGTCGAGGTCATCCCGGAGCCGGGAAGTCTGGTAGCCCTTGCTACGGGCTTGATAGGGTTCCTCGGTTTGGCAAGACGGAGAAGCTGAGGCAAAGGCTTCCGGCAATAATTGACCGGTCGGCAGCATAATACATCTGCCGACCGGTTTTTTTCTCTACCGCTTCAGGTTCG
>JARYME010000050.1 GCA_029907315.1 Armatimonadota bacterium | reverse complement strand
GATCACACCTGTGCCGGGAGGAGTCGGCCCAATGACCATAGCGATGCTGCTGAAACAAACGGTGAAGGCTGCCGAAAAGTACGGCACCGCCAGCACCTGAGAAGTAAAAGACTTGCAGAGCCGCTCCGAACGAAAAGCAACTAAAACATCAGTCGGAAACTCAGACACAGAATTGGACGTGGCGTCTATGCAGCAGGTGAAACATGAGCATACGCCGCTGTGAAGATTGCAAGATTGTTGTCGACGCAGACGCCAGATTTTGCCCCAAATGCGGGAAAGAAATCGGTGAGGAAGCCGTCGTCGACACTAGAAGCCGACAAATTGCCGAGCTCCTTGCGTCTGCAAATGTGCACCGCGCTCGTCAAGAATGGAGTGCGGCAATCGCGCAAGCCACTCGTGCCTTGGAGCTTGATCCAAACAATTCGGAAGCAGCTTACATAATCGGATTAATACACGAGCAGCGCGGCGATCCTAAAGAAGCAGCAGTGTGGTACCGGTTAGCTCTGGACCTCAACCCCACCGATCCTGTAATCAGGAGTAAACTGGACCACACTGCGAAATCGTCTGCTGCGTTCGCGACACGGCTACTCAGTAAGCAACCATATATCCTACTCGGAACGGTTGCACTTTTACTGGTAGTTGTTACTGCCCTAATCACCTATTGGGTTGCCTCACCAAAAAAGCCAACAACAAAAGCCGAAACCGCGACAACCTCTACACACAGGAGAACGCAAATCAAGACGCCCGCAACACAAACGTCAGCGCCGACTTCCTTGCCGACGGCTGCAACAACCTCTGCCCCCGCATCATCTGCACCACAGCCTGCCGCCGCACCGCCTTTAACTCGAACAGCCGGCGAATCCGCCTTGAAGGCTCGTTTGGCTGAAACCTCCACGCTGCGCGGGACCGGTGCGGTCATCGACGACGTGATTGCCGACCCGCGAACCGGAACTGCAATCGTTACGTTTTCCCTGCTGTATTCGCCCACGTCGGGATTGAGCAAAGCAAAAGTACTTCAGTGTTCTTGGCAAATTGCCCGCGCGGCGTGCATGGTTAACACAGAAGTTCGCAACGTAACTATCCGGTGTGTAATTACACCCGCGGGTCCGGCAACGACGCAGATAGCGTTCGTCGGTGAGGTAAGCCGCGGAACGGTGGAAAGCTTAGGCGAAAACCCGACCTCCACTCAGCTGGAAAACGCATTTAGGAATGCGTGGTGGAACCCGATAGTCAGTTAAACAGCAATGGCTCTGAAGAGAATGTTTTGCCCAGATGGTTGAGCTCCAGAGGTTATACACACAGTCTAGGGAAAACCGAGCGATAAGATGCGAGTCATAAATAGACTAAGCACGGGAAACGAGTTCATCTCGATACCAGATGTTTTGGTTTTGAACGCTGGTATCCAGGACATAGGCTTCGTGTATGAGGCATTCCGCGCGTGTATAGAACTGCACGGCTCTGAAGAGCGGCCTTTCCTTCAACCCATTCTCGAAGTAAACGACAGAAGTTTCCTGGAAGACGGAGACCTCGAGTGGAGCCGAATTTCGTATTGGATACCAAAGTTCGCACTCATCAAACCACCGATCAAGGCTGAGATGCATATCTCGGCACCGCCTGACCGACGGGGGTTCGTTTACGCAATCACCGTCACGAACACTTCGGAGTTACCAATAACCGTCAAGATAGGCTGGCGTGGCTGCTGGGAGCGAACACATCACGCTGCGAACCTTTCGAAATTGATGGTGGGCATGAAACACGCCAGTATAAGCCATTACCGACCTGGGGTGCCGGTAGTGGAATATAGGGGCCACGTTCCTTTGTTCGCAGTTGCATTTGTCGCCGATCCACCGCTAAAAGCAAAGGTTGCGGGCGAATCGACAGATTCAGAGGATTCGAGCAAGAAACCGGACTACTACTGCCACGCCGGACCAGGAAAACCGCTAAGTTACGAACTGACCGACGAGTTTCTGCTTGAACCGAACAACATTCGGGATTTTGCCCTGTATGTGGGGATCGGCTTAGAGGAGGTTTCAGCGATCGGCTCAGCTGAAGAAATGAAGCTGCAGGGTTGGAAGCGACTGCTTGCCAGTCTGCAAAGTTGGCTTGATGCCCGCACTATAGAACATGAAGATGAAGCGCTCAAGGAGCTTGCAAACATCAACTCGTTCTACAACTATTTTTACTCTCAGGCGGTGGCACTAGACACTGAGGAATTGACGGTTGTAAGTGCAAGGAGCGCCAAGAACGATGCTTGCGCATCGTACCGCGACCGCGATGCGCTTCTTTGGTCTCTGCCCGCAGTGCTGCAGGTCAACTGGAGCCAGGCGCGCAGGATGCTGCTGCACGGATTTACAGTGCAACTTTCAAACGTGGGCGTCAGATCTAGGTACATAAACGGAATAGTACTGGAACCCGGCATGCAGCTGGACCAGCTGTGTGCCCCCATCCACGCGCTTAGACATTACGTCGAGGTTACAGGCGACATGTCTGTGCTGTTTGATAGACGTGTTCAGCACGGCATAAACACCATCCAACAGACTCTTGCTGCACTGCGGCATCCTAAGGTTCAGCTGTTCGAAACGCTTTTACTACCATCCGGTAGGCTTTCGAAACTCCCCTACGTCTGCTATTCGAACGTTATGGTCTGGAGAGCTCTTAAAGACCTGACATGGCTATATGAACGCATTCGTGACGTTGACAGATCATTGGAGGCCGAAGAACTAGCGGAACGCATACGAATAACGATTCTGGGGCACTTCATCGTCGACGGACCATTTGGAAAAATGTTCGCCCAAAGCGTCGATCTCGAAGGCAACCACGAGCTCGGGGATGATCCGTCCGGCAGCTTGCTGCTCCTCCCATTCTACGAGTTCTGTTCAGCAGACGATCCAGTTTACAAGCACACAGCTCAGTGGATACGCTCCGAGCTCTATTCTTGCTCCGCCAACGACAGCGATCAAGCATCGCAATCTCTGGACGGTTCCTCTGGACTGTCTTTGGTGAGAATAGTTAATGAACTGCTCGCTGGAAGCAAAGAACTTGCTTCAGACTTTTTGAGAAGAGCACAGCTCGACGACGGAATAGCATGCGAGGTTGTTGATCCAGGCACAGGCACAGCAATAAAGGGTCGAGCGTACGCCAGCCTAGGAGGATACCTTGCTTTTGGTCTGACAACTGCTCTTCGAATGCGTCTGCCAGCTACTGCCAGGGTTACACAATCGCGCCGTCCGAGCGAGGCACTTTACCAACCGCCGCCTCCAGAAGCAGGTTGGGTGCCCAAGAAGGCACGGCTGTAGAGAGTATTGATGAACCCCGGTATTTCGGCTCAGAAAACAAGCAGAAATCAGTCCCGTGATTTGCGCAGAGACTCCAAACGCTCTGCAGCCTCAGGGTTATCGGGCGACACGGCCAGCGCACGTTCGTAATAGCCTACCGCTTCCTCCAGGAGCCCTAACCTTTCCGAAGCAGTGCCCGCATTGATGAGGGCTGCGACATAGTTTGGGTTTATTTCCAGTGCGCGAGTGAACTGTTCCAGTGCCTCAGCGAACTGCGAGGACGCCATTAGTGCCAAACCAAGCCAGTTTCTGACATCAGCGTAGTTGCTCTGAACTGCCAATACCTGTCGAAACGCTTCTGCTGCTCCCTCGTAATCGCCTGCTCGGTATAAGTTCTTGCCCAGAGCGAAACGGAAGGAGATGTCGTCTATGTCGAGTGCCACTAGGTCGCGCAGAAGCTTCACTACCTGCTCATGTCGCTGCATACTGTGTGCTTCGATCGCTTGAGTATAGATTGGCACATTGTATCTCGGCTCGAGCTCCACGGCACGCGCCACGTAATCCAAACCCTCTTCGTGGCAGCCCGTCTCGTAATACAATACTCCTCGTAACAGCCACGCGCGCGCAAATTTCGGGTTTATTCCCAAAGCCTGGTCAAGCTCTGTAACGGCTGCATCGGTTTCGCCCTTTTGGGCCAAGATTTCCGCAAGTTGGTAGTGAAGGTCCGGATATCTGGGATTGCGGGCGACCGCTTCGCGAAGATGGAGTTCAGCACGGTCGCGAAGACCCCGTCTTAGGCACTCCTCAGCCAACCTGGCGTGCGTTTCACCGATGTGAAACGCAACCAACCGTGATTCAGGGCTGTCCGGCTGCGCCTCCGCCAAGGCTTCCTCAAACGCCGACAGCGCGTCGACATACAACCCTTGATCGAAGAATTCCAAGCCTTTTCTGTAGTTAAGACTCATCTCACGTGCACGCTGCATAGTCGAGATCCCCCGTGGGAAAACTGTGCACCCACACCACACTATTATCGGCTCGAAAGCAGCTGCACTCCACCCAGAAACGAAAAATGGCGGAACTACTCGTTCCGCCACCCACCCTCAATTTTGCCTAATCTCGAACAATCCTCACGCTTTGCCTATTCGGAACATCTTAGTGCCGCAGGTTGGGCAAGTGCCCTGCGTTGCCGGCTTGCCATTTTTCATGGTCACAGCCTTGGGATTGTTCATTTGTTTCTTGGCTTTGCACTTTACGCAGTAGGCTTCCATGCTGCTCACCTCCCTTTCTCTCTCGCCCTGAAACTTCGAAGCTCCAACAAACAAGCAGAGCCTCTGCTACCTATGTTCGACCGTTGTGGTATAAACTCCTTCTGAATCGAGCGCGCCTGAGAAGAAAATATTGCTGTTCGTCGCCAGACGCCTACCCCTAGGGTTAGGGGACGTCTACATCTACAACGACTTGGCCTGTCGTGACGTGAATATTCTCCACCCATACAGGCTGTGAGGCACCTGGGACTTCCACTTTGATCTTGTACGTCCGGTTGGGCTCCAGCTGGTTTATGCAGTAGGCCCCTTTTCCGCGCTCGTTGGGATTGGTCGTTCCCACGGTAAGGACATAACCACGAGAGACAGGAGGATCTGAATGGGGGATTATGACAGGTGAGCCATCCTGCTCCCAAATGTACACTTTAGCATCCGGCACCGGCTGCCCGGCTCGAGTCACAATACCGACAATCGAGGCCTTGACCGGGGTGGGAGTCGGTGTGGCACACCCGTTTCTCTGGTTATTGCCGTGGAACGTGGGCCAGGGATGCTGCGCGAAGTTGTTCGGATCGTAAGGAGTGTCGAAGTGGAACATGTACACGCCCTTGTCTCCCGCAGCCAGGACTTCGACTTTCCCGTCATTGTCAATGTCGTCCACAACAGGCGCAGTAAGCACCTGGGCTGTGGATTCCGCCGGCGGCACGCAGCACTTCACCCAGGCAAAAGGACCAGTTGCACTGCCGTTCTCGCGGTGAGCGACGCCGTCCGCATAGATGGCGTAAAGGTTTCCATCGTCACAGCCCACTATTATTTCCACCCTGCCATCTCCGGTCACGTCAGCGACGACCGGTGACGACTCCACAGGATAATCCCCACTGGAATTGAGCTTGATTCCGCCGTCCCATCCGAGCGGCGCTTGTCCCATATAGTTGAACGCGAACACGCGTCCAGAGTCCGAACCAACAACAACCGCATCGAGCCGACCGTCCCCATCGAGATCCGCAAGAGCAGGCGACGACCTGACCACACCACCTGTCGGATAACCGCGCCAAGTTCCCAATTTGGATGAAAGAATGTAAACCCGGCCATCGTCACTGCCGACTGCCAAGTCGTTTTTCCCATCGCCATCGATGTCGCCTATGGCAGGGGACGTCTGGACCCGTCCGCCTGCACTCTTGGGGAACCCATCCAGGTACACAGGGCTATTCACAAAATCACCCCACAGGTCTCCGGGAAATGCGAAAACGGCCTCGGTGTGATTTGAACCGATAACAACGTCAAGATACGTCGGCGGAATGGGGTCGTTTTTCAGATCACCAAGTGCGCAAGTTGTGTTGAAGATCGTGGTGCTTGAACTGTAGGTAAGATTTCGCCACAGGAAAGAGCTGTCCCAAGTGCCTGTTTTTCGCCAATCGCCGGTCGGGTTCCACGAAAACACATAGCAGGATTCGTCGCCCGCCACGATTTCCGGTGTACCGTCCAGATTGATATCCCCTATCGCAGCAGCGGCGCGTATGAACCTGTAGTTGGTGCCCACTGGCCAACCAGCCAAAGGAGTACCGTCGTAGCAAAAAGCATACAACCGCTGCTGGCTTTCGGCAGGAACGAAGAGCACTGGTCTACCCGATCGTTCGTTGTTCAGCACAGCACAGGAGACGGTGTTGTTGCCAGGCAAATGGGTTATAAGACTCCAGTACACTGAGCCCGAAGCCTTAAGCACAGTGAGATAACCAGAGGAGGTCACCAGGACGACTTCCTTCTTGCCGTCCGGATCGCCGTCAAGATCGACCACAAGAGGATGAGAATATTGCACACCCTGGGAATACCAAGGTGGTGTCTTATAAGCAGCTACCGCCCAACCGAGAATCTCGTGCCCGCACTCGTTCGAGTATACCGCCAACACTCTAGCCGTGCCCGGCGTATTTATCACCAAGTTCGCCCGAGCGATTCCATACTGGTCTGCCTGAACCGAGTACTCTTTGGTACCCGACTGCTGAAAGATTCCGTGGTCGGTCTTGAAAACCACGGGCGCAAACGGCACAGGCTGGGCACCTTCGGTTATTTGAGCAGTCACGGCTACCGTGCCGCTTGAGGTTAAGAACTTTGGAGCAACCGAAACTATGACCTCAGGTCCTCTAAGGGTGATACGAACTTCAGCTGAACAGAGCCTTTCCGGTTCGTCGGTCGCGGTTACGACGGCGACACCCGAATTGTCTGTGCCCGCCTTGAGGACGGCGGACACGAAACCAGCGGCATCTGTAGTTTTGACGATCCAACGCGGGTGCTCTGGGGCTTCCGCAAATACTCCTCTGGTTGTGGTAAGTCTTACTTGTCTGCCGCCGATTCCCTTGCCTTCACAATCACGAAGCATTGCTGAAATGACCACTGAGTCAGAACTGCAAATCGCTATCGTGTCCGCACTCGCCTTAATCTCCATAAAAAGGTCGGACGGCATCAGCTCGAAAACCACGTTGTGATCTCCGGCACCGGCCACAACAGTGGTCGAGACGTAGCCTGGGGCCGACGCGCTGATCGGCGCACCCGTGAGAGGAGGATCGTGCAGCGGGTCTATAGGCGGCACACCGCTGAGCGTGAACGGCGTGTACGAATCCGTTACACCTTTAACGACGGTGGTGCCATTGTAGAAGTAGATCCTTACATCCTTGCCGGGAGGCGGTTCTCCTACGAGTCTGACATAGCCGGAGATCTGACCCAGCTGCCTCGGCTGAGGCTGATAACTCGGATAATAGGGCTCGTCCTCATAGTTGCAACGAATAACAGGTATGGGAAACTCGTCGCCAGCCACTCCCGGGTCCGGATCGAAGATCTTGTAGCCTAGAATGCCCGAAACGACCAAGAAGTCGCCGATCGAGGGCAAGGCAGTGGTATAAACGCGCACGCCGGGAGCGCCGATGTCTGAGCCGTCCTTCTTGCCCCAGCCGTCGTCCACATACACAAAATATCCCTCCTCATCCGCCCATACGTATGAACTGACGACGCCGGCAATGCGCACCGCAATACCTATCGGAACAAGACCTGATACTCTGGGGCCCTCGGGCTGCTTGGGATCGACGGGCCAGCCAAGTATGGAAGCAGTGGTGACACCTACAGGTGGAATTTTGGAATCAGCGAAGAGGTCGCAGTCGAAGTCCGAAGTCGCGTAGATCACACGCTCCTCATTGATCGTACCCATAACCCCAGTGAAACTGACAAGATTGCCCGGCTGCAGTTCCACTGGCGGATAGTGACCCGAGTAGAAGACCTTGATCCCGCAGGTCCTGTCCGCTTCCTCAATGTATAGATACTCGTTCGAGACGCGCGTCACTGACCTGCGGTTGACTCGGACTTGCGCGCCGTCCGGCAGGTTCTTCATACACGCTATGGGAGCCGCATTGTCTGAGCTGGCAGGCTTGGGATATTGGCTAAGACGGCTTGCCAAAGAGGGCGACTCTGCTGCAGATGGCCCCACAAGACACGCAGCAGCTGCGCCTACGGCTAGCACAAAAACGCATATTGAGCGACTCCTTCTACGACCGGACCGCACGATCGCCCCCACCGATTTGGAAAATTAGGCGCTTCACGGGTATAAGCAAAGAATCCGCTCGATCCTGGGTCGGACCCAGCGCATTTGCGCCGCGAATGTTTCACATATGGAAGCTTCGACGACGCCAAACGCCGCGGCGACACAAGCCAATCGGTCTTGAAATCTTATCTCGACAAATACCCTTCTCTCCTTCCGCGCCGCAACCAGTTTTTTGATTCATTAGACGACTCGAATGTTCCACAGTTGCATAAGCAGGACCCGAGGCCATACCGTTGTGACAGATCCGCCTAGCCAACCCACTAATGGTTATTCCAGCTTAGGAATACTAAACTCCCATTTGTTATCCCCAAGCTTCACGCAAACGCGAAGCCTGGCGTGCTTTTCCGGCGAAACGGAGGTTTGGAGCGGACTAAGAGGACCTTTCTCAGCCTGCAGCACGACAATGAATACCGCGTGGTTTCCGGTCCTGCGAGCCACAAGCATAGGAACAGGAGGTGGGGAAAACTTGTCGTCTCGGGGAAAGGAACACAAAATGACTTCCGTGCTCGGAGCACCCACCATTGCAAACCGTATGTTAACTGGTCTTTGCGCGGCGCGCACACTCCAATCCGTTGAGATCAAAGCAGCTCTTGCATCGCGTAACCATTTCCACGGACCCTGTTTGTTCAACTCTACCGGGCCACACTTACCCTCGAAGTTCTCGAAAACAAATGCGCCGTCGTCGGAGTAGCTGTGAAAAAGGTAATCGTACGTATGCGCCGCGTCGGAGTTAACTTGGAAGATGTCGAGAAGAAAATCCCTGGTCACCGCCACGGTGCGCATCATTCTGACACCCGGATAAACCTGCCCCTGCAAGTCTGCGACTGTAGCCATTTTTACGTCCGTGCCGTTGACGAACTCAACCAAGTCCAGTTTTCTACCGACAGGCCGATGGTCTTGGCCGTCGACCATCACCGTGTTGTGACAGACCGTAGACCGATTGAGCTCGCCCTGTATTGGCGAAGAAAACGCGTGCCCTGAGGTTGTCGAAGCTTCTGCATCCACAGCCACATGAACACCACGTGCAAAGGCAGTCAAGTTGAACTTGTCGCGGTGGGAGTGAATACCGTCCGCGTCAAAGCTCAGAAAACACGAGAAACCAAAGCCTCTCCAGTAATCGTCGCCCTCTTCAGATCGCAGAGCGATGTAACCGTGCTCAGGCCAGAGTCGAGTTCGCATATTCGGAGAAGCGGGGGTGATTGCTTTGGTAGGCGAGCGCTGTTCCAACAACCATTCAGGCAGTGTATCCAAGAACAAGGCTTCGGTAGGAACATCCGTATTCGGCTCCAACAACCACGCAAGCTCTGGAGCCTTGTATACGTCGTACGCAAGATAGTAAAGCGAGTCCAAATCTGTGAGCCGAATGCGCTTGCCGTAAGTATCACCGATTGTCGGAACGGTTCTGTCCGGATATAGCGTCTGAATGGGCCCGAAAACGAGATCTCGTAGGCTCCGACCGTTCGCGAATCTGTAGTGCCACAGGTCCGGTTTGCACCCTGCATTCCTCATATATGCAGCCAGCCTTACCAGGGCAGCCAGCGCGGTAAAGTGGTAATTGAGGCTGCTTTCGAGCCACAAGCCATCGTCCCGCGTACCCTTTTCTATGAGATCCTGGACTCCTTGATCGCTGCGGATCGCATACTCCACGATCTCCGGGCAGTTGTAGAACAAACCGTATGATCCAATGAAGAGCTTGTGCCAAGCGAAGTGGCTATTGTACAGCCCGCCCATCATATCGCGCAGCCACCAGTCGTCATTATGACGAACGGCGTGATACGCACGCGCGAAGAAATCGTCGAGCTTAGCGCGATCGGTGTCCGAAAGCGCCTCCCATATCAGGTCGTATGCTTGTAAAGCCTGCAAAGACCATATAGACCAGTTGAGCCCGCAGTCGGGATGCACGGCAAAGAACTCATAGGAAGTGTAGTGGAGAAGAACCTTTCGCGCGAGGTGAGCGTAGTAATCGTTGCCAGTCAAAGCATATACGACAGCTGCATCCAAAGCCAACTTAACCGGCTCAGCCACCGCCGACATGGTGTAATAGTTAACCTCAGGGTAGATCTGCTGCCAGGGTTTAGTGCGGGCGCGATCCCACCATGCTTTTTCAAAGGTAGGAAGCTGAACAGACTCCAGACGTTTTGCCGACAGAGCAACGCGATCCGCTATCGCCTGCGCCCAAATATGATGTTTGACCCTTTCTCGGGCTCGTTCGAGTCCTGAAGGAGTAGTGATCAATACGGGATGGCTAACTATTTTCGTCACCTCCGCACGGACGTCGCTTGGAATCAGTGCCGAAATAACCAGGAAGAAGCAAACCGCTACAACTATCGACACTCTACAATAGAAATCCACAAGAGCAGAATATGACACAGCAGATACCTGAAAGTCAATCAGTCTCAGCTCGAGCTGATCGATTGTTTCACATATTCGTGCAAAATACCTTGAAATAAGACTTGCCGACCTAACCTACTAGGGTTTGATCTGAGCAAGTCTAGTGCGGCGCGGAACATATTAACCTATAATACAGTATACTTAGGTAAGTCCGAAAGGCGAGGTAAACACTCCCATGTCCTCCATACACCTCAGCCGAGGAAGTTGTGCGTTTTTTGCCGCTGCGATAGTGCTCACCATAGTTTCCTGCGCCCAAGCCACTGTGATGCTCAAGGTGACCCCAGGGTTCGGAGGACTTTTAAAGGGCGGTGCCTGGAACGTCATAGCGGTCGAGATTACCAACACAAGTGACGAGAGTATCGAAGGAACTCTCTCAGTCAACCACCCTGATGATCCCTGGGTTTCCCACTGCAGCACCGAGGTGAACCTGCCTGCGCACTCCAGGAAACTGTATCACCTCTATACGCGTGTCAGCGAATATGAGCAGTCATTCGCTGTCGAACTGCGCTCAAGATGGAAGCGAATAGCGAGCAGCAAGGTGCACTTGCGCAGACCGTGCCCGAATACGGACAAACTTGTTGTTTGCGTCAGCAGCCGAGGCAGCGGACTGGGCTTTCTGAACGGCATCCCCGTGTTAAAGCCCCCGGGGCACACACCCGGTCCCTCTCCATCGTCTTACCAATCCACAGTCCAAGTTGGTTCTCTTAAGCCGTCTTTGATGCCCGACCGCCCTGCGGCTTACCTTGGAGCTGACGTAGTAGTCCTGCTCGACACGAACCTCGTTTCCGAAAACCCGAGAGCGTTGGAAGCGATCGCTATGTGGACAGCCTCAGGCGGTACCCTAATAATCCCTGCTGGCTTGAATCCCTCCCTCCTGCGGAACAGGATATTCCAGGATTTACTGCCGGTTGAGGTAAGCGGTACTGTGGATTTACCGGCGCTCAGCTGTCTGGAAGGTCTGACGAAACGCCCGCTGGATACTGTTCCGGTTACGATCACAAAGGCAAGGGTTAAACCAACAGTCGGGGAGGCAATAATAGTAGAATCCGGTGTACCCATAGTGGCACGACGCGACTACGGCGCAGGGCAGGTGATCTACATAGCATTTGATCCGACGGCGCCACCATTTCGGTATTGGGATGGCCAGACGGATTTTTGGAAGATGATCATTGAGATGAACCCGCCGGGTCCACTGATCCCGTCGGTAATGAAGGTTATGGATACCGCCCTCAACCGGCGAGGAGTTTCAGCCGCACATCCTGAATTGAAGCCAACACTTCTCGAGGTGGTTACACCGCGGCCCGCTATGGAGGCACCTTCCTACGGCTCCATTGGTCTTTTCCTGGTCGCGTATGTTGCGCTGCTGTCACCCATCAACTATATCGTCCTGAAGCGTCTCCAACGCCTGCAGCTCGCGTGGGTCACGACGCCGGCCGTCGTATTAGTATTTACAATCGGCGCCTACGTCGTCGGCCACGCAATGAAAGGAAACGCCCTGTATCTTACGCAAGCGACGACAATAGAGGCATCAGAAAACGCGCGATTTGCTTGGGTGGTCACAGGCGCTTCGCTGTTCTCTCCTGCAAGACGCAGCTACCGGGTAACCGTAGACGACCCTCGCGCCGTCGCCGAAGCAATGCACCTAAGCGACCGCGATTCGGTAATCCCACCCGCAATAAACGCTGAGTGCACGTTCCAAGACGTTCCCATGGCAATGTGGTCTACTAGAATGTTGGAATCAACAAGCGGTGTAGACCTGGGCGGGACGGTAAGCAGCCGCCTGGAACTGAGCGTCAACCGGTTGAGCGGTGAAGTGTACAACAACACACGCTTTGGACTCACAGACTGCCTGTTGTGCTATGGGAACCAGCGCAGCAAGCTACCCGACATCCCACCGGGAAGATTCGCCAAAGTCGATATGCCGGTTGTTGTCAACAAGTCACCTATCAGTCAACCGATGACCGACGCATCGATGCAAGCCGGAAACACGCAGGATTTCTTGTTGAAAACGCACGCTGCGAGAGCTGCTTTGTATGCCAGGGGACCTGTTCTTCTGGCAATTCCTCGCGGCTTCCACCAGCAGATCCGAGTGACAAACGCAAGAGCAAGATCCTACTCAGCAGTCAGGTGCCTTTTCCGGCTAGGCTACCAAGTGAAAGGCACGTTTCAATTGAACCCATATCAGATTTCCAGCAGGGTTCAGGACTTGAGCCGAGGAAATCCAGACAGATGGGGCGAAAGCGTGGGAGGAACCGACGATCCGTTTGGTGTCACGCTTTGGCCCAACGGGAGGTGCGTGTCGGTATTCAGGCTCAGCGTGCCGACGAACTCTGCGTTGACCTCTCTTATTTTGAACTGGTGGCAGCAGCCGCGCAGCAGTCGAGTTAACAGGGACATTAGATTACTCGTCTACAATAATCAGACCGAAGCTTGGCAGCAGCTTGATTCGTCGAAATCCGCTATTCCCCTTGACCCGACAAAGCACGTAAATCCCAATAACGAGGTCCGATTGCGAGTCGACAACACGGGTAACCACGGCTGCGTTATTCGCCTGGCTCTATTCGCTGAGGGATTACAAAGGTAGGTGCACTGGTTTGTTGGCTATAGAAGGGCTTACAAAGAGGTTCGGGAAGCTGACGGCTGTGGACAACCTGAGTCTGCACGTGGAGCCCGGGGACATAATGGGGTTTATAGGTCCCAACGGAGCCGGGAAAACGACGACAATTAGAATTGCCGCAACGCTGCTGAAACCCGATTCGGGAAGAGTGTGCATAGAAGACATTGACGTTGTGAAAGATCCTGAAGCTGTAAGACCGCTTATAGGCTTTATGCCGGACTTCTTTGGACTCTACGAGGACGTGCTCGTTTGGGAGTATCTCGACTTTTTTGCATCGGCCTATCACATACCACCCCATAAGCGGCGGCGCCTGATAGACGACGTATTGGAATTGACCGATTTGACCACCAAAAGGGATTCGCTGGTGTCCGAGCTGTCCCGCGGAATGCAGCAAAGGCTATGTTTGGCAAAAACGCTGGTGCACGACCCCAAGCTGCTGCTGTTGGATGAGCCCGCATCGGGGCTTGACCCGCGGGCAAGAATAGAGATTAAGGAACTGCTGAAAGAGCTCCGGAGGATGGGCAAGACGATCTTGATTTCATCACACATATTACCGGAGCTAGCGGACCTATGCAACAAGATAACGATAATAGAACAAGGCCGGCTTGTTGTGAGCGGTGATGTAGAGACCATAATGAACCAGTGCCGAGGCGGGAAGGTTCTTTCAATAGGCATAATCGACCGCCACGAGGAGGCTCTCGCATTTCTGGAAAAGCTTGGCACCCTGTGCGACGTGAAATGCACCGACGGCCTAATAACCGCAAAATATGTCGGCGACCCTGATGAGGACTATATGGTGCTGACTGCCCTGACGACCAACGGCTTCAAGGTGCGATCTTTTACCGAGCAGCCTCTGGATCTTGAGGATGTGTTTATGAAAGTCACGCGCGGTGCCGTCGCGTAGCACAAAAAACCGACAAGGACGTGAGCAAACCGACGATGATCAATACAGCCGCTATCCGCACTAGAGTATGCGAGGTTGTGAGGGACAGTATACTGGACAACCCGGTGATAGCCAGGGAACTGCGCACAAGAATGCGTGAGTGGAAAGCCTTTGCAATCTTCGGCGGATACGTCCTGCTTGCCGCGGTGGTATTGCTTTTCCACTACGGTGCGGAGATCAGTCGATCTAGCGGCCACATAGTGATAAGTCGGAGCGTAGGACTAGAAGTGTTCCGATCCCTGGCTTGGGTACAAGCAGTCCTTTTGACTTTTGTTCTGCCTTCCCTAACATTCAGCTCGCTTACTCAAGAACTGGAGCGCCGGACTATTGAGATGCTGGCTCTAACGCGTCTCACGGCGGGCAAGATAGTACTGGGTAAGCAGTTGGCAGGACTGCTGTTCGCTCTGATCCTGGTGATTTGCACACTACCCCTTGCCAGCCTGTGCGTGATGCTCGGCGGCATTTCGCCCTGGGAGGTAGGTCTCTGTTACATACTGCTTGCAGCGTGGTGTTACTTACTCACGAGTATGGGTGTATTCTGGTCGTCGCTGTGCACACGAACGGTAGCGTCGTCACTTTTGGCTTATGGTACAGCAGCCACATACTTCTTTATGACAATGTCTATGGGTGCTACCGCGACTTTTGCCGCCGGACCAAGCCCGAGCAAGGTGTATGTGTTGGCGGGTTTGAACCCAGGCTTCGCACCGGACATGTGCACGATGAATACACAGGTATACGGGATCGATATCCCAGTGTGGCTTGTTGCTGTCGGCTTACATATTTGGGCCGGGGCGCTAATGCTGCTGGTGTCGTCGACCCACGTGAAGTACAAATTCGCGGAGCGGGCACTCCCCATCAGACTGATGCTCATAGGACTAACGGCGACAATGACTTGGCTTGTTATCGGAGACAGCACCGTGACGACGTCTATGGCGCAGAACCCTGAATATGTGAGGGGCCTGATCGTGATAGCAGTTGGTGTGCTTCTCGGGTTAATATGTTTAGGAACCACCGCTGTGGCCACAGGTGTACCGCAGCTGCAGCCGAGCCAGAGCATTTGGTCTTACGCGCTTTCCGCGCGCAAAGCTTTCCGAACAGACATAGCCGGAGCGATAGTTTTCGCCACGATATGGAGTGCTGTCGCTTGCGGCACGCTGGGGATCAGTCTCATCTGGGCACTCAAATCGTCCTTCGGAAGCGTCACAGCAGCCACAGCAAGCCCCAGTATAATCGGATTCATCGTTTCCACTCTCTCCAGGTTGTGCATCGATGTTTGTGTGATCTCTGCAGCCGTCGCCGCTGTAGGGGTGCTTTCGTCCTGCTGTGCCAAACTTCGCAAGAACGCTGCCGGAATAGTCTTGCTTTTTACCATTCTTGCGTTCTCAGGCTACATGATCCCGTTGGCTTACTACGTTAACGGCGTAACAAAGACGAATGGTCCATTATGGCAGCTAGCAGCATTCTGGCCCGTCACGCCAATCCTCGGATTAACCGTAGGATGGCAGGATATGCCCGAGCTTTGGTGGCAACCCGAAGACTCATGGATGGTGACTGCCGCAGCCTATCTGGTGATAGCTGCTGTCGCTCTTTGGCTAAGCCCGAAGGCGCTGGCAAGATACGGCGGAGTCATAGAGGAATAACGAAGCGCCTGTGTCCATTCAGAGAAAAGTGATCAGATGAACCGACAGGCAGTAGAAAAGCAGGTAAATATCTTCCGAAAGCGTGTTAGACTGCTCTTGATTGAGCGCGGTGCACTTTTCGGAGCATCCGCCGGGATGACTTTTTCGGCGGTCCTCGCTGCACTCTCCTGTCGATTTGATGTCCTGATAAACTACCCGCTGTGGACAGCGGTTCCACTTGCGGGCGCAGCGGGCGGCTTTCTGTATGGTTTGCTAAGGCCTCTTGACGACCTCGCCGTAGCCGCGCTGACTGACAAGAGAGCAAATCTGCGCGAGCGTTTGTCCACCGCGTTGGCTCTGAGCCGCCAGTCAGACGCCGCCACAGCACACGAAAGCGATGTCCTCCGAGCACTCATAAACGACGCGGTCGAACGCGCGTCGAAGTTGGATGCCGGTCGGGTGTTCCCGCACAAGTTCGGCCTTCCGCACGCGGCTTTCGGGGTAGGCACCCTTTTGTTCGCAGCAGCTATAGTGCTTCCTGTTTGCCCTGCAATTCAGTCGGAGAACCGGCGTGCAGAAGTAAGGGTTATGAAGCGAGAAGGCGCAAAGTTAGTAAGGATCGCTAAGGAAATACGAAGAGAAGCCGGCTCAAAGCAGGCTGAAATGCAGAAGTTGGCTGCTCGATTGGAAGAACTCGGCCGCAAAATAGAATCCGGGCGAATGTCGAAGAAACAGGCTATGTTGAAGGCGCACCGGCTGACAAAAGAGATACGAGAGCGGCAAGACCAACTGGCGAAGGCACACGGCGCAACAAAGCCGATGGACCGAGCAGCCGCCGACATACGAAAGGCAAGCGAGCAGCTGGCGAAGGAGATGGCGGCAAAACTGGCAGCTGATAAGAACATACCTTTCGAGCAAGCAATGAAACAGCTGCCGCATAACACCAAGTTGGCGAAGCTTGCCGAGAAACCAGGAACCCTTTCACCTGAGGAACAGAATGCTCTCGAGAAAATGCTGGCAAAGTTTGCGGCGCCTGGGAGCACGATCCGCATACCCCCGGAATTGGCGGCAGCTTTTGCAAAGCTGCTCAGCAACGAGGATTATCGGCAAGCAATCAAGCTTTTGCAAGCACTTGCCAAGAAATTGAATCTCCCCACCGACACGAGCAAGATTACACCGGCCGACCGCGAGGCTCTGAGGAAGCAGCTCGAAGCACTAGCGAAAGCACTGAAAAATACTGAACTCGACAAGCTTGCTAAAGCACTGCTCGACAATGCACGCAAGCTGGCGGCTATGAGTCCCGAAGAACTCGAAAAACTTGTCAAAGAGCTAGAGCAAATGCGTAGGATGAAAAGGTGGCTCGCGAAGGCTAAAGGCGGGTGAATTGAGATAGGTGTCGCACTGGGTCAGTGCGGAATAGTAATTGGATTCGGATCCGGTATAGGTGGTAGCGACTTGAACACAGGACCGCGCAAGAAAGTGACACCTGCAAAGGAGACAGCGCAAGTCTCAGCGGTTGTCGGTAAGAGCGGAGCAGTATTTGTATCCGGCGACGTAAAGAGCGCACCCGATTCAGCCTTACCGCTCGGCGTACAGTACACTAACGTGCCCACAGACTATCGAAAGGCAGTCGAAAATGCACTTGCCCGAGAGAGTATACCGCCAGCCTACAAAGCAAGAGTCAGAGAATACTTCGGCGCGCTGGCCAAATGACAGCAAACGCACAAGGGGAACGGAAAATGTCTGCAGAGGAAAGAGTTATTCGCTTCAACAGCTATTTCAGGTCCCTCCGCGAAGAGATAGGCAAGGTGATCGTTGGTCAGGACGAGGTTGTGCAAGGCGCAATAATATCTCTGATTTCAAACGGTCATGCGCTCCTGGAGGGTGTTCCTGGTCTGGGCAAGACGCTGCTGGTCAAAACACTGGCAGAAGCAACTAGCTTGACTTTCTCACGAATTCAGTTTACGCCCGATTTGATGCCCGCCGACATTGTGGGAACGAACATTCTGGTAGAGACTGAGTCCGGCTCGCGGGAGTTCAAATTCCAACAGGGCCCGATATTCGCAAACGTAGTACTCGCAGATGAGATTAACCGTGCCACACCGAAAACGCAATCGGCACTGCTGGAAGCGATGCAGGAGCACTCAGTTACTGTAGCCGGCGTGATTAGGAAACTCGAAGAACCTTTTCTGGTACTAGCGACCCAGAATCCTATTGAGATGGAAGGAACATATCCGCTGCCAGAGGCTCAGGTGGACCGTTTTCTTTTCAAACTGATCGTCAATTACCCGAGCTTGGAGGAGTTAGCGCAAATTGTAGACCGGACCACAGGAACATTGGAGCCCCGCGCTGCACGCGTATTGGATGCTTCAGCCGTACTTGAGATGCGGAGGACAGCTCGCGAGGTGGTGATTGCGGACCATGTCAAAGAGTTCGCTCTGCGGGTTGTGCTTGCTACCCATCCTGGAAGCGAGTTCTCGACGGATTTGGTAAACCGCTATGTTAGGTACGGCTCAAGCCCGCGCGGCGCACAGGCTCTCATAGCAGCAGCTAAAACACTTGCGCTTCTTGATGGACGACTGAACGTTTCTTTCGATGACATAAAACAAGTGGCAAAACCGGCCCTTCGACACCGCATAATCCTAAACTTTGAGGGTGAGGCTGAGCGAATAAACACGGATGCAATTATTGAAGACATCCTCGAGAGGGCCAAAGCCGAAAAAGAACTCCCAGTATAGCAGAACTCTAATTTCAGGCTCGGCGCGATGCAACAAGAAGCTCAAACCACAACCACACCAACTGAAGCGCAAGCTGAAAGCGAGCTGCTGACTCCGGATTTTCTTCGCAAGCTCGAACAACTAAGCCTGGCAGTAAAAAGAGTGTTTCCCGGAAGGCTCCGCGGAGAACGCCGATCGACGAAACGAGGCGCTTCGGTTGAGTTCGCCGACTATCGCAACTACGTAACCGGTGACGACTTCCGACGCATTGACTGGAATGTCTACGCGCGTCTAGAAAAGCTTTTCCTGAAGCTCTTCGTGGAGGAAGAGGAGCTGCACGTATACTTGCTGGTCGACGTCTCAAAATCGATGACGTTCGGTACCCCACCGAAGCTCATCTATGCCAAGCGGATTGCGGCAGCCCTTGCCTATATCGGTCTGGCGAATCTCGATCGAGTAGGCGCAGCGGCACTCGCAGAGGGAAAGGCGCTCGCATTTCCACCAAGACGCGGCAAGCGGGCAGCGTTCCTTGTTTTTGATTACCTCAGATCCTTACAAGACTGCGCCGTCGCGGATCTTTCAAATGCCCTCCGCGATTTCAGCCTGCAAACAGCTCAGCCGGGATTGGCAATCGTTATATCGGACTTCTTCGACCAAGGCTGGGAGAGGGGCATTCTCGCACTCCTGTCCCGAAGGTTTGAAGTGGTGCTGTTGCATATCCTAGACGAGAATGAGGTGTCTCCGCCTTACGTGGGCGACCTACTGCTTGTCGACTCCGAAACCCTGGAACGACGGGAAGTAACCATTACCCAATCTCTCCTTCGGGCGTACGAGGCACGCTTTGCAGCATTTTGCGGCGAGGTGGAATCTTTTTGCAACCGTTACGGCTGCGGCTACGTGCGCATAACCAACCGTACACCCTTCGAAGACTTGGTGCTGAGTTATCTCAGACATCGCGGGATGGTGAAGTAAAATGAGCTTCCTATCTCCGTGGTCTTTGCTGATGTTCTTACCGCTCGGAGCAATCATCACCCTGCTGTATCTGTTGAAGCTTAAGCGCAAGGAGCAAGTAATTTCCTCGGTGTTTCTCTGGCGCGAGGCGGTGGCCGATATCCAAGCCAACGCTCCGTTCCAAAAACTTAGAAAGAACCTGCTGCTTATACTGCAGCTTGGTGCACTTTTTCTTCTTACAGCTGCTCTGGCACGACCTTTTGTCAGGGCGCAAGGAATCGGCGAACACAAGGTTATAGTGATACTCGACTGCTCTGCCAGCATGCAATCCACGGACACACGTCCGTCGCGCTTCGAGATGGCGAGGCGGCGAGCACTTGATATAGCAGAGAGAATGGGACCCGGGGATAAAATGCTCGTTATAGCAGCCGGATCAAAAGCGCGTGTTGTTTCCGGGTTCTCCTCGGACAAGAAGGCTCTTGCTTACGCCATTAGAAAACTCAAGCCCACAGACGCACCGTGCAACATGCGAAGAGCACTACTTCTTGCGTCCTCACTTGCAGCGGGACGCTCGGCGCGGCCCCCTAGAATCGTCGTGCTGTCTGACGGAGGTTTTCCAGATGTGACCGACCTGCCGATGTGTGAAATGTCCTTCGATTACATAAAAATCGGTTCGCGTTGCGACAATGTGGGAATCGTCGGACTTGACGCGCGCAAAACGCTTTCCGGGGAGCAGCAGGTTTTCATCAGCTTGAAGAATTTCTCAAGTCGAGAACGACGTTTTAGTCTCGAGATCTACCTTGACGACCAACTGATAGACGTGTCGGAGCAAGTACTCAGGCCGCGCCAAACCAAACAGCAGATTCTAACCAGTCTGCGAACAGCAAAAGGACGACTCACAGTGAAGCTCGATCTGAACGATGACCTAGCGGCTGACAACTCGGGCACTCTGTACCTGACCGGGCGCAGGGATATTTCTGTTTTGGTAGTATCCAAGGGTAACATCTTTCTGCAGAATGCACTATCGCTAGACCCCCGAACTCAACTGACTCTAACCAAGGAATGCCCGTCGGATCTGGAAAAGCGTGGCTTCGATTTGGTTGTGTTCGACTGCGTTAGGCCGCTCGCGACCCTGCCTCCCGGCGGATATCTTTTAATCAACACGTCTTTTCCTGGTGCGCCGGCGAAACGAACAACAGTCGTTGCGAGCCCAAAAATCATCGATTCGGAAAGGCACCACCCTGTCACAGCACACGTGGACTTCTCGCCTGTGCGGATAGCGCGAGCTACTCTACTGAAGCCCAAGCTGTGGGCGCAAACGCTGGCGGAGACAAGTTCTGGACCACTGATCGTCGCAGGCGAAAAAGATGGTCGTCGGTTCGTGCAGTTGGGGTTCGATCTTCTGGAATCCGACTTCCCGCTGCATGTCGGATTCCCCATATTCATGACAAACTGCTTAGAATGGTTGGCACCGAGTGAAAGTGTGGGTGACTGCTCAGCTACACACACAGGCGAACCGGCATATATTAACGTGCCACCTAGCTTGGACGAGTTGACGGTGGTCGACCCGGACGAAACCAAAAGAAAGATCAAAATTAGGCAGACTCCTGTGGCGTACGAGTACACCGACAGAACAGGGGTATACAGGGTTCTTGGCAGGAACTTCTACCGCGAGTTTGCGTGCAACCTAGTGTCGACCACTGAGTCCGATACAAGACCAAGGTCATCCATTCGCATCAGCAAAACAAAGTGGGTATCGGCAGCGCACTTCGGTAGCATACGTACAAATAGAGAGCTTTATGGCTCAGCGGTTCTACTTGCATTGGCATTATTGGTGTTTGAATGGTATGCCTACCACCGCAGGCTGTAAAGAATCGGCAGGTCGGCCGATATGACAGCTAATCGACTCGAACTCGTATGAAGTTTGCGCGTCCAGAATGGCTGGTTCTTCTTATTCCAACTGCGTACTGCACCTGGCAGTTTGCAAGGCGCAGTCTCGCTGACCTGACTCCTGCGCGAGCCAGAGTGGCTGTTTGTATTCGCTCCGTGATCCTCTTGATGCTAATCATGGCCATTGCCGGGGCAGGAACTGTCAGAAACGTAGACCAATCCTGTGTGATATTCGCACTTGATGTATCCGACTCCGTTCCCAAGCTGCAGCAAGAGCGTGCGCTCAAATATGTAAACGAAGCGCTGAGAACTGCTGCAAGAAACCAAAAGGCAGGTATCATTGTTTTCGGACAAGAGGCGCTGGTCGAACTGGCGCCCTGCGAGACCAAAAAGGTAAGCAAAATATACTCCGTGCCTACAACAGGCCAAACTGACATATCGCAGGCACTCGGACTCGCTACAGCCCTGTTTCCTGAGAACTGCCGCAAAAAGATAGTGCTCCTCTCCGACGGCAACGAAACGATAGGAAATTCAATCGAGCAAGCCTTTCTTGCCGGCTCGCAGAATATATGTATAGACACGATACAAGTGTCTTCCGGTCTCCGGCACGAATGCCTGCTGGAGAAGATGCTATGCCCGTCTAACGTGAAAATCGGGGAACCCTTTGACATAAAAATACTCGCCGCGGCGAAAACACCGACAACAGCGCAACTGAAACTGCTGCGAAACGGAACGCCGGTAGAAGAAAGAATCATCTCGCTGGCAAAGGGCAAGAGCCTGTTTGTCCTTGAGCAATCGATCAACAAGCCGGGAAGCTACGAATTCAAAGCCATACTGGAGCCAGCCGAAGACACACGGCCCGAGAACAACGTTGCTCTTGCTTACACAATGGTGAAGGGGAAACCCAAGGTCCTCTATATAGACAGCCGACCGCCGCAGGGGTTTTATCTCGCGAACGCGCTTGGTCAGAGCAACATAGAAGTAGATCTCAAACCGCCTTCGGCGCTTCCCTCTTCGCTTGCCGATTTGCGCGCTTACGATGCTGTGGTTCTTTCTGACGTTCCTGCTTGGCATCTTACGCCTGAGCAGATGGCAGTGATCAAATCAGGTGTAAAAGACTTGGGCATAGGGTTTGCTATGGTCGGGGGCGAGTACGGCTTCGGCGCAGGCGGATACTACGATACCCCTATAGAGGAATGCCTGCCAGTCGAAATGTCCATCCGTAAAAAGAAGGTTCTTCCCTCTTTAGCTGTTGTCATCGTCATGGACAAGTCAGGGTCTATGGCGGAACCGGAAGGCGACCGGACCAAGATCGAGCTCGCTAACGACGCCGCTGCATCCGTGGTAAGTCTGCTTCAACCGATCGACCAAGTCGGCGTCGTGGTGTGTCACAGCTATCCGGTGGTGGCTGTACCGCTCGTGCCGGCATCGAACAAGGGGGCGATATACAGAGAGATCTCGACCATACGAGCAGAAGGTGGCGGCATTTACGCGAACCCTTCACTGCAGATTGCCTACGCAATGCTCAAGGATGCTCCAGTGCGCCAGAAACACGTGATCCTGCTTGCTGATGGCAATGATGTAGACGACGCAGGACCGGAAACCTTGGCAACAGTGCAAACGATGCGATCCGCTAAAATAACGGTTTCGGCTGTGGCTTTTGGCGAGGGCAAAGATGTGCCGTTTCTGAAAGCGGCGGCTGCGATTGGAGGCGGCTACTTCTATCTCGCTCACTATGCTCGAGACTTGAAAGCAATCTTCACAAGAGACGTAATGACAGTCTCCAGGTCGCTATATGTGGAAGAGCCATTTGTTCCAAGGATTGATACTTCGAGCCTAGAGTTTGCAGGAATTGACCCTAGAACCATACCACCGCTCCTCGGCTATGTAGTTACCAGCTCGAAACCCACAGCCCGAATCGCAGCGGTTTCGCACAAGAACGATCCCATATTTGCCGCCTGGCAGTACGGACTCGGAAAGTCGATCGCGTTCACTTCAGACTGCAAAGCGCGATGGGCGGCGAGATGGTTGTCGTGGCCCGGCTACAAGAAGATGTGGAGCCAAACAATCCGTTCGATACTGCGTAAAAGTTCATCGAGCACATACCAAACGCTTGTCGATG
>JARYME010000004.1 GCA_029907315.1 Armatimonadota bacterium | reverse complement strand
CGAGTGGTGGAAGACCGACATGCTACCAGAGCCGCTCAGAGTGCCCAGCGGACACGAAGGCTCGCACGTGTTTCTGACCCACGAGTTTATAGACGCACTAGTGAACGAGAGACGACCGGCCATCGACGTCTACGAAGCAGTCGCCTATACGGCACCGGGAATAGTTGCTCACCAATCGGCTCTGAAGGGCGGTGAGCTGCTGAAGATTCCGAGCTTCGATAAAGACAAGCGCAAGAAGAAGCAAGAGTGGCAGTGGGATATCTGAGGAGGCGCCGCAGTTGTCTGTACTGAGACCCGAGGAAGCAACTCAGCCTACCACACCTACAGCCCGACTGGCGCTAGACACCATCTACCAGAGGCCTACCCGAGGCATACCCAGCTGGCTTCTCAACATTATGGAGCATTCAATAATCGAACGACTTGCTGGTGTCCCGCCGGGGGAGTATGCCAGGAACCCCGTAGAGGTCTACCGATCTATGCAGGTTGCCATCGGTACGTGCCTGATGGACCAGTGGATTCCTGAGAATCCGCTTTCGATGGGTAGGCACGGTTATCAGGGCGACGACCGCGGTGCGACGACTGGCGCCGACAGAATCGTCGTAGACGGTGTAATAATCGATTCGCCAGAGGCCGTCGTGGAGCATTTGGAACGGTTCGTATTCCCGAGGCTGCAGTCGGCTGCGGCAGAGTTTGACGAGGAAGCAAGCGTTCAAGAGATCATTCGCCGAGAGCGTTCGCTGCAGGAAACCATAGGGCCGACTATGCTCAAGAGTCCTTACGGCATAATATCGTTTCCCGGCTTTGCCTATGGAACCTACGGATACGTGAATTACTTCTCGGCATATGCTCTCTACCCTGATGTCATGGAGAAACATTTCTCGCTGCAGGCGGATTTGGCGGTTAGGAAGAACCGCGCCGCGGCACGTGCGATTTTGGAAGGTGGTCTTCCTCCTCTGGTTCGCCTTGATCATGATATGGCTGATTCACGCGGCACGTTGGTCAGAGTGGAAAGCTTGGATAAAATATGGTTCCCGCATTTTGCGCGTTCTATAGAGCCCTGCCTGAAAGCCGGAATTAAGATGATCTGGCACTGCGACGGAAACCTGATGGAAATGGTGCCGCGTCTTCTGGACTGCGGTCTTGTAGGTTTTCAAGGATTCCAGTACGAGGACGGGATGGACTATGAGCGCATATGTCGAATGAAGACTCGGGAGGGCAACGACCTCATCATTATTGCTGGTGTATCGGTGACCAGAACACTTCCTATGGGAACGCCGGCTGACGTCAAACGTGAGTTGGACTGGCTTGTTGCCCACGGTCCCAAGACAGGCCTTTTCTTGGGGGCATCGAGTTCAATTGCGCCCGGGGTTCCTTGGGAGAACATCAAAACGCTTGTTGAGGGACTTGCGTATTACCGCGAGCACGGCAGGGGATAAACATGCAGCTGCTTGCGGGCTAAAATGGTCCTGTGCCCAACAGAACGCCGATAAAGGCAAATACGCCTAGTACAATCATTAGAATCCCAACAATGAACGCCAGTGATATGCGAAAAGAGGTCTCTCCGAGTTTTCTAACAGTCGCCATGTATTCCGCTACTGCCCCAGCCATTGCCAACGTGCCGAGTGCGATCAATGCCAGCCCGAGATTCCGCGAAGCGTGTCCTGCGGCCGGACTTCGAGAGTTCGGCATCGCGTGCAGGTAATCGAAAAACTTATAAATCGAGAACCCAAAGCCGATTAGTGCTATCGATGTCCGGATCCAAGCCATCAGCGTGCGCTCGGCGGCGAGCCTTGTTCTTTCGAAAGCCAGGTCTACTCTAGGGTCAGGCTTGGAAAAATCGCGTTTACTCATCTTGTTGACGGCCGTTTGCATGTGCGGATTCGGCACATCGCTTGTACCAGTATTGCCAAAGTGCATCGAGCTCGGCCACCTTTTCCGGATAGTGCCTTGCTAGGTCGTGCAATTCGCACCGGTCTGTCGCCATATCATAGAGCTCCCACTTGTCGTGGCCGGGACCTATTGGGACATTAACGTGGTTGCGAGCAGGTCCTTGGGTGACAAGCTTCCATCGCCCTGCTAGTACGGCCCGACATCCTCGGAACTCCCAGAATATGGGCTCACGCTCTCCCATCTCCTTGCCTTGCAGCGCCGGCACCAAGCTACGACCTTCCATCGGCAGTATTTTGTGTCCTTTGTACTCTTCGGGATACTTGGCGCCTGCTAGTTCCACAAATGTCGGCATAAGGTCCATAACGTGGCCTACATCACGGCATATGCGGCCCCTGCCTTGAATGCCTTTCGGCCAATACATCACGCACGGTGTTGCGATGCCGCCTTCATGGTCGAACGCCTTGAATCTTCTAAACGGCGTGTTGCTTGCATTCGCCCAGGGTGCGTCCACGGTCTTATAGGAGTTCACCGGTCCCGCCGGGACATTGGGGGTCCGATCAATGTGCTCAGCGCATCCGCCGTTGTCCGAAAGGAACACTACTAGAGTATTATCTTCTTTGCCGAGCTGCCTTATCTTTTCCAATACACGACCGATTCCTTGGTCCATGCGATCGATCATAGCGGCATAAACGGCCATCTTCAGATCCCATTCCTCTTTGTTTCCTACGTCGCTCCACCTGGGCGCCAGCTCATCGCGTTCAGAGAGCTGCCATTGCTTTTCCGCGAGGCCCAGTTCCAATTGACGTTCGAATCTTCGCCGTCTCAGTTCGTCCCATCCTATAAGGTACTTGCCGCGGTACTTTGCGATTTCTTGGGGCCGCGCCTGAATTGGAAAGTGCGGTGCTGTGTATGCCAGGTATAGGAAGAAAGGTCTGTCTTCCTTGCCATACTTGTCGAGGAATTGGATAGCGCGCTCGGTGAACGCGTCCGTAGCGTAGAAATCTCGTTCCTCAGGCGTGTAGGGTCGTATTATCTTGTCGTCCTCACCCCAGGGTCGAGTATCCCCAGGACTTTTGTGCGCCGGTTCTGGTTCTCCAGGACGTCGGAGCCCTGGGTTGAAGTAGTTCGAGCTGCCCGACAGCAGTCCCCAATATTTGTGGAAGCCGCGGTCGACCGGCAGCATTCCCGGCTGCGTTCCGTTGTGCCATTTACCGGACATTAGCGTGATGTAACCAGCTTCCTTCAGTACCTCCGCTATGGTTACGTTGCCCGTCTGTGCCAACCATGCCTTGTCTGCGGATCCTACCTGGTGTGGGTAGAGGCCCGTGAGAATGGATGCCCTGGTAGGCATACAAACCGCGTTGTTATAGAACCGGCTGAATCGGATGCCTCCTGTTGCAAGTCGATCTATGTTAGGCGTGTCGATCTCGCCGCCGTAGCAGCCGATGTCGGAGTAACCCATGTCGTCGGCTACGATGAGCACGATGTTGGGACGCTCAGTCATTCAGATCGCCTCAGTTTCCTAACGATGTGGAAGGAGTAAGATGTACCGTCTCTAGTTTGCCGTTGTGGTCAACAATGAGCGTGCCTGTGACAGCTTCAAATGGTATACCCTCTGGAGATCCGTCGAGAGCAACAGGTCGTCGTTTAAGTGGGTCACGCACAAGCAAGTTGGACAATCGGATGCCTCGAGCAGGTCCGGATATTCTGACCGGGGATACTGCCGGTTTGTTCAAGGCTGCGTTTTCCACTAAGCAGTCCTCGAACGTTATAGCGCATGCTCCGTCAGGGTTGCCATCGATTCCAATGCCTTGATTCCGGCCGCTGCTGAATTGACACGCGACGAATTCTATCCTGCCGCGCACAGCCTGTTCTGCGCTGCGTCCTGTAGTTATTTGTACTGATCCGGCTGAGTCATCTATCGACCGACAATTTTCTACGCGAATGGACACAGGTTCGGACGATGCCTTGAGGGATGTTAAGTGAAATTGGTAACCGTATCCGCCATTTCCTTGAGTGGTACAGTTTCTTACCGTGACGTCTACCAATCTTTCGTCTTCACGGTTGGGTTCGAAATCAATCCCGGATTGCGGTGCGGTTCCCGAGGTGTTTGTCATATACACGTTTTCGATGAGGAGTCTCTCAGCTGATATTACGCTGATGCCTTGTCTGTAATTTCTATCGCATACCACGTCTCGGATTACTATATCTCTATTGGGTACACCCTTTGTTGCTACCCCGAGGTATATGCCGTCTCCTCCGCTTTCCACCAGCGTCAATCCGTATACCTTGACATTTCGGCAGCTTCGCAGTGCCAATGCCATCCGCCACTCAGCCTTCTTGTAAGGGGGGTTCGCATAGTCGTCGCGACGCATCCGGAACGTCGCCCCGTAACCTATGAGTTCGATGTTCTCCGCATTTGATGCACTGAATAGGCTGTCTCCTGGTCCTTGAAACTCACCCAGTTTCGCCAAGATTTCTACACCCGGTTCGAAGATAATCTTCTGGTTGCTGGTAAGCTGGATGGGTCTTACAATCCAAGGCTTGCCAACGTTATCAACAATCAAAGTCCTGACGCCAGAGTTTATCGCAGCTTGTAGGCATTCTGTTGCGTCGTCGGGGTCAAATCCCCACCAGGAGGCTTTTGCTGCGTCGATCTTCCCCGCTTTGACTAACTCGACAGCCTCCGTGCTGACTTGTCCTGCGTTTGCAGCCGCAAGTAATCCGAATACCAAAAACGCTGTGCCGGTTGTTCTCACGCTTCGCCTTGCTCCTCTTGCTCTTGCTGTTCAGCGGGTACCTTCTTCTGGGGCTTCTTCTTGGAGGTGTCTTCAAAGATTCCCATCGATCTAAACTTCTTGTACCGCGCGTCCACGAGTTTCTGCACCGGTATCTTCTCAAGCGTTTCGAGGTGTTTTACTATTGCTGCTTTCACGCTCAAAGCTGCCGCCTCGGGGTTTCTGTGAGCTCCGCCCAGAGGCTCTTTGATAACTTCATCCACAACACCCAGCTCCAAAGCGTCCGCACTGGTAATGCGCAGGGCGGCGGCCATTTCCTTGTACTTCGACGGGTCTCGCCACAATATTGCTGCACAGCCCTCAGGCGGAATGACGGAGTAGATTGCATTTTCCATCATAATGACTCTATCCGCCACGGCTATCCCTATTGCGCCGCCGCTTCCACCCTCCCCAAGTATTACAGAGATAATAGGTGTTTCCAAGACTGACATTTCCATCATGTTCCGCGCAATGGCTTCGCTGATTCCACGCGCTTCCGCGTCTACGCTGCAGTCTGCAGCTGGTGTGTCTACGAACGTTATAACCGGCCTCTTGAACTTCTCCGCGAGTTTCATTAGTCGGAGGGCCTTTCGGTAGCCGTCAGGCTTCGCCATACCGAAATTTCGGTATTGGCGCTCCTTTAGGTCTCGCCCTTTCTGTTGGCCCACGAATACGACGTGCCGATCTCCAAGTCGTGCTATTCCGCCGACCATCGCGTGATCGTCTCCATACAACCGGTCGCCGTGCAGCTCCACATAGTCGTCAAAAATGATCCGGACGTAGTCCAGGGTATAGGGCCGTTTGGGATGTCGCGCTAACAGGACGCGGTCCCACGGAGTGAGGTTTGAAAAGATCTCTTCGATTGCTCGGTCGCGGTCTCGCTCAAGCGCAGCGATTTCTTCCGAGCGATCTATTCCTTGTTCCTGGGTCAAGCGCTTGATCTGCGCTATCTGTTCGTCCAGTTCTGCTATAGGCTTCTCAAAGTCAAGAACAGTCCAATCCTTACTCGGCATCAGAGGAGACCTCCTTGCCCATACAGAAGTCGAGTACTTTGATGATCGTGGGCTTTATCTCACGTCTGGGCAGGATCCTGTCGATCATTCCGTGTTCAAGTTGGAACTCCGCAGTCTGAAAGTTCGCAGGCCTGTCGATCAACCCAGCTTGCGCTGCCACTCTAGCTCCAGCGAATCCTATCAACGCACCTGGCTCAGCAAAGATGAAATCCCCAAGAGATGCGAAGCTGGCGTGAACTCCTGCCGTTGTGGGATCAGTGAGAACTACAATGTAGGGCAAACCGGCTTTCGAATGTCTGGCGACAGCCGCTGCTGTCTTTGCCATCTGCATAAGCGAGAGTATGCCTTCTTGCATTCTTGCGCCGCCGGACATAGTGAACATCACTACAGGAAGTTTCTTCTTTGTGGCGAGTTCAAAGAGACGGGCAACCTTCTCACCGTACACGCTGCCCATGCTTCCTCCCATAAACCAGTCGGTTACTCCCAACCCTACGGGGTGCCCGCCGATTTCAGCAAGACCGACTACCATTCCGTCGTTAAGTCCGGTCTTGGCTTTGTCGCGTTCTATCTTGGCTTCGTAATCCGGGAAATTCAGGGGGTTCAGCGTGACAAGACCCGTCTCAATCTCCTTGAACGTTCCTTCGTCCGCGGTTATCTGAATTCTTTCCCAGGCACTGAGCCGATAGTGGTATCCACACTTACTGCATACACGCAGGTTCTTTTCGAGTTCTTTATTAAAGAGTATTTCGCTGCATTTGGGACATTTGGTCCACAGGCCGTCAGGCAGGGCATCGACGCTCTGTCTGACCAATCTTCGGTCTGCTCCGACGCGGGATTTGAACCAAGCCGCTGCGGACATAGCAATAAACCTCCAGCACAAGCTAGCTTCCATATTATATCCGTCGGGTTTTATTCTTCGCAAACGAAACGAGACAGCTCAGCCGCTTTATCTATCGACCATGCTAGTCAGAGTGAGATCCCAAATGGATTTCGGCGGCTTGCCGCGGACGCGGTTGGCGTCGCTCGAACGGGGTATAAGTTCGATTCGAACCAAGGGCGCATAGATTGCCGTCGAGTGAGCGAGTGCAGCTTTTGGTGCGAACGCTGTCGAATCAGCAGGATCGGAGCATTTCAGAGGTTGTCTCGGTGGGATCGTTCCGCTGCCAGGCTCGCGTCCAGCAGTGCGTACAGGTGTAGAGTCAAAGCCAGACACAGGAAGAACACTGCCGTCACATTCAGATTCTGTACGAAACGAGCAATTGGATCTGGGGAGCCGCTAACATTAGGGCGAACGGTCAGGAATATGAGCCACGAGATTGTGACGCTCAGGAAAAGAAGAACACCTTTAGTATACTGGCCGCAATACACGTGTCCCAATCCTGGTATACCGGAAAGTACAGCAGCGACAAGAGGGCTTCTGGGCGGAAGGCTATAACTGCTCTTGAAGAGTTGAGGGTTCTCGATAGCTTTTTTCAACAGTTCTTTCTGGCGCTTCGCTTCTGCCAGTTCGACGACTATCTTCGCGTACTTTTCCTCTGCTGATGCCCGCGACCTGTCAACTTGCAGGATTGATTTGTACTCTTCGAGGGCTTTTTCCAGTTCGCCCCTGGCAAACAAGATATCGGCAGCGAACTCACGGGCGTCGAGGTTTTCGGGCTGCAGTTGGAGGGCTTGATTTATCAAAGCCTGCGCTTGCTGATAATCGCCGCGCATTCGGCAGACCCGCGCGGCGAGGAAGAGGCGTTCGAATTCAGCTTGCTTCCTGACAGCTTCGGCATCCACGAAACCGCACCTCTTGAGAGTTCGCTCACTTGCATACCGCTCTGCGAACCTAGGAGCTGCCGAGCTTGATAGCCGTCTCGCGCCAAAGAGATTCGATATCGTAGTAAGCGCGCTCCTCTGGCGCAAAGATATGAACGACTATATCCCCATAGTCAACGAGCACCCACCGGGCTTCCTTGTACCCCTCGACTCTATCCTTCTTCAGCCCACGGTGCTTGCCGTCAATTACTAACCCATCCGCTATGGCCCGGATGTGAGTGTTCGAGGTTCCACTGGCTATTACAAAGTAGTCGGCTATCAGCGTCCGAGTGCCTACCTCGATAACTTCGACATCCTCGGCCTTCTTCTCGCGCAGTATCTCTTGTACTATTCGAAGCTTTTCTAGGGTCTCGATAGTCGCTTTCTCCCTGATTCTCAGAATTTGTTCCGGTGATCCGGTAGTTGTCGTTGATAATCGTGCACCCCGCCATCTACCCGGCGGCGTGCTCACTGCCCTGCTTGACTTTTACCTACAATAACTGTGACGTCTGCGGCCTTGCTTGGTGTTCCGTCTTCAATGATCAGGTCAGATCCGACGAGTTCAGCAAGCCGTTTGACAGGTTCAGTCTTTCCCTTGTGTGTAATAATCATCGATTGATAGTAGTCGGACTTTGGAGCATTGTCGGTACGGGTAACTTGGTAGCCCGCCTCAGTCAGTTTCTCAGCTATCCTCCTAGCGGCGCCCGGCACACCGCTACCGTTCAACACCTCAACCGTAGGGTTTGGCTCTTGAAAAAGCAGCATCTCAGCGACTACCTGTCTGGCTTCAGTGAAGTCCGGCAGCCAATAACTGACCCCGCCAATGTTGCCTGGACGGCCTGGTAGAACAGCCATCTTCATTTCTTCGACCTTGAAGTCTTTTATCAAGTCGGCCAGTTGGTCCCAGTCCTTCAGATTAAGATCACTCACTATATACCCGCGTTCATAGGCTCTCTGAAGCACTCGTGCCCTCTCTCTTTTGGTGGGCAGGCTCAGAATCCTATTTGCGAGCGCACGCATGAATATCTGCTGACGCACTATCCGCCCAGTCGGGACCTTTCTGCCATCTACGATTTTATACCCGCTGTCGCCAAATGCATCGTGCCGAAACCTGACATATCCCTCGGCTTGCCTGCCGTTGAGGAGCTGTTTTTCGGGTTTTGCCTTCAAGTTAATATACAAACCGCCGCGGCGATCTACATAGTGCATGTCCTTGTCGATCTTTATGTAGACGCCGCCCACCAGATCCACTAGCCCTCTAAGTCCGCGCGTGTTTGTCTTTATGTAGTAGTCTATCGGTACCCCCAAGAGATTCTGAACCACTTCCTTTGTCAACTGTGGTCCGCCAAATACGTGAGCCGCGTTTATCTTGCAGTATCCGTGACCCGGTATCTCAACGCGCGTATCGCGTGGTATGGAGATGGCTCGTATTTCCTTGGTTCGAGTGTCGAGTGCAACTACCACTAAAGTGTCTGAGAGTCCGCGTCCGTTTTTATTTCGGATTGCCGTATCATCTTCGCCTATCATCAGGATCCGCACGTAGCGCCGCCCATGAAACGCGCTGCCAAAGACATCAACAAAGCCGGTGCCGGTCGCCTTCATTGTTGGCAACCACACGGCGAGAAATGTGCCGAGTGCCACGCCTACTGCAGATCCTAGCAGTATCACGACCAGTGCACTCTTCCAGGATACGCCTTTCATCGTTAGCTTCCGTATAAACCCTTATCCAGGATGTAGTTTTCTACGTCGCGGGGGACCAGATATCGAATTGACAAATTCGCTCGAACGCGGCGCCGAATGTCGGTTGACGAGATGTCCACGCGTGGAACTCGAAGCCTCACAAGCGCACTAGCAAAATCCTCAGGTAGTCGCCGCACCGCACTTTCGAAAGTGTAGTTCGGTCGGTCGGCGACCACGATAGTTGCAAGCTCCAGAATTCCGCGGGGCTCGTGCCATGTCATCAGATCCCTGGCTTCATCTGTTCCTATGAGCAAGTATATTTGTGTGGATTCACCAAGTAGCTCGCGAAGCTCGCGGATAGTGTCCACTGTGTAGGACGGCCCCACGCGGTCGAGCTCCACGGTGGAGTACTCAAAGTGTTCATTGTCATTAACAGCAAGTTTGACCATTTCAAGGCGATCTTCGCCACGCGCTACTACTCTACCGCTCTTGTGCGGCGGATCACCAGCAGGCACAAAAAGCACCACGTCCAAGCCGAATTGCTGCCACGCTTCCTCGGCAACTATCAAGTGCCCTATATGGATCGGGTCAAACGTCCCGCCCATTATACCGATTCGCAGAGTTGGGCTATTGTCGGATCTGGCCATTGCCGGTGACCACGTACTTGTATGTGGTAATCTCTTCCACTCCCATAGGCCCACGGGCGTGGAGCTTCTGGGTGCTGATACCCATCTCCGCGCCCTTACCGAATTCGTAACCATCTGAGAACCGGGTCGACACGTTTACAAACACGCACGCTGAGTCTACCTCGTTTGAAAAACGTCTGGCTGCCGAGTAATCCTTGGTAACTATGGCATCGGAATGATGGCTTCCGTAGGTGTTGATATGCTGAATTGCTTCATCAATCCCGCTTACCACCTTGACGGCCAGAATCAAGTCGAGGTACTCCGTGAACCAATCTTCCTCTGTGGCTTCTTTTATGCCAGGAACCAATTGCCTTGTCTTCTCACAGCCGCGCAATTCTACGCCTGCGTCCATTAGACGTTTGCAAATTTTGGGTAGGAACTCTGCCGCAACTGCTTCGCTTACCAGTAGTGTTTCCATAGCATTGCACACTCCCGGGTTTTGCACCTTGGCGTTCATAACTATTTCTTCTGCCATTGCCAAATCTGCGGCATCATCTACATAGACGTGGCAGTTGCCGTCAAGGTGTTCTATTACAGGAACAGTGGCGTTTTCGATCACAGTCTGAATCAAGCCCTTGCCGCCGCGAGGTATCAGGCAATCGATATACGCTTTCATTCTCATCAGCTCAAGTGCGGCGGCTCTGTCGGTTGTCTCTATTATCTGAACGGCTTCCGCAGGTAAACCGTTTGCGGCAAGCGTATCTCGAATTATTCCAGCTAGTGCTAGATTGGAGTTAATCGCTTCCGAACCGCCCCTCAGCACAACTGCGTTACCTGCTTTCAGACACAGGGCTGCTGCATCGACAGTCACATTCGGCCTTGACTCGTAGATTATGCCGATAACTCCCAGCGGGACGCGAATTCTTCGCACCTCCATCCCGTTAGGTCTGATGTAGCCGTCTATTGTCTCGCCCACAGGGTCTCGCAGCGAAGCAATCTGGCGAACACCTTCGGTCATCTGGGCGATTTTCTTATGATCGAGAGCTAAGCGTTTCAACACTGCTCCCCTGATACCACTTTCCTCGGCCGCTTTCAAATCGCGCGCGTTGGCGTCAAGGATGACTTGCTCCTGTCGTTCCAGAGCTTCGGCAATTGCCAAGAGTGCTTTATCTTTTAGGCCACTTCCGGTTACGGCAAGTTTGGAGGCAGCGCTCTTTGCTTCGCGGCATTTCCTCTCGACTTCGCTCATATCTCAGCTCCTGCGTCGTACGATTTCAGATTCACACACCCAGTACCAAGTTGTCTCGGTGCACAACCTCGTCGAAATCCTTGTGTCCCAATATCTTTTCGATTTCGCTGGAGCGCTTACCTTTTATCTGTTCGATTTCACAGGATGAATAGTTAGCGAAGCCGCGCCCCACTTGTTCGCCTTTTTCATCGACGATGGCTACCAAATCGCCAACATCGAAACTACCTTCACATCCGATTATGCCTGCAGCCAGCAGACTCTTACCCCGCTCGCGCAGCATTCTTTTGGCGCCTTCGTTTATAATAATCCTACCCTTGATACGATTTCCAAAGGCGATCCATCGTTTTCGGTGGCTGAGTCCTAATGATTCACCCACGAAGCGAGTGCCGACATTCTTACCTTCAACCGCGTCGATTATTACGTGCGGCTTTGTGGAACGCGCTATGATCATGGTCACACCTGAGCTTGTTGCGATCTTGGCTGCCTCGATCTTTGCTCGCATTCCTCCGCGTCCGTAATCTGTTCCGGTTGCGCCTGCCAATGCTTCTATTTCTGGTGTAATCTCGCGGATTTCTTCCAGCAGCTTGGCTTTCCTGTTCTTGCGAGGGTCCTCTTCGTAAAGACCTTCCACATCCGATAGGTTGAGGAGCAAGTCCGCATCAATGCTTGCGGCAACCAATGCGCTTAGGGTATCGTTCTCTTCGAACCTAATTTCTTCTATGGCGACGGTGTCGTTCTCATTAACGATGGGCAGGCAACCGAATCGGAAGAGGGTATGCATTGTATTGCGGAGGTTCAAGTAGCGCACTCGGTCCCGAAAGTCGTCCCTTGTTAGAAGTACCTGTGCCGGGATGATGTTGTGTTTGGTGAACAGCTCCGTGTAAGTATTCATGAGTAGACTCTGGCCTACTGCGGCACTGGCTTGTTGGTCTGGGATGTTCCGCGGTCTTCTCTGAATGCCCAGTCTTTCCATACCTGCCCTGATAGCGCCCGATGTAACGAGCACTACCTCTATGCCGCGTCGCTTGATCTCAGCGAGTTGGTCGACTAGGTTGGCCATCTTCTCTCGATCGAGAGATCCGCGCTCCGAGACCAAACTGCTCGTTCCGACTTTTACAACTATCCGGCGAACCTGTCTTTCATTCACTCTCATTCCAGAAATCGAACTCTACGCCTCGAATTGTGACGATGTCTCCGTGCTTAGCTCCAGATTCTCGAAGTGCACTTATCACGCCCATTTTCTCTAGTTGGCGGTGCAGTCGCTGAAGAGCGTATTCGTTATCAAGGTCCGTTCGAGCAACCAACATTTCGACGGGCCTGCCTATAACTTCAAATTGGCCGTCACCAGTCTTTACGACGCGCCAAGTCTCCGACTCGCGGTCTACCGTAAAATACGCAACTTCTTCGGCCGGGAATTCTTCCCGGGGTGGCAGAGATTCAAGCCTTTCGGCAATCCCGTAAACCAGCTCCTGCACTCCCTGGCCAGTCAGTGCGGATATTTCGTAGACGGTATATCCTCGTTCTTGCAGGTTCTGGCGAACGGGCGCTGCAACCTCGGCAGACCCAGGTACGTCAATCTTGTTGAGCGCTACAATCTGCGGCAGTGCTGCGAGCTTTTCGCTGTATGCGGACAACTCGTGGTTTATTCTCTCGAAGTCTTCAAGCGGGTCTCGGCCGCTCAGACCCGACACGTCCAGAACATGAACCAGAAGCCTTGTCCTTTCGATGTGACGCAGAAACTGGTCGCCCAGTCCCAGACCTTCATGTGCGCCTTCGATAAGCCCGGGCATATCGGCTACAACGAACGATTTATCGTCGACCCTGACTACGCCTAAGTTCGGTACTAGAGTGGTGAACGGATAGTCGGCTATCTTCGGTTTGGCGGCGGAGATTTTGGAAATCAGTGTCGACTTTCCGACGTTCGGGTAACCGATGATGCCCACGTCCGCAAGTAGCTTGAGCTCGAGTCGTATGTGCACTTCCTCTGCGGGTTCACCCTTTTCCGCAAATCTTGGTGTTTGGTTTGTGGATGTAGCGAAGCTAGCGTTGCCACGACCTCCTCTGCCGCCGCGTGCTGCAACACACCGTGCGCCGTCGTGAGCAAGATCGGCAATGATCTTGCCAGTATCGGCATTGTAGACGATTGTTCCGACCGGAACCTTCAGGACCAAGTCTTCGCCGTCTTTCCCTCTCTTGTTGTTGGGTCCACCGTCGCCGCCTCGCTCAGCGGCGTAGTATTTCTTGTATCTTAAATCGACCAACGTGTTGAGTTTGGCGTCTGCTTCTATTATGACGTTGCCACCGTGGCCGCCGTCCCCGCCGGCCGGTCCTCCCCGCGGGACGTGTTTCTCTCGTCGGAATGCAACAATGCCGTTCCCGCCGTCGCCGCCTTTTACCGTTATCTCAACCTCGTCGACAAACTGCATAGTTTCCAAGCACTGTCTGGTGAGTGCCGTGTTCCTCACTTGTTACATAGGCTCGTAGATCAAACCTGCGAATAGCACAACACCGGTGAAGCTGTCCGAAATCGCGCAGAAAAACGGCCTGTCCACTGTAAAAGATATAGACGGTGCAGCTGATGTCAGCCCCATTTCGACTTTAGTAGCGCCAGCCGCTTCCGTTCCTTCCTCATTAACCTCGACGAATGTTTTGTGCAACACGCTCTTAATGTAGACGTTAGGCAAGGGAGGAATAGGGCACATATTGCTGAAATCGGCCCGGTTCGGGTCGAATGCGATAGTCATTCCGAGAGCTGATAGTGCTTTACGAAGCTCAGACTCATACTCGATTGTGAATTTTGGTATTGAGAGATCGCATTCTACGCTGTGGAATCCTTGCATCCACTTGTTCCAATTCTGAACGTTAAGTTTCTTACAGAACTCTGATAGGCTTGAATCTTTATTCGGCAGAAAGATATACATACAGAATCTGCCGTCGCCGTATGGCAAGCTTACGGCTGAGAATCCATCGCCGGGTAGATACTTGACCCTGCCGTGACGATACATCATCCGCACTGTTTTGGTGAAACCGCCAGGCAGTGAGAATTCGGCAGGATGAGTATCTTTGGGGTCGAATTTATCTTGCCAGGCGCCTTTGAAGTACACGGCATTGACGAGGAACAGTATTGTATTGGGTTCGATTCGCTCGACGATATCTCTTATGCGTCCCTGTGTGCACGCGTTTACCCAGTTATTGATGGTTTTCGGTGCCTTTGGGTTCGCGAAATCCAGGACGCTGACTTCCGCCTGGTAGTACCGCCGGTTCGCGTCGAAAAAATTAGGCTTGAATTCGATGCCCTTACGCGCCCAAAGCGAGTTGGCGAGATGAACGGTTACACCTTTACCCGGCGCTCGCATGTTCTCGAGAATATTCTTGCACCCGTTATTTACCTCTTCGAGACTTAATCCGTTTAGCGTCAGTACCCTGCTCATAGCACGCTTCGTTTCCCCAGCCGCTCCGTTGTAGGTCATGCAAAGCGCTATCGAGGCACTAGCCGGCGAGATGAATACATTTTTTTCCTTGCCTTCTTCGGCAAGCTGCTTGAGGAGTCGAAAACCGAATTCAGAAGTGGCTTGGGTCAGCGTTTTGTTCACGGGAACCTTGCTTTCTTGTGGGATGGATTGGTGGCTTGTTAAAAGAGCCGTAGCCGCTATGCCGATAATCAACACACCGGCTGCATACAGGGACCATTTCACCATTGGAGTCACCCGCCTTCTCTACGAGCGTCTTTCAGCATGCTCAAAAAGTAACGAGGAAGGAAACACCCTTGGGCGTTTTCCTTCCTCGCAGGCTTCGAAACTGTTGTTTGAGCGCGACCTATACCCCAAATTGATTTGGAAAGTTCCTCGCTTGCACAAGTTTTCCAATCGTAGCGCCCAGACGGGCAGAGACTCGAACGCGCAGCCCCAATCTAACCGGACGTAGGATACACACTCACGCACTTCTTGCCGCCGGCGGTTTCGAACTTGACAACGCCGTCAATCAGTGCGAAGAGTGTATCATCCTTGCCCCTTCCAACGTTGCGTCCTGGATGAAACGGCGTTCCGCGCTGACGCACCAAAATACTGCCCGCTTTCACTATCTGGCCGGCGAATTCTTTAACGCCCAAGCGCTTGGGGTTGCTATCTCTTCCATTCCTTGTACTGCCAACACCCTTCTTATGAGCCATGTGTATCCACCTCCAAAACCCACCTGCTCCGACCACCTTAAGCCAGCGGACGGAACATAGGGATACCCATTATTGTCTTTATGCTTGAATTTCTTTTATTGCTATTGATGTCAGAAGCTGTCTGTGGCCGAATCGTCGGCGTTCGTCCTTTTTCGGTTTATACGTGAACCCACGGATCTTGCGGCCTTTATAATGGCGAAGCACCTGGCCTATAACCTTTGCTCCCGGTACGAACGGGGTGCCTACTTGAATGCCGCCATCCTTTGCAACCAGCAGCACGCGGTCCAGCACAATCTCCTCTCCTTCTGGTACGGCAAGCCGATTGACGGATATTACGTCATTACTTGTCACTTTATACTGCTTGCCTCCAGCCTGAATTATGGCGTACACTGTAACACCCCCGCGTTGATTACTAATTGTTGTATCCTAAGTGATTAAGCGGGGCATTGGCTTACCAATGCCCCACGTTTGTGCACAGTATATACTATCAGGAAGCGATAACCTTGTCAACATGCTTATCGCTTACCACTTGACCGCACGCATACGAGCGGTTAACTGCCGTCAGTTTTGCCTTTATTCGCTTGCCTACGTATTTTCCGCCGTTTTCGAGGTCGATTAGGTAGCCGTCTAACCAAGCGCTTGCTCTAGGCAAGCTCACGAACGCATTGGTTGTCACCTGGCACTCGACGACATCACCTTTTTTCCAGGGCAGTAAGTGACGGTCCAACTCCTGCAAGTCCCCGGGAATGATATCGTACTGCTCTATGTGCATTGATTCGTTCGCGCGCACATATACCGCCCGTTTTATGCGGCGCTCGATTTCGTCGACTACTTCGCCCAAGCTGCCGATCAAATGCAGTGCGACTTCCGGATGAGCATTGACGAGAAAAGCCTCATCGTCCGATTCTATTGCAAGTCGCCTGAGCTCCCTTTCAATCTTCAGACTCACCGTCTGCGCACTTTCTACGCGTCCCCTGCCTTGGCAGTAGGGACACGGCTCGGTCATAATCTCCACAAGGGTCTCGCCTGTGCGCTTTCGGGTCATTTCAACCAAGCCAAGAGGGCTGATGTGGCAAATTTTGGTTCGTGTGCGGTCCTTTTGCAACTCTTTTTCGAGAGCACTGACTACCTTCTGCCGGTCTCTGGCTGAGGACATGTCGATGAAGTCGATGACGATGATCCCGCCAATGTCCCTCAATCTCAACTGCCTGGCGATTTCAACGACGGCTTCCAAGTTGGTTCGCAGAATTGTGTCCGAGAGGCTTGTAGTTCCCACGAACTTACCTGTATTGACATCTACTGCTGTAAGCGCCTCCGTGAGATCGAAAGTTACGTGTCCTCCGGATTTCAACCAAACAGTGCGCCGCAGCAAATCCTCGATTTCTTGCTCTACGCCGTATCGTTCAAATATAGGTTCCGGCTCATCGTACAAATGAAGCCGTGATTTCATTTTTGGAGAGAGCAGCTCTACCAACTCGAGCGCCTTCTCGTACTCAACTGGAGAGTCGATGATCATCTTACTCACGTCCGAACTGAATGAGTCTCGGATGGTCTTGTATACCAGGCTCAAGTCCTGATGCACCAGCCCAGGCGCCGAAATCTTGGCTGCTTTCTCCTGAATCTGGTTCCACATCCGCATCAGGAAGTCCAGATCTTTGCGCAGCTCTGCCTCGCTTCTGCTTTCTGCTTCGGTGCGCACAATTAGACCGAATCCGGGCGGCTTCATCATCTCGGCGAGTTTCCGCAGTCTTTCCCGCTCACTGTCAATCTCGATTTTGCGTGAAACTCCCACGTGATCGGCGTCAGGCATCAAGACCAAGTAGCGACCCGGCAGGGCTATCCTCGTCGACACACGGGCACCTTTCGTCCCGCGGGGACCCTTTACAACCTGGACAAGCAGTTCCTGGCCTGGCTTCAGCACATCTTTAATGCTCATGTGCCGCCCGAATTCTTTTCGTACCGCGGGAAATTCCTCATCCGTATCAGGCAGCACGTCTCCTACATACAGGAACGCATTTCGCTCCAGTCCGATATTCACAAAGGCTGCGTCCATCCCTGCGAGCACGTTGACCACCTTGCATTTATATATGCTGCCAACAACACGCTCTTCGCGTTCTACCGCCAGCTCGACCAGCTTCCCGGACTCGATAATCGCCACACGGGTTTCTCGGCTGTCGACGTTGACCAGGATTTCTTTTGACACCTACTATCACCTCCTTTCTTGTTCAAGGTTTCCGAGCATTGTCCATAGTTTGCTGCCGACGCACGACCACGTTTCCTTATTGTTGATAAGAGTTGGGTGACCTAGAATCTTTCCTCGCATAATTACCGTGCTCGGTTATTATGAGTCGTTTTCTGTGGATCGAACGAATTCTTATTCCTGACAGAAAGCTAGACAGTGCTTGCACCACTTCCGACGGTTTTACGGCAAATTCGCGCTGCGGAAGGACCATTTGCAGCACAGCGACGTTGGATCGACTGTCTGGAAGGACAGCGAGACTTTCTATCCCGGATCTCAGATCTATTGTTCGCCGCTTACCGCCGGACTCTCTTGCGTAGTCAATTCGTGACTGCGCTAGGAGTTGCTCTGTTGCTCTCCTTGCATCCTCAGTCGTCGCGCCTGTCGGCATGTCGATAGTGACCAGGTACTCTGATGCGCTGACAGGAGGCACCTTATGGCCGCCTTTCTTGACGGTTGTGGATACGATCCTTATGCCGGAGGGAAGATGACTGTTAATTAATTCCGTTACAAACCGCGGCGAGATCTTTGTTCTCAGGCGAATAATGACTATTTCTGCCTCGCCCGTTGCTCCTAATGGTAGAGCCGACGGAAACGATATGCGTGGTCGAGGGTTGAAGCCCTGACTGTATTCCACATCTAGCTCGGACATACGAACTGCTCTTTCGAACGCTCTGGCCACGTCCAAGTGTCCCAGCCATTTCGCTTGTTCTCGCTTCTCGAACACGCACACAGCATCCCAAATGTTGTCAGTTGCCGCTGACGGTGCCTCGGCTCTCTGAGTTTCCGCCTGCAATGTTGAAAGCTGTAACTCGCGTTTCTGTTCCGGAGGCTGCTTGACTGTTGGTGCTGGGCATTTTAGTCCACAGCCAACGCAGCCGTGCCAACGACAGTCGAGAGTCGTTTCTCCCTGTGACGCTTTCCTGTCTTCGGCTATTAGAAAACCCTTCGAAACACCAACGTCTATGTGATCCCACGGCAGCGGCTCGTCATATGGAATCAAGCGATGGGCGTAATAGTCAACACTTAACCCTGCGGCATCGAAAGCTTCCTGCCAGCGGCTCGCGTCGAAGTTGTCTTGTTCAAGGTAGCCACCGAGCGCCCACGATTCATATACTGCCTTGCCCACGGTGCGATCTCCCCGTGCGAGTGCGGCTTCTACTCGGCTTGCTGCAGGGTCGTGCCAGTTCAAAGTCACATTTTTGCTTCGGATAAGTCTTCTGAGAATTGATATTCTGTGTTCGAGTTCCTCAATCTCGGCCATGCCGCGCCATTGAAATGGCGTGTGAGGTTTCGGCACGAATGGCGAGATGGTCAACGAGATTGTCAACGGACTACCGCGGCTTTTGCCGACGTTCAACACCTTGTTCACAAGATCGGCTATACCTGCGATATCTTCTTCCGTTTCCGTAGGTAACCCTATCATAAAGTACAGCTTCACTCGCCTCCAACCGGCATCTACGGCGGCGCTCACTGCAGCTAGAAGGTCTTCTTCAGTTACGTTCTTGTTGATAACGTTTCTAAGACGCTGAGTACCTGCTTCCGGTGCAAACGTCAGCCCGCTTTTCCTAACTCGCTGTATTTCACTGGCTAGTCGGACGCATTCCGCGTCGGCGCGAAGGCTTGGCAGCGAGACGCCGACTTTGCGCGGTTCGAACTTATCTATAAGAATCTTCACCAGCTCTTCTATGCGAGAATAATCGGCGCTGGATAGGGACGTCAGCGCTATTTCGTCGTAGCCGGTGTTCGCAACAATTTCGGCAGCTTGTCGCACCAGTGTGTCAAGCGTTCTTTCTCGGACGGGTCGGGTGATCATTCCTGCTTGACAGAACCGACAGCCTCTTGTGCATCCTCGCATTATTTCGACATTCGCTCTGTCGTGTACGATTTCGGTGTGAGGAACCACCAGCGCTGTCGGGTATGGAGCCTGTTCCAGATCAGCCAACCGACGGGCACAAACTCTAGTCCTCATGCCAAGGCTGGGCACGTAAACACCTCGGATTTCAGAAAGTGCGCGGAGGGTGGCGTATCTATTACCTTTGTGATGCTTGACGGCTTCCATTATCTCCAACGCAACTTCCTCTCCGTCGCCTATGACAAATGCATCAACGAATTCGGCCATCGGTTCGGGATTGGAAGTGCAGTGTCCGCCTGCGATAATGATCGGGTCTGACTCGTCGCGTTCGTTCGAACGCAAAGGGATTCTAGCCAGATCAAGCATTTCCAGAACGGTCGTGTAGGTTAGCTCATAAGCCAGCGAAAAGCCAACGATGTCAAACTGTTTTAGCGGCGAAGCGGTTTCCAAGGAGAACAAGGGGATGCTACCACGTCGCATCTCGTCTCGCATATCTGCTGCTGGTGCAAACACGCGTTCTGCAAAGACGTCGTCGACGGTGTTGAGGACATGGTAAAGAATCCTAAGTCCCAAGTTGGACATTCCAACTTCGTAGGTGTCGGGGAAAGCCAGTGCAACCCTGACTCTAACGTGTTCTTTCGGTTTGACGACCGAGTTAAGTTCGCCGCCGATATACCTTGCAGGTTTGGTGACGCGAGGTAATATCTCGTCAAGCCGGTCACGAATGTTGGGGTAATCGTACGTCGACGCCATGCTATGATGCCTACGACACTGGATGGTGCAACCACTGTGAGGCAAAAAGTGGATCTCAATAACAGTTTGCTGCCTCCGGCGGCATGATATCACCCGCTCTTCACACAGTCAATTTCGAGGAGAACACTTACTTGGTTTTAGATGATGCCAGACTTATGACCTCGTGCAACCGCGCCCTAGCCTCTGGCGCCGGTTGTTGCTTCTTTTCCTCGTACGCCGCAGAATTCTGATGCACAGCAACCGTAAAACAACTCGGCCCTATGGGCCAAGTGTGACTCATAGGGCCGAGCGCATACGCAAAGCAGCCTGACCTTACACTGCTGACGGTTCTTTTTCCGCCTGTGCCTTGCTGGAACTTCCGGAAGAATCGCCCGTTTCGGCTTCCAAGCCTCCTCGCTTCGACCAAAGTGTTGCGCCAGCGAGAGCAAGAATCGCCACGATGACGACTGCCGTTCTGGCTGTGTTCGCGATCGGCTGAATCGCAATGGGTGCAACCAGAATAGCCACGAGGTTCATAACTTTGATAAGCGGGTTCAAAGCAGGACCGGCTGTATCCTTGAACGGGTCGCCGACCGTATCGCCCACTACCCCGGCTTTGTGCTCGTCCGTTCCTTTGCCGCCGAACATTCCAGCTTCAATAGTCTTCTTCGCGTTGTCCCAGAGCCCACCGGTGTTGGCCAAGAGAACTGCCATAAGTTGTCCCGATAGGATAGCACCAGCCAGGAATCCGCCAAGCGCAGCTGCGCCCTTCACAGGGTCTCCGTATCCCAAACCAAAACCAACAAGAATCGGTGCACTCACAGCGAGCACAGCCGGAGACAAAAGCTCTTTCTGGGCGGCGGCAGTTGAGATCTCGACGCATCGCTGATAGTCGGGCTTGCCTTTGTCCGATCCGGAGCGGGGATCATAGTCCATTATGCCGACTATCTCGCGGAACTGTCGCCGAACTTCTTCCACCAACTGGAATGCAGCTCGGCTGACTGCATTGATCGCAAACGAGCAGAATAGGAACGGCACGGCGCCGCCGATCAGCAGCCCTATAAAGACCTGGGTCCAGTCTATTCGAAGACCGACTTCCAGCAGGTTTGCGTCTGCCATGAACGACCTGAATAACGCGGTGGCGGCAATGACCGCAGTAGCGATAGCCAGCCCCTTTGTCAAGGCTTTAGTCGTGTTGCCGACAGCATCAAGCTTCGCAACTATCTTGTGGGCGTTCGAATCTTCGCCCGCGTCCTTCAATGCCCCTGACATCTCGAATATGCCATTGGCGTTATCCGAGATAGGACCGTAGGTATCCATCGCCAGCATGAAGCCCGTCGTAGACAGGAGCCCAAGTCCTGACAACGCAATACCATACGCAGCCAGAGCAGGATCACCTTTGAACAGCAGCATAGCAGCGAGGATAGTTAGACAAATCGCTACTATCGCCCATACACTGGATTCGAGCCCGGAGGCGAACCCGGTCAAAATAACGGTCGCGGGACCGGTTTTGGCAGCCTTAGCAGTTTCCTGCACCGGTTTGTACTGCGTCGAAGTGAAGTACTCCGTCAGACGACCGATCACAAGCGCCAAGACGATACCTACAAGATTTGCAGTTGCAAATCGCCACCATTCAAAGCCGGCTACTGGAACCCTAAGTGCGAATATGTAGTACGAAACTAGGTAGAAGCCGAGGATTGCAAAGATAGCCGACACCCAGAACCCGATGTTGATAGGCTTCATCGGGTCCATGTCTATATCGTCCCTGCCCTTAACCGAATACACGCCTATGATAGAGGCGATAACACCAACTGCTCTCATCAAAAGGGGATAAACGACCAGTGCAAGGACGGCAGCTCCGCCGCCTACGGCCGCTGCTGCTGCTGCGCCGAGAATGATGGCAGCGACCAATGTAACCTCATAGCTTTCGAATACGTCAGCTGCCATACCCGCGCAGTCTCCGACGTTGTCGCCTACGTTATCGGCAATAGTGGCCGCATTGCGGGGGTCGTCTTCAGGTATATTCTTTTCGATCTTTCCAACCAGGTCGGCGCCCACGTCTGCAGCTTTGGTATAGATGCCACCGCCAATTCTCATAAAGAGCGCTGCAAGACAACCTCCGAATCCGAAGCCCACGAGAACCTTCATTGATTCCTTGCCAAACAGGAAGAAGACCAGACACGCGCCCAGCAAGCCAAGTCCGACGGTAGCCATTCCTGAAACGCCGCCTGCACGGAACGCGACATACAGAGCCTTCCGAAAACTAGACAGCGCGGCGTTGGCGACCCTCACGTTGGCTCGAACCGCCATCATCATACCGACGAGTCCGGCGATGTACGAGGCAGCTACACCCAACACGAAAGCTATCGACACGCCGGCGTAGACTGGGATAGCGTTGAACCTGATGTCCTTGCTTCCAAACTCAGGCAGCGGCTTGTAGAGGAAATAAAGGCCGATGGCGATTATGATAACAAACCAAATCATCGTCTTCATCTGCCGCTTCAGGTAGGCCCAAGCACCTTCCTGCACAGCAGCAGAGACTGCTTGCATACCGCGCGATCCAGGGTCTTCCTTCATGATCGCTCGGAACCAAGCACCTCCGAACAGAAGTGCAAGGACAGCACACGCGAACACTATGCCTATTGCGGGCCACATGATATCGAGCTCATTGAAATCCGGCAGCTCGATCGCCTCGCCGGCGAAAGCTGCTGGAGCAACAAGTAACAAAAGCGCCGCTGCGGCGCCGATTGTCAGCAGCTTCGCCAGAATCGGCCGAGCAAAACTATTGCGATGCATAGGTCGATATCCTCCTCCGCACAAATAAAATGCCGCCGCTCGTCTTCGGTCTATATGTTGTGCTGCCGGAAGACGAGTTCTGCGGCTGGTTTGGTCACAGTCGACCCCGTAAATTATATTCGTCCCCTGTATACGTGTCAACACGACCGCGAGCGGAAGTCTCGGAAGTCAAGGTTTTGCGGACTTCGCATGTAAACAAGTTTACAGTAGGGCGAAGCTATAATGCGTATGTATTGCACTCCTTCGAATAAGGCTTATCGTGCTGCTCTTCCAGCGTATCGCGTATAATGTGCGCGTACCAGAACCCTTTATCTTCGCTATGTCGGACTGGGTATACAGGCGGCACTGCGGGCGCAAGCATCAAATGTCCAGCGGCCGGGTGGGTGATCTGTCGTCGCCTTCCTTGCCTGCTTTTGATTAACACTGGACGCCAATATGGGTGAAAGGAATAGGTAAATAAGTATGGGATTTCGACGACGATCAATTATCGCGGGTTATGTGTTGCGAAGCGCGGCATTGTGGATTGCTGTTCTAGTTTGCGTGTCATCGTGGGCGCAAGCCGGCAAACTCCAGCAGCAAATTGATCAATTCCTTGCCGACCCTAACCTAAAGCACGGCGTACAGGCTGTTCTTGTGAAGTCTTTGCGGACCGGTAAGACCCTTTACGAGCGCTGTGCCGATGTGGCTATGATCCCCGCATCCAACATGAAGTTGCTGGTATCGGCTGTTGCGCTTGACCGCCTTGGACCAGAGTTTGTCTACACTACCAAGGTCTTCGCATGTGCGCCGGTGAGTTCCCAAGGTGTCGTAGAGGGTTCCATCGCATTGGTCGGTGGAGGCGATCCGGTTTTGGAGACGAAGGACCTGGCGGAAATAGCCAAGGAGATGAAGGTCAAGGGCATCAAGAAGGTGGCGGGCGACTTGATTGTGGACGATTCGTTTTTTGACGACCATCGACTGGGCACCGGATGGACCTGGGATGACTTGTGCTACTACTATTCAGCAGAAGTCAGCGCTTTGAACCTAAATCGCAACGTCGTGAGTGTGTGGATCTACCCAGGCAAGAAACCCGGAGATCCTGCGCTTGTCCGATTCGAACCGGCTACCTCGTGCTTGCGCGTTGAGAGCATTCCTATAACTGGTGAGGCAAATTCCGAAAAGACAGTGTGGGTTGATAGGGTTCTCGGTACCAACGTTATTCGCGCCGGTGGCAGCATACCTGTCGGCACGAAGGTCTCTGCTCCAGAAACATTGGTCACTGTTCACGAGCCGGCTCTATACGCCGGTGACGTATTCAAGAACGAACTGCACAAGCAAGGCATCTCAGTGAAAGGAGAAGTAAGGCAGGGTCGCGTTTCCAGCGGTGCGACTCTGCTGTGCGAACACATTTCTCCGCCATTGCCAAAGATCCTACAGTTGCTCAACAAACCAAGCGACAACTTGATAGCGGAGGCGTTGCTGAAAACACTGGGGGCACGTGTCAAGGGGAATGGTTCGGTGGAATCTGGTCGTCAGGTTGAGATCGAGTTTCTAACGCAACGCGGTGTAGACATGAGCGGTATCTACATAGCCGATGGGTCCGGCCTTTCCAGATTGAACTGTGTCACTGCCAGGAGCTTGGTTGAGCTCCTAAGCTGTATGTATCAACATCCGCACGCGCATGCGTTCATCGATTCGCTTCCCATTGCCGGCGTGGATGGCACGCTGAAAAATCGGATGAAAGGTACTTCCGCAGAGGGAAATGTTCGTGCCAAGACTGGGTACTTGAGTAGAGTCAGCAGTCTTTCCGGTTACCTTACGACAAAGTCTGGTGAGCCGTTAGTGTTCTCAATACTCATGAACAACCATTTGTGTTCAAACACGTCCGCCATCACAGTTCAGAATAACATATGCGCAGCACTGGCGGATTTATGTGCCGAGCCGTAGTCACATCCTCCTAAGCCGACTAGGCGCGGCTAGACATTGTACGCAATGATCTTCATCACCCTGGACGGCGTTACTATCTCCGTTCGGCCGATCTGCCCAATGCTTAGTAGGTGCTGGTCGTTTGTTACCAGGAAATCGCTTTGGGCGCCGACTGCTGCTTCCAAAAATTTTTGGTCGTCCGGGTCGGATACTCGGACGGTGTCCACGCAGACTGCTCGCACCTGTTCCGCCGTTGCCCAGAAAGCCTCGAGCGATTGCAGAAACTGTTGGCGGGCTTTGATCATACGCAGCACGCGTTCAACTTCGCTTCGAACTTCAGGCGAATATTGTGCACGAGCCAAGCCCTTACGGCAGGCTTGAATAAGCTGGGCGGATGCACTTGACGGCGCCCAATAAGCGGCTACAAACACGTTTGTGTCCAGTACCACACGGATTAACTTCTTTGGGTGTTCGGTCATCAGTTGGCCCTTCGGGCTTCGTCGGGGAAGCATCTCAGAGAGGTTGTTTACAGCTTTCTGAAATCCTTCACGCTGGAAAATATTCCTTCTCGGATGTAGCCGACCGCAATGGTTGCAACCAATATTCCCATCACCCGGGTCACCAGGTCCGTTCCGGATTCACCAAGTACGCGTTGAACTAGGCCCGCCGACAAAAATACCAGCAAGCAAATGAGCATAGATGCCAAACCAGCCAGAGCAGTGAACCAAACACCGTGTATTGCGGCGAGAACCACCGCCGCCGTGATTGCCCCGGGACCGACCAGTAAAGGCGATATCAATGGCACGATGGCGGCGCGGTAATCCTCTTCCTTGCCTGGACTGATTCGACCCTCCACTACCATCTTCAGAGAGATTAGGAGCAGCAACAGTCCGCCGCCGATGCGTAGGTCGTTTAACGTGACACCGAATAGTTGAAGTACCCAAGTGCCGGTCACCGTAAAGAACAGCAATAAAACTGTTGCCCCAGCCACAATCCTATAAGCCAAACGGCGACTTTCTCTCATGCTGTGGTTCGAGCTCAAGCTTATCAGTATGGGCACTATGGCGAGTGGGTCCAAAACGATGACCAGAGCAGTTACTACTGTTGCAAATTCGCCGACAACTTTTGGGATTTCCATAATGCGCTGTCCTCAAGGCGTGCTTCTATAATGAGCCTTCCCAATCCTGCGCCAGTATACCGCACTGTTCCCGTCGGTGTATAATCTACCCAACCGAATTACGATTTTGGGAGATTCATCATGAGTGGGAGCAGGATAGTCGTTATCGGAGGAGTAGCATGCGGTCCCAAGGCTGCGGCTCGTGCTAGGCGGCGCGACCCCAAAGCTGAGATCACTATAATAGAGCGTGGGGATCTTCTGTCGTACGCAGGCTGCGGGATGCCTTACTACATTCAGGGTCAGGTTGAGACTACTGACGAGCTTATGATGACTCCAGCGGGGGCGCTTCGAGATGAGGCCTTCTTCAAAGGGGTGAAGGCGATAAACGTAATGAGCAGAACTCTTGCGGAGCGTATAGACCGACAAAGAAAAGTTGTCGAGGTCGTTTCGTTGGAAACCGCGCAGAAACAAGAAATACCCTACGACAAGCTGGTTTTGGCGACCGGTGCGGATGCGGCGGTGCCTCCGTGCTCAGGTGTTGATCTCAAAGGTGTATTCAGGCTTAATCATCCGCACGATGCAGAGGGGATCAGAAAGGCGGTCGCCGAAGGTTGTAAGGAAGCCGTCATAGTAGGAGCAGGACTTATCGGCGTCGAGGTAGCCGAGGCTCTCGTAACACAGGGACTCCGCGTGACCATGATAGAAATGCTTCCTTCGATTGTTCCTGCTGTCCTGGATTCTGAGATGGCTGCCCACCTGCAGAGACATCTTGAATCCAGAGGCGTCACTGTACTCACTGACACCCGTGTGCTTTGCTTCGAGGGGGACGACCGTGGAGCAGTACGCGAAGTGGTCACCGATAAAGGGAACATCACCGCGCAACTGGTATTGATTGCCATCGGTGTCAGACCCAATGTAAAACTTGCTCAGGATGCCGGACTCGAGTTGGGCGAGACAGGAGCCATCAAGGTGAATGAGCACCTTCAAACCTCGGATCCATGCATCTACGCGGGTGGAGACTGTGTCGAAAGCGTTCATTTGATAACTGGCAAACCGATTTACGCACCACTAGGTTCAACGGCGAACAAGCACGGTAGAGTTATAGGCGACAACGTAACTGGTGGCAACACTAAGTTCGAAGGTGTGTTGGGCACAGTAGTCTTCAAGGCTTTCGATTTCAACGTCGGAAAGGTTGGTCTCTCCGAGAGCGATTGCAAAAAGCACGGTATTCCTTGTGTGACCGCTGTGGTACCTGGTCCCGACCGCGCTCATTACTATCCCGCAGCCAAGCCGGTCATTATGAAGATGATTGCGCATTCTGAAACGGGCAAACTGCTGGGTGTGCAAGCCCTTGGTACTGGCGAGGTCGTAAAGCGCATAGACGTGGCCGCGACGGCTATCACCTTCGGTATAGAAGCGCGCGATGTCTCGGATTTAGACCTGGGCTATGCTCCACCTTATTCTACTGCTGTGGACATTATCCAGCACGCCGCGAACGTTGTCGACAATAAGCTTCTTGGGCTTGCCAAATCTTGTACGCCTCAAGAACTCAAAAGTCGGCTGGATGCCAACGATGACTTTGTCCTACTGGACGTTCGAACTCCGGCTGAAGTAGAGGCACAGCCTTTCAGACATGAGAGGGTAGTCCATATACCGCTGGGCAAACTGCGTGAAAGAGCAGGGGAACTGCCTCGCGACAAAGAGTTTGTCATCTTTTGCAAGACGAGCATGCGCGCGTGGGAAGCTCAGCGCATTCTCGAAGGTGAAGGCTTTACACGTGTGTGTTTTCTGGACGGCGGCTTGGCAGCCTGGCCGTATGAGATACCTAAGTGAAATAAAAGTGACTACTGCGCTTTCATTACCATAATCGTGACCGAGTGTGCCGGGAATGAGTAGGGCTTACTGAAATCCACATCGACGCTTTTGCGCTCGATCGTTACCTGCTCTGGCTTGCCAAAGTTGTTGACTGCGAAGGCGCTCGGTCCGTTCAGAACCGCTACTTGCGCACAAGCTCTGGGTTTGAACCCTGAGATCTTAAGCTCAGCCAGGTGATCGGATACAGGGTCTCGGTTTATCACTGCCAGAACTAGCTTAGTGCCATCTTCGCTTATGGCAGCCGACGCGTCCAGCACGGGCATTCTCCCAGCTGGAGTATCGAACAAGTTGCACTCTGCGTTTACTTCGAGCCGGTTGGCTTCGAATAGATTCGAATACAGCTCGAACGCTTTGTAAATGGGCGTTTCTACCACTTCCGTCATGCTTGTTTGGATTGCTCCTAGGACGTTAACAAGCTGAGCAAGGTTAGCCATCTTGACGCGGTCGCAGAGCCTATGAAGCGTGTGGAATACTCCAGCAGCGAAAAGACCGTCGCGCAGTGCATACATTGAGCTGTCCAACCCGTGTGGCAGCCAAATGTTCCACTCGTCAAAAGCCAGCGGCAGTTTCTTCGGCGAGTTATGCTCCACAACATCAGCTGTTGCGGCGAGCATCTTTTCGATTTCGAGAGAGGCGCATATCAGGTTTAGGTACGTCAGTTCCTTAGGATCTTTTGCTCTCGGGCCTTTGTAGTAATGGACAGATAAGTAGTCGTAATAGCTTCCGGCGATCTGCGCGACAGTTGAATTCCAGTTGCCGAATGAATCGTTGTCTACGCCCACACCCACTAGAACGATTGATGGATCAACTGCCTTCATTGCACAAGCGAATTCTATGGACTTTAGCGCATACTTGGTTGCATCTAAGTGGCCTAACTGCCAATCGCCATACATCTCGTTGCCGATGCCCCAGTACTTGACATTATAGGGTTCAGGATGCCCATTCAGCGCCCGCAGTCTGCCGTAGGGGGTGTCGGGCGAGCCGTTGCAATATTCCACCCACCGAGCCGCCTCATCTGCCTGGCCTTCGCCCGCGTTTACACAGATATATGGCTCCGTACCAACCAATCGGCAGAAGCGGATATATTCGTCCGTTCCAAAATCGTTCCATTCCCAGGCGTTCCAAGCTCGTTCCCAACGGGGCATGCGTTTGTCTCTGGGGCCGATTCCGTCTTCCCAGTGATATCCCGAAACCATATTGCCGCCGGGCCAGCGTACAAGCGGCGGTTTGATCCGCTTTATCGCCTCAAGGACGTCTCGTCGCATTCCCTCCACATTGTCTGCCGGCATCATAGAGAGGCAGCCTATCCACAGCGTGCCGGGACCTACAGCTGTGACTGAAAACTCCGCATTAGGATCAGACTCAAGCACATCCAGTTGTACGGTGTACTCCGACCAGTCTTCACCTACCTCGGGGATTAGCGCGCTTGCATAGATGTGCTTGCCTTGCCGCAGAGCCACAGTTACACCTCCGCTAAGTTCCTTTTGCTTGAGCACTGCTCTGACCACGTAGCGCTGCGGCTTGATTGCGAGGTTCGCATCTCGCTTGCCAATGCCGGCCTCCTTGCCTGGAGCGAGCTCGATTCTCTGGGACTGGCACGATGTATAAAACTCAATATTGTCCCGCGAGTATTTAGCGTCTTCGCCAAATGCTGACCACGACTCGATCACGCCTTGACTATCAACGCCACCGGTGAACTTGCGGTTGTACAACATCTCGGCCCATATCCCACCATAGATGCACCTGCCAAGATGCTCGATGAAATGACCGTATATGTTGCGGTCTATTCGACCGCCGCTGGACTTTGCATCGACCCATATCCGCGCTGTGGAATGTTCTGAAGAAGCCGGTTCAACTCGGAGGTCTCGCGCTGAGAACGCAATCCCTGGTCCGTTGGAAAACGTCTTGCCTATTACACCGATAAACCTGGGCGGAAAAACGCCAAGGTATTCACCGCATCTTTCCCATTTGGCACCTTCGCCCTTTCGATAGTAGCATGCGTACTCGTTTTGACGCTTCCTTATCTGCAGCTCTAAGGCTCGTGCGTCTATTTTTAGCCTAGACATCGCTGGCATTCCTGTTCCTTCGAGCCACAGCTCAGGCCACTTTCCTTCTTTCCAAACAGCTGGTCCTTGAAAAGGTCCAAAGATAATTACGTACGCATCTGCAAATCCTACGACCAGCCCGACGTGGAAGTTCGAGTTAGGAGTGAAGTCGATTAGATCGATTTTTGCCGAAAGGTCCCAATCGCCATCTGGTGCTTCGATTTGCAGTGTAGGAGCGTGCGCGACACCGTCTACCCAATGGTTGTAGCCGTCTGGGGCTTGAGGAACGCGCACCAGTGCCGACCGCTCGCTAAGCTCGCAGGTTGGTCCCTCCACTGGTGTTAACCACTGCAGTTTCTGCATGTCCAGCAACTGCTCAGAAGCGCGGGCAGCCGCTGCCAAACTCGCTACGCCGCAGACGCACAACAGGAGCGATAGTCTAAGTGCGGAATCCATTAGGCACCCCCCTTGTTCTTCGCAGGCATGAGTGTAACACGATCGTCCAGTCGCCGCAATTAAGGAAAATTTCTTTGCCCACGTTTGGAAAAACCACAGATGCTTTTATCGACTATGCTTACAGTTGCCGAGCTAAATGCGTCAACTTGTATAAAATCCGTATCGTTACTATTAGAGGAAATCAGCGGCGCAGGGAGAAAAAGTCGATTACTTTGTGAAATGAAGGAAGGTGGCGGTTTATGTTGTGGGGTGCGGAATGGTTTGTATTCGGGGCTGGGGTCGTGGGGATGTGCGTTTCACGATATATAGGAACGCGTTCTGCTGAACCCGAAGTTCTCGTGTCGTCCGTGGAATCTCGGAGTTCCGTTTTGGCTGCGGTGCTCACAGCCGTTCTTACTCTTCTCCTTTGGGGTGTGGCTATGCGCACCGCTCCGCCATTTTCTCAGGGTCAGGACTTGGCGTTCGGTTTCTTGATCGGCGGTTTCACCGGTGCTCTTATGTACCTGGCGGCGACGCGGCTGAGAACCCGTCGGACGAGTGGTTACTTCAAAGTGCGGTGCTGTGCCTTGCTGGAGTCAGGGTTTGCCGGCGTATCTGCTTCCTCGCTGGTAATGGTTTTGTTTCGTACGCACCCGACAGACGCAATGATGGGATTCGCCATAGGAGCCATTATGGCGTCAGTTCTCATGTTTTACAGCTTACTGCTGCGCACTGAAGCTTTTGACGCGAGTGTTTTGGTGTGGTGTTTCGTATGCCTCATCACCTCTTCTGGAACCGTGCTTTGTGCGAACCACTTTGACTCAGTAAACCAGCGCTTCTTGTGGTCGCTTCCCATCTTGACAACGGCGAGTGCGCTGGTTGCAGCTCTTGCCACCGTGCTGGCGCTGCCGCGGAGCCTGTTCGACTCAAACCCTGGCAAGGGGGCAGGATTGGCAGCACTTCTGGGGGGCATTCTAACCGTTGTGCTCAGTGCAGTTTATGCGTGGCGTTTCGGACCCAAGTGGGAATTGTTGGAAGCTACCGCGTTGGGCGCTGCCGTAATCGGAGTGTGCGCTTGGCTTGCTGCGAGTGCTTTGCGGAGCGCGGAAGAAAAAACGGCCGGGCTCGATGTGGCAACTTTCGGCGTTCTCCTGATACTTGGCTTTGTGGTAGCTGAGTTCAAGCTGTGGTCCGGACTGGGGATTGCCATAGGTCTTGCCAGTGCGCTTAGCGTCGCCGTGCCTGTAATCGCGCTTTCAAGACCACCAGGTTCCGGCGAGGAGTTTGTTCGGATATATGAGAGCTTCTTGGGAACAGCGCTGGCTTTCACTCTTTTCAGGGTCTTTCTTGCATTATACCAACCTGCTGCTGACAAGACCGACCTTCACGTCCACTATTCCTTTGTGGGAGCTATTTTGGGGGCCATTTTTCCGTTTGCGCTGGTGTCGTCCATGGATCGATTGGGGCTGATCTCAACGTTCCGCAAAGGTGCGGTAGGAGACTTGTGCGCGCTAGCTGTATCCGCATTCCTGGGTTTTCTTGCCGCAGCTGCGCCTGTGGTGATCTACCTGGTGTGGCAGTTGAAAGCGGTTGTCGGATTTATGTGCGGGCTGAGTGCGTCTTTAGTGTTCTTGTTGTTTGTTCAGTTGTTCGAATATAGCACCGGGACGGGTCGCCCAGCCAGATCTTTGGCCGACTATTCGCCTATTCCTATGGTGCTCGCGGCACAGCTGGCCGGAATCCAATTTGTGAAGTCGTTCATCAAGTTCAGTCCGAGTCGTCTTATCCAGTTTGCAGTGTTGGGGTCGGCGGTGCTTCTCGGTCTTGTGTGGTTCGCTGTGACAAGTGCGGCGGCGCGGCGGGCCGTCCGGCAGAAGGAGGGCGACAATGCGAATTCCTAGGGTTATTGGTAATAGCGCTGCGTGCCTGGCCGCTGGACTTTTTGCATTGGGGCTTTTCGGCGCAGCAATCATGCGCCAGGTGCCGGTCGGCAGCCTGGAAGGAACTGTGATAGCAGAAGAATCAGGAAATCTCATTCCTGCCTGGGTGAGGATATATCCAGTTGCGGATACTAGGCGAGAGCAAGAGGAAGAGGGATCTTACTACACTGATACGCGCGACGGCCGCTTCCGTTTCGAACGCGTGCCCGCCGGGGAATATGTGCTGCATGTCGGCGCGCCGTGGCGCCAGTCCGTGCGGACAAAGGTCAGGATAGAAGAGGGCGAGGTCACCGCTGCTTCAATAGAAGTGCCTGTTGGCCAACCCAACTTCAGCATTTACACCGCGCAGCACATCTTTACTCCTGACGAGCGCGGAGAGGTTGTTTGCGAGGGCTACATCGAATCCAACGCACTACAACTGCACTTCTACAGAGTCGAGCTGGACCGCTTCATTGCTGTGTATGGGGCGAATCTGGGTTTTCTACTCAGCAGCTATGGGGAGCTTCCGCGTAGGCCTTTCCTTGGTTCGATGTATCGACCGAGAAGGCTTATGGAAAGCTCGCTGCTCCGACTGGAAGCATCTACATCGGCAGTCATCACCCGCCGACGTCCCGACGGTTCGTTTACTCGCCGTATTCGTTTACCGCAACTTCCGGCGGGCTTTTATTTGCTTTCAGTTGAGGCGGATGGCGTCAGGCGAAACGATTGGCTTATGGTGACGTCTCTGGGGCTTATAGCGAAGACCTCCGGGTCAAAAGTGTTGGCGATGGTCGTTAACTTGAAAACGGGTGCTGCTATCAACGGTGCGCGCGTGGATTTATACAGCGACAGCGAATCAACTGCTTCGGGGGTTACTGACGCCGATGGGTTGGTGCATTTGGAGGAGCGCGGCGGTCGTGGCGGCTACGGTGAAAGGAAACTTGTTGCTAGATACCGCGATGAGTTCGCAATTGTATCGACTTATGTGTTCTCCCAAGCCGGCGAGCAAGATTATTTGGTGTATTCCTACACCGACCGGCCTGTCTACAGACCTGGCCATAAGGTCTATTTCAGGGGCATAGTAAGAAAAACCACAGGTAGCGGATACTCAACGCCAACGGGCAAGGACGTCACGGTAAGTGTTCGCGACCCTAACGATACGCTGCTTTACCGAGCGAACTACACGACTGACGAATTCGGCTGCTATCACGGAGATTTTACCCTTAATCCGGAGACGATGTCCGGGACGTATACTCTTGTTACGGTTGTTGGTAAGGAAGGCGGTGAGCACATAAGCACGTTCGCGGTCTCGAGCTACATAAAGCCGGAGTTCTCCGTGAACGTCTCTTTCCCGGAGAAGCGCTACACTCGCGGAGATTTTGTAACGGCGAAGATCAAGGCCGAGTACTATTTCGGAGGTCCGGTGGCAAATGCCAAGGTCACTTACTACATCACGCGCACCGACTACTGGTTCGGCGGGGAGAGTGATTACGATTTCGACTACTTTGAGGCAGACTCTGAGGGTTACGCGGGCTACGGAGAGCCTGTTCAAAGGGGAACGCTGCGCACCGACCGCGACGGCACAGCTGAGATCACGTTCCGAGCTGACTGGCCCAGACCTCAAGACGATTATGACTGGGACACCGATCAGCAATTCGTCGTGGAAGTCTACGTACAGGATCCGAGCCGACGTGAGCAGACGGCGTCGGCAAGCGTGCTTGTGACCCGCGGAGAATTTGCGCTGTTTGTCCAACCCGATCGGTATGTCGTCAAGCCTGGTAGTCGCGTAGTGGCGGCGTTGCAGGCGAAAGAGTACGAAGGCCGTCCAGCAGCTGGCAGAGATCTCAAAGTCGTCATCGGACGGCAGGTTTACGATAAGGGCTCAGTGCGCTTTAACAAGTGGCTAGAACGAATGGTCACCACCGACAAGACAGGTCAAGCTTCTGTAACCTTCACACCGAAAGACGAAGGCGACCTGCGAATACTCGTATCAGCACGAGACGATGAGGGCAACTTGATTACTGCGTCAGCTTGGGTTTGGTGCTTCGGCGGTGCCTACGAGCAAATTCCTGGTGCCCGTTATGGCGAGCTGACCATTGTAACGGACAAGAAAAGCTACACCGTCGGCGAAATAGCTAAGGTGGCCATCAGTTCTGCTCATCCCGGCGCTGTGGCACTTGTTACGGTCGAGGGTGAGAAGGTTTACGATTACTTCGTCGTACAGTGTAAGGGAAAGACAACCTTGTTCGAACTTCCGGTTCGAGAGGAGTACAAGCCTAATTTCTACATAGGGGTCTGTTTTGTTCGGAACAAAAGATTTGTAAACCAGCAAGTGCGCGTAAAGGTCAATCTGGATCCACAAACCATATATGTCACAGTCAGACCCGATAAGGTACGCTACCATCCGCGCGAGAGAGCAACTTACACCATATTCACTCGAGACCTGTCTGGCAGACCTGTGGATTCTCAGCTGTCTATCGGTGTTGTCGACGAGGCAGTCTACGCGATTCGAAAAGACGATACTATTCCAATTCTCGATTTCTTCTACTCTAAGAGGCCCAATGAGGTCGAGACGCAGTTCTCGTTCCCGGAAGTGTATTTCAGCGGTCCGGACAAGACTGGAGACCTGGTAGCTGAGCGCAGGGCTCCCAAACCGCCGATTGTCCGCAAGCGCTTTCTGGACACCGCGTTTTGGCAAGCCGACATTAGGACGGGTGCTGACGGAAAAGCTGTTGTCAGCTTCGTTCTACCGGACAATCTTGGTAAGTGGAGAGCCACAGTTCGAGCAATTACGCCTGACACCAGATGCGGCCAAGTTGTAACCTCTGTCACAGCTAGTCAGGAAATGCTCGTTCGCCTGCAGACGCCGCGGTTCTTGGTTCAGGGTGACAGGGCCCTCATAACTGCCGTGGTTCACAACTACACCGGCTCACAAGACACTGTCAAAGTGTCGCTTAGGGCTGGTCGTCTAAAAGTGAAGGGTAGGTGTTCGTGGCAGGGCAAGGTGCCTGCCGGAGGATATAGGCGGATCGACTGGGTGGCAACTGCTTCGAGACCGGGTATCGCTGTGTTGACAGCCTCTGCTCGCGGAAGCAGAAACGGTGATGCCGTCCAGCTTGCGCTTCCAGTGTATGCCCACGGTGAGGAACGCCGTGCGACGCGGGCAGGCGCCCTGGGTTCAATGCGCGGAAGTGAGGTGTTTACAGTCTACGTACGGCAGGACGCGATAAAAGAACTCTTGCGCCTGAGAATCCGCCTGGCGCCGACACTCGCGTGCACCCTTCTCGGCGCGCTGGACTATCTCGCGCGGTACCCTTACGGCTGCACGGAACAGACCGTTAGCTCGTTCCTGCCCGATGTTGTCCTTTACCGCGCGCTGGACAGTCTCGTTCTGAGGAATCCAGAACTCAAAAACAAACTTCCCGATATGGTCCGCACCGGCCTGCTGAGGTTGTACAAGATGCAGATGGCTGACGGTGGATGGGGGTGGTGTGAATACGGAAAGTCCGACCCGTGGATGACTGCCTATGTGTGCTATGGGCTAATCCAGGCGCGGAAGGCGGGGTTTTCGCTCAATGATTCCGTCCTCAGCCGCGGGTTGGACTGGCTTGCCGATTCTCTGGGGCGCGAAAACCTGAAAACCGAACTCGAGGCATTTGCCTGCTACGTGCTTGCCTTGGCTGGAAGGAATGTCACCGAGACTCTCGATCTGCTGACCTATGCAAAGGATGCTCGGACACTGGCATACACGTGCCTCGCGTACAGTGCACTTGGCAAGCGGGCTCAGGCCGACGCCGTGCTGGACAGGCTCTTCACGCTGGCTGTAGTTGAACCTCCATTCATCTACTGGCGGGACGGGGAGTCATACGCGGGGGACGATGTCGAGACGACAGCTCTTGCGCTTCAAGCATTGCTTCGAGTCCGCTCGCAGGACCCGCGTGCATATAAGATTGCTGCTTGGTTGGTGGACAAGCGCCGCGGTGCTTATTGGTATTCGACCAGGGACACCGCTATAACGCTTTGTGCAATGGCGGAGTTCCTAAGGCTCACCAAGGAGCTTGCACCACACTTCCGAGCAGAGGTTAGAGTAAACGGGAAGCCCTACAAATCGGTTGTTTTTGCTCCTGGGTCGATCTTCGAGCCGGACAAGGTGTTGACGCTGGACGCCCGACATTTGCGCAAGGGTCCGAACCGGATAGAGATCACAAAAAACGGTCGCGGCAATCTCTACTACACATCAGAGCTTGTGCAGTGGATTTTCAAAGACCGCACGCGGGTTCGTCTTTACGGCTCGGGTCTTTCGGTAAGTCGCGAATACTACAAATTGGACCGATCTCTAAGCATGGAAGTCAACCGAGATGTGCTTGGAAAACCCGTCAACTCGTGTTCTTCTGGTGACGTCATCCTGGTGAGACTCACGATATGCTCATCAAGCAGACGTCGTCATTTGCTTGTGGAAGACTTTGTGCCAGCTGGGTGCGAAATCGCAGATCGAGGACAGATCGAATATTACGAGTGGACGGAATGGTACGTCGGGAAAGACGTGAAAGACAACAAGATATCTTTCTATGTCGAAAGCCTGCCCGCTGGTAAGAAGATTTTGGAATATCGAATGCGTGCGGTAGTACCGGGTGAATACTGCGCTTTGCCTGCTCAGGTGTTCGCTATGTATGAGCCCTTCATTCACTGCGCTACAGGAGATGCGAGGTTCGTTGTAAGATGAGCCGCGATTCGAACCGCCTTTTCTCAGGCCAAGCCCTTCAGCGTAATGCGAAGAATGTTCGCAAAAGCAAACCCGTTGCGCATTTTGCTGTGGGTTTCTTGCTCATTGCAGGGTTCTCGACAGCTGTGTGCTTTGTCAGCGCGCCTCCGGAGCACGAGATAGGCTCGTACGCAACTTCACTGCGAAACAGAAAGCAGTCGCAGGTACACAACGCCTGTTTGGCAGTCAAAGCGATCAACAATACGATTGTGCCTCCTGGCGGAATTTTTTCTTTCCACAAAGTCGTGGGACCGTGGACCATCGAGCGCGGTTACGTAGAAGCCCCTGTCAGTTACAATGGGGAACTTATCCGGGACTTGGGTGGTGGAGTCTGCCAGGCGTCCTCAACACTCTACAACGCTGCGCTGCTCGCCGGCTTGGAAATCCTTGAAAGGCACCGACACCACTGGCCTGCAAGATATGCTCCACTCGGACGCGATGCAGCAGTCGCCTATCCGGATGCAGACTTGAGATTTCGCAACAATCTACCGGCGCCTGTGAGAATAGTTGGCAGGATAGAATGCGAAAAGTTGGTATTCTCTGTTCTTTCTCGGTGCCGCCCGCCATACTCGGTGCGAATAAGAACCGAGGTCAGGTCTGTTGTGGCGCCCAGCGTTGTTGTACAGGGTGCTGCTTTGTACAGCTTCGGCGGAAGCGGAGCAGCGGTTCAGGGTCGTGCAGGATTTCACGTGGTAACATACCGCGAGTTCGTTTTCGATAGTCGCTCGAGAACCCAGGTCGTGTCAGAGGACTTTTACCCTGCCTTCCACCGCGTTGTTCGGGCTGCCAAAAGGTGATAGTCCTTTCTGTTCTCATCGTGAAGGTTCGGTTAGGGCTTTCGTGTAAGTGGGAACCGGTCGATTACTTCGGCACGCCTGTTGGCTTGCCAGACACCTAAGCTAAGTTTGAGGAGTGTGCTAATGTACGTATCAGTTCGAGACTGTCATCTGCCGGGAGTTTTCGGCTCTATCAAAGCCGGATTGGATGCTATGGGTCTTGAGGCCGTAGAGTTGGTCTACAACAAGGACAAAACTGTCCATTCACTTGACGGTTCGGGCAGCGAGTCTCTAGCGACAGATGCTGCAGTGGAAGCCTTTGCCTATAAATGCAAAGGTCTCAAGATCAAGCCGTGCGCTTTTCTCTTGTCAAACAATTTCGGCGCCGAAGACATCGAGTCGGAGCTCGATTACGTGATCTCAGCTGTCCGCACCGCGGGCAAGCTCGGAATAAGGGCTGTCCGAATCGACGCCATAATGCATGACAACAGAGATTGGGATCTCGACCGTCGCACCCAATACTTCGCGGAATGTATGGCGCGTATCCTTGATGCAACGAGCAGCCTTGATGTTCACATGGGTATCGAGAATCACGGCACCTTGGGCAATGACCCAGACTTTCTGGACAAGGTCCTAAACAGGGTCAATTCACCGCGTGTGGGTGTGACGATAGATACCGCCAATTTCTATTGGTTTGGTCATCCGCTCTCAAAGGTGCACGAAATAATCAAGCATTTTGCTCCGCGTGTCAAGCACACCCATATGAAGAACATAAACTTCCCTCCCGAAAAACGCGAGATTCAGCGTGAAGTCGGTTGGGAGTACGGCACCTATGCATCTTCGCTTCGTGAAGGCGACATCGACATGAAGTGGGTCGTCAAGACCCTTGCTGATGCTGGTTACAAGGGAGATCTGTGCATCGAAAACGAGTCGCTAGGGCGATATGATCTGAAAAAACAAAAAGCCATTCTACGAGATGACGCGGATTACCTCAGGGAAATCCTTGCCGAGATTAAAGCCTGATATTGTGGTTGTTTGGAGCCTATTGAATCTAAAGCTGCTTCCTGGCAGCAGAGCACGTTGTGCGTCTTATGTGAGCGTGTTCGCTGTGAGATAGTCGGGGTTGCGGCGAGGGGTATGCACTGATGTGGGGTGGTGTCGGCCCGTGAGGCGATGGGATAGGTTTGGAGGGGTGAAAATGCGAACAATAGTTGCGTTTTGTGTTCTGCTTGCGGTTTGGAGCGTACTATGCCTTGCCGACACGACAAACCCGGGCCACTCGATTATGTGGCGGTTTACAACCCAAGACAGCCTCGAGTTTGCGCGACCGGACTTCGATGACTCCTCGTGGTCTGAGGTGGGTTTCCGACACAAATGGAAATGCAGCAAGTTTGCCTGGTTTCGCGCCAAGGTTTCGATTCCCGAGCAAATTGACGGGCAGCCGACTGCAGGTGAGGCTGTGGGCATCAAGTGGAACGCTGGTGACGGAGGGGAGTGTTTTGTCGACGGGAAGATTTGCGTCCGCTATGATAACGACCACCCACCGCTCATAGTTCTGACGGAAAATGCTCAGCCGGGACTGGTAGTGCCTGTGGCAATCAGGGTTTTCATGGGTGCCGATGATGCGGAGCATGAGGCGGAGCTTGGGGAATGCGACCTGATAATAATAGACAGAAAACTCATTAGAGAGCCGTTTCAGATATCCGTCGACACTTCGGTTCGTCTCGGCAAGCTGCCCCGCTCGTTTGCTGGTATGTCGCAGGGCGGCGGGCTTGGGGATTACAGCGACGAGTTCGCAGCGCTGTTTCGCGATCTCGGGATCAAATGGTTCCGCATGGACAACTTGCTTACAAACGCTCTCAAGAAGAATGAGGATGGCACACTTCGATACGACTGGACTGACCTCGACAGGCGCCTCGATTTCATGAAGAAGGTCGGCTGCGAGCTCATATTCTGTATTTCCTATATGCCTGAGCCGTTAGACGCCGTTCCGGATCCAGAAAGGCACTCCTATCCGCGCGACTGGGATGAGTTTGGGGAGCTCGTATATCAGGCTGCCAAACACGCGATGGAACGAGGCACGCGTGTAAAGTACTGGGAGGTCTGGAACGAAATCAATACTGGTTGGATGCGTGATCCACCTGGGTGGGACCACTTAAAGACATACCTTAAACTCTACGATACTTGCTGGAAAGCTGTCCGTAGGGCGGATCCGGAAGCTTGGATCGGCGGACCTGCGATCGCCTCCGGACCCTGGAACGAGAACGATCCCAGGGGTCCGGGCGTAAACGGGGAAAAATTCATGCGCGGCTTGATGGAACACTGTGAGAAGACCGGGGCGCCTTTGGATTTCATCACTTGGCACGAGTACTTCCAACCCCACTGGATAATGAAGAAAGAAGCGGAGCAAATACGGGAGTATCTCAACGACTATCCTAGGGTCAAGGCTCAGGTTAAGGAGCTCGCGGTTACCGAATGGAGTTATGCTTGGTGGCATGACAGAGCCCACGACAACGAGGTTGGTGCTGCTTGGGCCGCCGCGTCGATGTTGAGGGGATGGATGTCAGCAGGTGTGGACAAACCATGCTGGTTTTATGCCAAAGACGGTTGTTGGCCTCCGTGTGGCGATTGGGGTATGTTTGCTGGTAACGGTAAACCCAAACCGGTTGCCAACGTCTGTCGTATGTTCAATGTCATAATGGCGGCGGAAAGGATAGAATGCAAGGGTGAGGATGACCAACTGGCCTCGGTGGCATCTATTGATCCCGACACTGGCCGTGTGACCGTGCTGGTTATCAACTTTGGCGAGCGCTTCGGATGCCCAAGAAAGATTAAGCTGGTCGTTCGAGGAGTGCAGCTTACCGAGAGTGAACCGGTCTGTAGGCGCTACGTAGTAGACGCGGAACATTCGAACCTTTGGAACGACGAATCTCGATGCGCACTAGAATGGCTGCCGGCGAAACCGACTGTGACGCAGGGCTGCCTCGTGTTCGAGTTCGGAATACCAAATAACTGCGTCACGCTGGTTGAGATAGGCGGAAAGTAGGCTCTCAAAGCCCTGTCCTGTTCGATGTGCGTTTACCAGAACCGCCAATAGATTAAGGCGAAGCAGCATCCTACGACGCCCCACCAAAGCCATAGGCTGGAATACCAACGTTCGGTTTCCCCAGGTGGCAGTGCCAGCATCGAACGATCCCACATAGTATCGGTCTTTTGCCGTGCTCTCCAGCCAAATCCAAATATGGCAAGCAAGACTTCCGCTAAGACCATTAGGGCAACGGCCGACGTGCTCCGCACCGCTATCCACGTTAGAGGGATGCACGCGGCTATGGAAACTGCAGCTCCCCAAACTCGCGACCGAATCAGGGAAAGAGCTGCCATAACGGCACTCGAGGCTACAAAAACCAGACCGGCGAAAACCATCGAATTCTCCAGCGGGGCCGGCAGGAAGTGAATACCCCGGTCTGCGAGAAGCTGTTTGACGAACGTGAGAGGCACTGTCAGAATAGAGATCCAAAGGCACGCAACGGCGCCGCGTTCGGAAGCTTTTTTCCACAATGCTCCTGAAAGAAACACCACAACGGCGGGAGCGGCCATAGGTGCCCAGATGTCTTGGCAGTATCGAAACATGTTTTCCCATTTTGAGACCAGTATGGAGAAACACGCTCCTATAAACAATGCCGTACCACCCGCCCACATCCCAAACCGTATGAGTTTGTGTTCAGGGAGCGTGCGTCCTTTCCACCTTCGGAAGATATCCAACGTCACCATGGCCGCCGTGGAGTTTACTAGTCCCGATATGGTCGACATTATGGCTCCGAGGATCGCGGCTGCTACCAAACCCCGCAAACCGGCGGGCACCACTGTTGAGACGATTCGCGGGTATGCTTCATCGGAAATCTCTAAATTCGGATTGATAACGCGATAGATCATCCCCGGGAAGCAAGTGGCCAGCGGTAGAATGAGCTGCAGCGCCCCGGCAAGCAGAACGCCCATTTTCGAGTGCCATTCGCTCTTTGCTCCCAGGCAGCGCTGGTTTATGAACTGATCGGTTGCGTAGTACCAAACGTTTGTCGAGAGAGCCAGGATAATCAATGCAGTCCACGGCACCTCAGGACAAGAATGTTTGATCAGGTGCGCGCGGTCGCCGGTGCCGATTACTGCTGAGAAATCCCATCCTATACGGGCCATGCCCGCGAAGAAGACATAAAGCCCGCCGCCGAGAAGCAGCGCGCACTGAAAGAAATCGGTCCAGGCGACTGAAGCCAGACCACCGTAGATCGTGTAAGCCCCTGTTGTAATCGCCAGTATCCATACGGCGAGGAAGCGGTTGAAGCCCCACATGCGCTCCATAGCAAATCCCGCTGTGTAGAAAACAAGCGCAAAGTTTGCGAATACGTAACTGGCAACTATGAGCGATGCGTAGAGCGTTCGGCACCGGGGGCCGAAGCGTCTCTCGAGGTACTCCGGCATAGTCGTTATCCGGTTCCGAACGTATAGGGGCACAAATATCCACAAAAGAATGGAAAGCGAGGGGAATATCAGCCATTCCCAATTTACCACCGGCATGCCCAGCTTGTAGGCATAACCCATTTCGCCCACAAACTGTTCGGACGAAATCCCTGCTGCTATTATTGAAAAGCCTATCGCGTACCAGGGGAGAGTGTTACCTGCGCGGAAATAATCTGCGATTGTGGCTTTTTCTCTGCGGCCCACAGCGAATCCGATCACCATCACGATGACCATGTATCCGAGGAAGAAAATCGCATCAACAACACCAAACAACTGACGCAACCTCCACGTCGAACAACTCTGCGCTCAATGATAGTTTTGCTTCCTGCGACTGTCAAACAAAAGCTCACGGGGTGCGTTTTGAGCGATATTTGAGCTATATCGTGGCGTCTCAGATTGATGATCTCAATTGCAGGCGGTTCCTCCGTTTTTATCGTATGGGTTTGCTCGATATTCAGTGGCAGCCCGGCGCAGGTGTGCGGTATGTGTGTGGCCGACGGTTGCAGGGACGGCTAAATAACTTCGCGCTTCATCACAGATTCAAGCAAGGAACATCGCATGGGACAAGAGAAGTCCTCAGTTGTGTGGAACAATTTCACATGGGCGAAACGTCCAGGCTTTGAGGGATGGCAACAATGTACGGCACTAGATTAATCTGCTCTGCTGCTCAGATACGCTGCATACTGTTACTTTGCGCAGCTGCCGTTTTCGTGATGGGTTGTGGAGGAGGCGGTGGTGGTAACAACGGCGGTGGTGGCGGCAGCACAGACACCACCGCTCCGGTAATATCTTCGCCGAGCGCGACACCTACCGAGTTACAGCCTGTCGGTGGGAAGATCACCATTACCGCAATCGTAACTGACAACGTGGCGGTGGCATCTGTTACAGCGACCATCACCAAACCGAACAATGGTACCGTGACGGTTCCAATGAGTGCGTCTTCGGGGTCTACTTACACTGCCTCTTGGCAGCCGGACATCGCAAGTCTTATTCCTAGTGGAGTTTTCAAGATCGTTATCACGGCCAAGGACGCTGCCGGAAATACGGCAGCCTCACCGCAGCTCACGGTGACTGTAGAGGGACCGCCACCTCCACCAACCTAGAACTCAATCCAGCGCGGCATCTTCTCCTAGCCCAATGAGGCTCCTAAGAGCACCGCGTTGGAGCGCTTTCTCTGTTGCAGGCCGGTTGTTCGCTGCTTTTAATGCGCAGAGGCGCCTTCAGATCTGCGATCCTAAGTGGCGTGTGGCCAAGTTGTTACCGTGTCCATTTGCGAATGGGGAGCCGCGGGCAAGCAGATCTCTGTGCGCACTGATGTTGGGCGGCTGAATGAGTCCCTCGTGCCCACTTCATCTCTGAGTACACGAGCGCCCACTTAATTTTCTGATCTACGAATTCTCCTTATATGCTATCGGAATGATTGCGTCTCTGATAGCGGCGTATGCTTCGCCTCTGAACTTCGATTCGTGGATCGCAGCACGTGCAGCTTCGAGGAGTTCCTCTTTCGAGTATCGGTCTGAGATGTGACACAAGATCAGGCACTTTACGTCTTCCCTCGTTGCCCATTGAATCGCAGTTTCAACTGTGGAATGCCGCTGCGCTATATGCCGAGCTGAGGTTCCAACGTCTCGTTGGAGAAAAGTCGCTTCGTGGATGGCCAATTCGACTCGGCCGTATGGCGAATGGAAAGCTTGATATCCATCGCCTGAATAGAAAAATACAGGGACAGGCACTCTCATCCTGTGTCCAATGTGCAGATCCAGGAGGGTTTTTTCCTGCTCTATTTCGAAGCCTAGACACAAGCGCCCCGGCACATGCGCCGTCTCGAACGCCGTTACCCGCGTGGGTCGCTTCAAGTCATCCAAGAGGATCTGATCCCCAGGTCTTATCGGCTCGGCGTACAGTGCGTAGCGCAGCAGTCCGGATTGCTTGGCCTTGATGTATTCCAATAAAGCTTCTATCCATGGGTCGCCAAAAGGATAGTAAACGTGCAGTGGCTTGTCGGAGCTGCCGGCAGCAAGGTTGCGCACGTTCACAAGATTAGCTAGTCCTGAAATATGATCCTCGTGGCCGTGCGAAAGAAAAACTCGTCGAATACCAAATACTCTCTTTCCGAGTGCCGTTGCCACACATTCCCCGGCGTCAAAGAGACAGCGCGTCGGCTTGTGGTAGAACCACTGGCTGTAAAGTGCCAGAGAGAACGACACCAGCAGTTTCGAAGGGTCCATCCGTGTGAGCCAAACTATGTTTTCGTTTGTAAATTGGAAGATAGATTCAAGTCTGTGGACTTAGCACTGTGCAGCGGCTGCCGCTTTGTCCTGCTGCACTACGACTGAGCCAGTTTGATAAAACGATTTGCGATTGCCAGCGCCGGGTCCAGTGGTACTTCTGCAGGCTTTGTGTCCGGTGGAATAGAAATGAATGGCTTCGGTTCCAATGTCTTGCCCTCGAATTGGGGCAGCCATTTAGACTCGGCCTGAAGCATCTCGCGCGTCATTTCTCGGATTTCGTGAAGCGTCAGGACAGCGCCTGTCAGCGGATCGAGTGCTATTGCTTGCATGACCAGTTCTGGGTTTGCTTTGAGTGCGGCCTGCACGGTAAGCCCTTGGACCAAAACGTTGGTCATATTGAGCGCGGCGCACTGCGGCGGCAAGTCGCCGATAGTTGTTGGATGCAAACCCGTCTTGTCTGCATACACTGGTACTTCCACGCAGCAACCGTTAGGCAAGTTTGTGATGAACGAGTCGTTCCGCACGTTGCCGTTAAACCGGAAAATACGCCCAGTTTCCAATGCCTCGATTATATAGGAGCAGTATTCAGCACTTCTCGGCTCGAGTTTCTTGGATTCGATCGATAGTGGGTCAGTAGTTTTGAACTTTTCTTCTAGCATTCGGCAGTATTTGTAATACGCCCCGCTGGCCCCGCCGAAATCGGGCTGATCGCAATATGTTTCCAGAGCCTTCTTGTTCTTGCGGAACCAGGGTACATACTCCGATAAGTGGCCTGTGCTTTCAGTCATGAAGTAGCCGAAATGTCTGAACACCTCGCCACGCACCTTCTCGTTTACGTAGTACTCTGGCTTCTCGAACTTCTCGCGGAGTATTGGGTAGAGATCACGTCCTTTGTGCTCGAGCTTCAGGAACCACGCCATGTGGTTGATTCCGGCGGCAACGAAATCGATTTCCTCTTTCTTTACACCTGTATAACCTGCTATCAGGTCCAGCGTAGTTTGAACTCCATGACACAGGCCTACAAACTTAAGTCCCGGCACCGTCCCCAATGCCCAGCAATTGGCGGCCATTGGATTGGCGTAGTTCAGCACATAAGCGTCGGGGCACAGCTCCATTACGTCTTTGGCAATATCTATCAACACAGGTATGGTGCGCAGCGCGCGAAAAACGCCACCAGGGCCTAGCGAGTCACCTATACATTGGTCCACACCGTATTTGAGTGGGATTTCCCAGTCCAACTGGAACGCGTCAGCCCCGCCCACCTGGATCATTATGACCACGTAATCCGCGCCTTCGAGCGCTTTGCGGCGGTCTGTTGTTGCCCACACCTTCGTCGGCAGGTTGTTCTCGCGGATTACGTCCTTGGCAAATGCTTCCATTCTGCGCAGTTTTGTTTCCGTTGGGCTCATAAGTGCGAATTCAGAATCTGCCAGTTCCTCAGTCGCCATGATGTCCATCATCAGCGTCTTGCAGAAGATAACGCTCCCTGCACCAATCATCGCTATCTTGGCCATCTCTTTCCTCCTGGACAGTGAGATAGGATGCTTTACTTCTGTGTTCCAACTTGTTCAGGTCCGAGATTCCTAAACAAGAACAGCCCTTCCTTTCCAGGTGCTATGATGTCGAGCCTGCCGTCACCGTCAATGTCGACTACGTGCATGAAGATACCGGTACCCGAGTGCTCCCCTGCTTTCCCATGATCAATCACGCACTTCGTCCACGATTCACCGTTCCACTTGAAATAATACAGACCGACAATGTCCGTTTCTCCTGGCTCTGTCCCGCAGTGTGCGCGGTATCTATTGCCTGTAATAAGCTCCTTCTGGCCGTCTCCGTCTATATCCGCGTACACCAACTCGTGGTACTGGGAGAAATAGGGATCTATAGGGTGTTTGGTCCATTTTCTGCTGTTCCCTACAGCGGCCTGCGTGTAGTAGTCGAGACCATAGCCGTGTGCTTGTCCGACGATTAATTCTGCCAAGCCGTCTCCGTTGAAATCGTCAACAATAATCGGCACGCTAGCGCTTCCTAGGTTGAACTCCTGATGGAAGACCCACTCGCCCTCGAGCGGGTCTGCAGGAGCCTCCCACCAGCCGGTGTTGACTATGAAGTCGCCGCGGCCGTCACCGTTTACATCGCCGAATCCGAGCCCGTGGCCCTGAGAGCCCTCTTTCTGTATCATGATCTTGCGGAACTCCGGCTTGTCGGCCTTCTTCACAAGCTTGTAGAACCGAAGAGGTGCTCCGGGGGTGTTGGGGCAAATCTCCAGTTGACCATCGCCGTCTACGTCCCACGCTCGCGTGGTTTCAATGTTGCCGCACCGGTCAATCTCGTGGGTCGTCCACTCCCTGCTTTGTCCCTTTGGGTTTTCTCGCCAAACTAGTGTGCCACCCCACCAGCCTCCGGTAACGATGTCTAGATACCCATCGCCGTTGACATCAATCGCAATTGTTGAGAAGTCGTCGTAGTATTCACCCTCGGCTCGTATGTCGCATATCTTGTGCTTGGTCCAATTCGGAGCCTCGTACCAGTAAGCGCCGCAGACGATGTCTAGTTTACCGTCGTTATTGACATCGAATGCGGCCGCCGATTCGTAAGCGCCGTCATCTATTTTGATCTTCGCCCACTCAAGTCTTCTCATGGAATTGTCTAACCTCGCTGCGTGTGATAGGCTGTAGGCGGCAAGGAACACATATACACATGCCGCTAGGCGCCTGCCGTGCGACGCCAGGAATCTGGATAGCGTGCGGAACAAACCGCCGAGACAAATCATCGCTAATGCTTTATCCCTGGCCAGATGTATTTCCTCCAGTGGTGATGAACGATCGGTTGCGTGTATTTGTATATTAAGGCGATCGGATTTACTCGCTTCAGTTTGAAGCGAGAATAGATTGGATTCAATGCACTGTACAAGCGTTCGTTACGTAGCGAACTCTCTCGCTGGTAGAGAGGTGATTTTTCTTGCCTGATGATCAAGCCGATCTCGGAATCTTGTTCGCGCTCAATTTCGAGCTAAAAGAGTTTGTGAGGGCTCTCAGACGTCGCGGATGTCATATCGAATGTTGGGAAGGCGTTTTCAAATCTCGTCTGGGCGAGACGATGGTTCTTGCCCTGTCCAGTGGTGTCGGTTGGGAACGGGCTCGGGCATCTGCTCGATTCTTGGTAGACAAGGGTGTCGAAGCTGTGCTCGCTGCCGGGATTGCCGGTGGGCTAGATCCGAAATTGGCTCGTGGCGACCTAATCATTGCGAAACGCGTTTATAGCGACGTGTCCGCGCAGTGCAGTCCGATAGAGTGTGATTTGCTGTTAAGCGATATGACCAATATGGCAGGTCACGGTGCGGAGCACGCAGTGCGTCTGGCAGATATTATAAGTTGCAAGTCGGTTATCTGCTTACCGGAAGAGAAGGCTCGTCTCTATGTGGCTACTGGTGCTGCTGCCGTGGACATGGAGTCGTACGCTGTCGCGCAAGTGTGCCGAGCTACTGGGATCCGATTTTCCGCAGTCAGAGTCGTCAGCGATACTGCATCTGATATCCTCCCGGGCATTTTCGCTGACGGCGGCCTATCAAAGAGCGCGTTCCTGTGGGGTCTAGGTAAACGGCCGACTGAACTCCCCAGCTTGCTTGGGTTCTATTTCATCGCACAGCGTTCGGCGAGAAAACTAGCAACCTTCCTGGTCGATGTTCTAATCAAAGTATCCCAGGAAGGTCGAGACCGCCTGTAATTTCCTGGAGTCTAGCAGTCTTTATTTCCAGGCCCTTTTGCAGAACTTCTCGAACGGCGCTTACAACCAAATCTTCGAGCATTTCTACGTCTTCCGGATCAACGACCTGGGGGTCTATCTTGATCTCCAAAATTTCCCCCTTGGCATTTGCGACGGCCTTCACCATCCCGCCGCCTGATGTTGCCTCTACTCGCTCATTTGCCAACTCAATCTCAAGTTTCTGGGTGTCCTCAGCCATTTTCTGGACTTGGCGCATCATATCGCCTAGTCCGGGTATGTTGCCGAATGGATTTCGCTTAGCCATATTCTTGCTTACTCCTCTTCCCAAGGGTCGGGACCGGGTTCAACTTCACGGCCGTCGAACATCGTTATGATCTCATCCTTTTGAGGATGCTCCTGCGTTGTTGTTCCTTGATCGGGCTGACGCTGCGACTTGGGCTCATCTTGCAAGATTGTTGCTACCTTAACTTGCAGTCCTGTAACCTTTTCAATTGCCTCAGCGATCAACGCTGCGTTTTCCTGCGTTCTGTCATGATGGAACTTGTGCTTGCGTTCGAAGGCAATTGTCACCGTGGTCCCGTCGAATGCTGCGGGTGTTCCCTCACGCGCTACTGCTGCGTCGCTCACGCGCTTCATTACCTTTTGCAGGTAAGTTATTACTTTCTGCCAGTTCCGCTGGATCTCTTGCAGCTGTCCAGGCACTGCTTTGCCTTGTTCGGTTTTCTCTGGCTGAGTTGGTGGCTCGAGGCTTTCTTCGGAAAACGGGTCATAATCATCGCTCAGGTCGTCCCACCGCTGCCCGTTTCCGTCTGAGTGCTTTGCGCCTGGTGCACTTGTCTTGGAAGTCGTGGGTTCTGTTTTTCCAATACTGACCAACGCCTGGTCGAATTGCGCGTTCGGTTTGGTTTTCGTCATTACCTCTTCGGGGCTTACTGCTGCGGTGATTCGGTAATCCTCGTTCGGCTCCAACATAAACTTTAGAAGAGCCCCTTCAAGCACAAGTTGCTCATGCTCCGTGTACCGCAAATCTTTCTCCGCAGCTGAGAAGATCTCGATAGCGCGAAGCAGTTGCTGATGGGAGTATTTCTCGCACTGAGCTTTCCACGTTGGGTCTGAGCTGCGTTTGGGATCTGCACCAACTTTCAGTGCCAGTAAGTCTCTGAAATGGTTGGCGATGGATTTTAGTAGCTCACGAACATCGCCGCCTTGGTTAATGAGCTTCCGCGCGAGTCCGAAAGCGTCGGCCAAATCACCTGACGCAAGAGTCTCTCCGATCTCTAGGAGCACATCCTCATCTACCGTGCCAGCGACAGCATGGACGTCTTTTACCCCGATTGCACCGTCAGTATATGCCGCAAGTTGCTCCAAAATGCTCAGCGCATCGCGGTAGGATCCAGAGGCAAGCCGCGCAACAAGCTCCAAAGCTTCGTCTTCTATCGCTATTCCCTCCGCCTTTGCAACGTAGGCGAGTCGACTCTTGATTTCCTCGATGCTTCCTCGTCTGAAGTCAAACTGCTGGCAGCGCGAACGTATTGTAACCGGGATTTTACCGGCCTCAGTGGTGGCTAGAATAAACACGGCGTGCGGGGGAGGTTCTTCGAGGGTTTTGAGAAAAGCGTCCTTGGCTTGAGGTGAAAGCTGATGGGCTTCGTCGATGATATAGACCTTGTACCGCAGGCGCATCGGTGGATACTTCACCCCTTCCCGGAGTGCGTCCACGTCATCCACGCTTCTGTTTGAGGCAGCGTCCATCTCGATGACGTCGACAGCCGTGCCTGCGGCTATCGAGAGGCACGCCTCACACTGGTTGCAGGGATCAGGTGTTGGTCCATCGCTCGCGATGCAGTTTAGAGCTTTGGCCACCAGGCGGGCCACGGTAGTTTTGCCGGTTCCTCTTGAGCCGCAGAACAAGTACCCGTGTCCAATGTGGCCTGCCTTGATGGCATTCCTTATCGTCTTGACGACGTGATCCTGACCCACGACGTCATCAAATGTCTGCGAGCGGTACTTGCGATATAGCGATACGTAGCCCATTAAGGCAGCCTGATCTGTCGGTGCGAGACTTGGAAATAACCCTGCGTGCGATTGCTAAATCCTGAAACAGTCCTGACTTTGTGGCCGTGCACCTGCCTCCGATCTCAATCGCCCAAGGGTCGCTGCAACGCCCGGCTCCAGCCGGAACACTCTGCGGCACATGCCCAGACGCGTTTACCGCTGCTTCCTCCCGGACCTGACGGGGTTCACGCGCTGAGCATTGCGCAGGGCCCGACTATCAACGCCGTCCGTTGCAGTACTCTCCTCAAGCGACTGGACCTCGGGCAGGAGTTCGACCCCGCTGTAGCGGATTGCGGGTTACAGGGCACCGCTAGCTCCCCGTCTAGCACGGCCACATATTACAGCATACAGCAAATTACCGGCGATTGCTAGCATACGGCGTGCCTTTGTGCGCAGTCTTATGCGCGGACCATCAACTCCATGACCCCGGCGGGAGGGTGGGGCTGGGTTCTTCTAGATTGACGAGGTGTGAAAGCCTATGTTATGATTTAGCAGTTTGCAACTATACACCGTTCCTGACTGAGGCGCAGGTGTCTCCTGCAAGGAGATCTGATCCTTGGGCCGATGGAGCGGGAAGAAAAAACCTGCAAGGAGGATGCGACTTTGGCTTCTGTAACGATGAAGGAACTTCTGGAGGCCGGCGTCCATTTCGGACACCGGACTCACCGTTGGAACCCCAAGATGAAACGGTATATCTACGGGGGTCGCAATGGCATTTACATTATCGATCTTCACCAGACGCTGAAACTTTTCGACGAGGCTTGCAAGTTCATTCAGGACGTTGTAGCCTCAGGTGGGCACGTGCTTTTCGTAGGCACGAAAAAGCAGGCCCAGGAAGCCATCGAGTCCGCGGCAAAGCAGTGCGGGATGTACTATGTCAACCAGCGCTGGCTGGGCGGGATGCTGACCAACTACCGCACAATTCAAACTCGTATCCAGCGCTTGCGCGAGCTCGAGAAGATGGAAGAGGACGGCACGCTTGATCAGCTTACCAAGAAGGAGGCCGCCAGACTCCGCGAAGAAAGGGAAAAGCTCGAGCGATTCCTCGGCGGCATAAAAGACATGCCCGGGTTGCCGTCTGCCGTGTTTATAGTGGACCTCAAGAAGGAGAGAATAGCCCTGCTCGAAGCAAGGAAACTGGAGATTCCTGTAGTTGCGATTGTGGATACGAACTGCGATCCGGACGAGGTTGACTACGTAATCCCGGGCAATGACGATGCTATAAGGGCTATAAAGCTGATTTCTAGCAAGATTGCCGAAGCCATTTTGGAGGTTAAACCGCCGGCAGAGGGCGAAGTTTCTGCGGCTGAGGGTGCCGAGGCCGAACGGGAGGAAGAGGCCGCCGAGGAAGAATTCGAGGAAGACTTTGCTGAAGACGAGGGCGAGGCCGAAAAGGAAGATCTCAGTGATGTCTCGCTCGAAGAAGAGGAATTTGCTGAGTTCGACGAACTTGCGGAGGAAGAGTAATACAATGTCTGTCAGTGTTGAGGATGTTAAGAAACTAAGAGAGCAAACGGGTGCCGGTATGATGGATTGCAAGAAGGCACTCATCGAAGCAAACGGCGATTTTGAGAAAGCTATCGCGATTCTTCGTGAGCGTGGTGTTGCAGTAGCACAGAAGCGAGAGTCCAGAACGGCCTCCGAAGGGATTATAGGCTGCTATATTCATACCGGAGGTCAGATTGGCGTGATGGTCGAGTTGAACTGCGAGACCACATTCGTTGCCAAGACCGACGAGTTTCAGCAGCTTGCAAAAGACATTGCTATGCACATTGCTTGGAGCAATCCCGAGTATCTTCGCCGAGAGGATGTTCCTGAGGAAGTGGTCGCGAAAGAACGCGAAGTGCACAGACAGTGGGCTATTAATCAAGGCAAGCCTGAGCACGTGATCGACAAGATCGTCGACGGAAGAATGAACGAGTTCTATTCTCGTGTGTGTCTGCTGGAGCAACCTTTTGTTCGCGATGAGGAGCAGACAATTCAGGACGTCATCAATGCTGCCATAGCGAAGCTCGGTGAAAAGATTCAAGTAGCGCGATTCGTTCGGTATCGAGTAGGGGAAACTCAGCGTGAATCAGAGTAGTGGCACCGGTGCCAAGTGGAACAGGGTCCTTCTCAAGCTGTCGGGGTATGCATTCTCTGGAGGACACGGTTTCGGAATCTGCCCTGATACGGTGCAGGCTTTAGCTGAGGACATAAAGGAAGCTTTCTGCACAGGCATCAGCTTGGCAGTCGTAGTCGGAGGAGGCAATGTTATCCGCGGCGGCGCTGTTTCTGAGAGCGGTATGGACCGCGTTACAGCGGATTATATGGGAATGTTGGCTACCGTGATTAATGCTCTCGCCCTGCAGGACGCGCTCGAGAAACTCGGAGTAGACACCCGGGTTCAGACTGCAATCGCAATGCATCAGGTCGCTGAGCCGTTTATTCGGAGGCGAGCGATCAGACACATGGAAAAGGGCAGGGTTGTCATAATGGCTGCAGGAACGGGCAATCCGTTCTTTACCACGGATACAGCCGCAGTTCTCCGAGCACTTGAAATCAAAGCAGACGTGGTGCTCAAGGCTACGAACGTCGACGGCGTCTATACGCGCGACCCTAATAAGCACGATGACGCGGTCAAACTCGAAACCGTAAGCTACGCTGAGGCCATAAGCAAGAATTTGGGTATTATGGATCTGACGGCGTTCACACTATGCATGGAGAACGACCTTCCCATAGTCGTCTTCGACGTAACGCAACGTGGCAATATTGCTAAGGCAGCGCGAGGGGAAAGAATAGGCACACTCGTGACTGCCGGCGCCTAGTGCTATTCGACAGGGGGATAGGGGCATGGAAGTAACCGAAGATGCTGAGCAGCGAATGCGGAAGGCCGTAGAGGTGGCCAGCCACGACTTTGCGGGTATACGCACGGGCCGAGCAAACCCAGCCATATTGGAAGGTATCAAAGTCGATTACTACGGAACACCGACGCCTTTGGTGCAGTTGGCTGGGATCTCAGTGCCCGAGCCGCGGCAGCTTCTTGTGACCCCGTGGGACAGGAATGCTATCAACTCAATAATGAAAGCTATACAGGCGTCTGACATCGGCCTTACCCCGATGAGTGACGGCAATGTTATACGCTTGAACGTTCCCCCGCTGACTGAGGAGCGCAGGAAAGAGCTTATCAAACTCCTGCACAAGAAGGCGGAGGAGCATCGAGTCGCAATACGAAATATCAGGCGCGACGCCAACGAACGGTTGAAAGCTCAACAGAAGAAATCCGAAATTACCGAGGACGACCTGAAAGAAGAACAGGAAAAGATACAGAAGCTGACCGACAAATACATCGCTGAAATCGACAAGCTCACTCAGGCAAAGGAAGCGGAACTCAGAGAAGTCTGAACGCTGTGCCAGCGTGTCTATATGAACAGGGGGCAGCGAGGGCTGGTTCACTAAGTCCTCTGTCCTCTGTTTTGCGTTTATTCGGTGGAGCTTGATCGCAAGCGGAGAATGCAACCCATGGAAGAACTTGACCCGCAGCGGATTCCACAGCACATCGCGGTGATAATGGACGGTAATGGCAGATGGGCAAGGCGTCGTGGCCTGCCGAGATTGGAAGGCCATAGGCAGGGCTACAAAACTTTGAAATCAGTGGTAATAGCGGCGGCGGAGCTGAACGTTAAGGTGCTTACTGCGTACACATTCTCGTCTGAGAACTGGCGGCGTCCGAAGGCCGAAGTTAGCGGCTTGATGCGTCTGATAAGGTACGCGGCTCGCGCCGAGCTTGATGAAATGAAACGTCAGGGAGTCCGCATAATAGTCAGCGGCCGAATGCACGAGTTGCCGAAGTCGGTCCAGAAACAACTCGACGAGGATATTAAAGCGACGGCTGGCAACTCTCGGATCATACTTAACATAGCCGTGAACTACGGCGGCCGAGTGGAAATCGTAGATGCCGCTCGGCGAGCTGCTGAGATGGTTCAGCGAGGTGAAATTGAGCCTGCTCAGATAGACGAGGATCTGCTCTCCAGTTTGATGTATCATCCAGAACTTCCCGATCCGGATCTTCTCATTCGCACCGCGGGAGAAATGAGAATTAGCAATTTTCTTCTTTGGCAGTCTGCATACACCGAATTCTACGTGACCCAAACTCTCTGGCCCGATTTCTCCCGTGAGGATTTGGTGGCGGCGATTAAGGACTACCAACGGCGAACGCGAAAGTTCGGTGCCGTAGTGGAGCAAGCCTAGTTATGCCCGTATTCATCTCAGTGCTGGGTTCTACAGGTTCTATCGGGACACAGGTTCTGGACGTAGCGCGTCGTCTTGGAAACGATACGGTTCGCATTGTGGGCCTCAGCGCGCAGTCAAACGCTGAGCTGTTGATACAGCAAGCCAGAGAGCTCTTGCCCAAAGCGGTGTGTATCTGCGACGAGGACTTGTACAAGACAGTCGCGGAGAGCTTGTCCGGGTTTGGAATCCAGGTGACTGCGGGCCAGACAGGTATGGAGGAAATCGCATCCCTGCCCGACGTCGACAGGGTTGTAGTGTCGGTCGCGGGCACGCCAGGGCTGGCACCTACTCTCAAGGCAATTGAGTGCGGCAAGGACATTGCCCTGGCGAGCAAGGAGGTGCTTGTCGCTGCCGGCCATATCGTAACTGAAGCAGCTCGTAGACAGGGGGTGCGAATGCTCCCAATTGACAGCGAGCACTCCGCCATATTCCAATGTTTGAATGGCGAGGACTGGTCAAAAATCGAACGCATAATACTAACGGCGTCTGGCGGCCCATTCCGTGATGCTTCAAAGGACGAAATGGCGCGTGTAACGCCCGAGCAAGCGCTTGCCCATCCGACTTGGAAAATGGGCCGCAAAGTCACTGTGGATTCCGCCACCCTTATGAACAAAGGCCTCGAGATCATAGAAGCCAAGTGGTTATTCGGAGTCGACCCAGGCCAGATCGAGGTGGTGATCCATCCACAAAGCATTGTTCACTCAATGGTTCGCTTTTGTGATGGGTCCACCATAGCTCAGCTGGGTCTGCCGGATATGCGCTTACCCATTCAATACGCGTTGTTGTACCCGGACCGCATCGATTCCGGCCTACCCAGAATGGACATTACTGAGATCGGTTCGCTGACATTTCACAAGGTGGAGCCAGGACGTTTTGAGTGCCTGGACCTGGCTAGGCAGGCTGCAGAGTCCGGCGGATCGCTTTGCGCGGTGATGAACGCCGCGGACGAGGTGGCAGTTGAACTCTTTTTGGCCCGGAAGATTGGATTTCTCGATATTCCGCGTATAATTCGAGAGGAAATGGAGGCACATACACCTATTGCCCAGCCGTCGTTGGACGAGATATACGCTGTCGACTGGGAAACCCGCCGTCGCATACGCGCGCGATACGGTGCAAGCTGAGGCCAAAAGAATAGGCTTCTTTTGAGGGACCAGAGTTGGTTGTTGAGACGACAATTGCTTTGATTCTAATATTTGGAACTCTTGTTTTATTCCACGAGCTGGGCCATTTTCTTGCTGCCAAGCTGTCCGGTATACGCGTGGAAGAGTTCGGCTTTGGTTGGGGTCCGCGGTTGGTCACCTTGTTCCGCAGGAGCGGCACAGAGTACACAGTTCATCTGCTGCCCTTGGGCGGTTTCGTCAAGCTTGCCGGGATGGAGCCGGGTCAAGAAGACATTAAGGACGGTTTTCAGGCGCAGCCGGTTAGAACCCGAGCTTTAGTGGTTGCGGCCGGTCCTCTGATGAGTTTTCTTCTGGCTGTGATTGCTATGATTTTCGTTGGTGTCTACTGGGGATTTCCGAACCTTAACTTACCTGAGAATCGGGTCGGTCAAGTGTATCCGAAGACTGAGGCGCAGCGAATAGGTCTTCGAGCCGGCGACCGAATAATCCGGATCGACAATCTGGTCATCCGCAGGGGCAGGGATATGACGGACTACATTCACGATCGGCCCGGCCGCAAACTGCGGCTTGTGATACAACGCGACGGCAGACGACTTGTCAAGGAGGCCACGCCGCAATGGGTGGTCACCTATTTGGGGGCTACATGGTCATTTATGCTTGCCGAAAGGGCACAAGTCGAAAGCGTGCAAGATGGCAGCGAGGCGAAAAGACGCGGCATCCAAGTTGAGGATATTCTGCTTTCGTTGAACGGGCGTCCCGTCTATGGCGGCAGGGCTATGGTGGAGGCGATCAATGAAGCCGGTCCGCGGGCGACAAATCTTGTATTGATTCGTGAAGGGCGCCGATTGAGTTTGACCGTCAAGCCCGACATTCAATGGATAACGTTTGCTGGCGTGAAGTGGAGTTTCCCCGGCGCGTTCGTTGAGGCTGGCACCGACGGGCATAGTATTGATCCCACTTCTCCAGCTGGGCGAGCTGGTCTCGAACCCGGGGACCGTCTGTTAAATGTCGCGGGCATAAGAGTGACATCTGGAGAGCAGCTGCTCAAGTTGCTGGATACGAAGGCAGCAGAGGGTCGGCGAATCCGGTTGATTGTGAGCAAAGCAGAAACGTCTGACCGTGTTTCGCTTTGGGTCTCCCCGCAGGAGTTGAGATCGATTCGTTCAGGCTACTGTGACGCGGTTGGTTTGCTTGGGTTTATGCCGGCGCCTACGCTTGAGAAGGCCGGCTTTGGTGAGTCGATACTGCGGGGCCTTAAAGAGTTCTGGGGGCGGACGGTTTACCTCGCTCGAGTTTTGACAAGCAAGCGTGTGGCTCAGGACGTTGGCGGTCCCGTGATGATAGCCAAAGTGACTGCCTCGTCGGTTCGTCTCGGTGCATACTACGTTGTAGACATGGCGGCTATGCTGAGCTTGAGCCTCGCCTTCATTAACCTTGTCCCGATACCCGTGCTTGACGGAGGCTTACTTGTTATGTTGCTTGTCGAAGCAATTCGGCGCAAGAGGTTGAGTCCGGAGCAGGTTCAGGCTTTTACGCTGGCCGGATTTACAACCATTATCATATTGATCGTTCTGGTTGTCTATCTGGACGTCTTCAGGATAATTCAAGGCTTGGTGCCGCAGTAGGATAATAACTTAATTTGCCAAGTTCGTTAGTATGAGTATCATTTTTGGTGTGAGAGGTGGGCCTCACACCAATGCGAGCTTACTACTGTTGTGAAAAGCCTGACAACAAAAGCAGGATTACAAAGCATTTCCGGCATGGCAGTAACTTGGAAGGAAGTAGGGCATGCTTTTTGTGGCTTTGGGGTGAGTTATAGGACCGGCGACGTGAGAGATGTTTGTTAAACGATTAGAGTTGTTCGGCTTCAAGACATTCGCTGATAGGACTGTTATCGAGTTCAGCGAAGGAATAACGGCTATAGTCGGTCCCAACGGAAGCGGCAAGAGCAACATTGTAGATGCGCTGTTGTGGGTTCTCGGCGAGTCAAACGTTCGCAACCTGCGCGGACAGCGCGCTGTTGACGTCATATTCAACGGTAGCGAAGCTCGGCGTGCTGTTGGCATGGCTGAGGTCTCGCTAACTATCGATAACTCTTCACGCACATTGCCTCTGGACTTCAACGAAGTTACCATCACTCGTCGGGCTTATAGGTCGGGAGAGGGAGAGTTCTTCATAAACCGGACAAGATGTAGGCTCAAGGATATATACGAGCTATTTCTGGACACCGGTTTAGGCGCCAGAGGTGCTTACTCGATAGTAGGGCAGGGTGAAATAGATGCGGTGCTTTCCGCTAGACCCGAAGACAGGAGGGAGCTTTTCGAGGAGGCAGCTGGGGTCAAAAAATACCGGTACCGCAGGGAAGAAGCTTTGCGGAAACTAGAGCGCACGGAGACCAATCTGCGCCGCGTGTGCGACATCATGGCTGAAATCGGCGGTCAGCTCGAGCCGTTGGCTGAGCAGGCAGAGCAAGCGAAACGCTACAACGAACTGCAGACCCGATTGTGGGACATCGAAGTCGGTCTCCTTATTCGTGATCTCAAACGTGCGGTTGCTTCGCTCTCTGAGACACGAGCAGTGAAGAGGCAGGCTGAAGACCAAGTCGAACAGTGCGACAAAGAGCTGCGTGAACTTGATTCTCGGAAGTCCCAGCTGTCGACGATGCTTGAGAGAACAGAGCAAGAGCTTGAGGACGCGCGCCGCACTGTCCAGGCGATTGCCGAAAACGTCCAACGCCTTGAAAGCCAAAAAGCAATTGTGGCGGAACGAATCAAGGCGTCGGAAGCTGCCGCCAGCCGGCTCGAATGCGAGTTGGTGGAACTCAAGAGTAGGTTGGAGCAGATTCGAGATCGTATTCGCGATTTGGAGGAGGCGGAGAAACGAAGTGCTGAGGAAGCGAGGGCCTTAGCCGAACAGGTTCGCCTCAAGACGCAAGTCGTGGCGGACCTCGAAGCGGAACTTGATCAGATGCTTCACGCCGCCGAAGAGCAAAAGGCCTCATATCTGGATCTCACGCGGCAGATTGCCGAAAAGCGCAGTGCAGTTGATGCCGCCACGGAGCGCATCAAGCAGATCGAGACAGCTCTCAATACCAAAAATCAACAACTCGCGGAGATTGAAGCAGTTCTTCGCGAGACTAAGGACCGCCGAAGCGAAGCCGTTACCCTGTTGAATGAGTTACGGCGCAAGTTGGACGAGACACGACAAGATATAGCCCGGTTGGAAAGTGAGCGCGACGCACATAGGGCACGGTTGGAAGAACTTAGGGGGCAGGCCGAACAAGTATCGCGCGAGCTCGCGTCGCAGAGTTCGCGCCTTATTACACTCGAGGAAATGGCGGAGAGTCACGAAGGGTTCTTTGAAGGCGTCAGGAGCGTGATGGCCGCTGCGCGGAAAGGTATTCTCAGAGGGGAGTACGCAGTCGTAGCCGACGTCATCTCAGTGCCGGAGGGCCTTGAGACAGCTATAGAAACCGCGCTGGGGGCCAGTCTGCAAGACATAATCACTAATTCGGTAGACGAGGCCAAAAAAGCCATCGAGTTCTTGAAGGCTGAGAAAGCAGGAAGAGCAACCTTTCTACCGCTTGCGTCGCTTCGAATCCCCGATCGAGATATAAGAGGGGCTGCAGAGGGTAAGAATGGGCTGTTGGGTTTAGCTTCAAACCTTGTGGGTTTCCCAGCCAAGTATGGTCCTGCCATAGTGTCGCTGCTCGGGAAAGTGCTGGTTGCAGAAAGCATCGATAGCGCTTTATCTATAGCACGGCAGGCTGTCGGATGGAGTAAGATAGTTACCATCGAAGGTGAGCTTATTCTTCCGTCTGGAGCCATAACTGGCGGCGTTATTAGAACCAAGTCGGCGGGTATTATTGCCAGAAAGCAGCTGATAGCAAAGCTGCAGGATAGCGTCAAGGAGCTCAAGAAACGCGCTGATGATACGACTGCCCAATTGGCGGAATGTGAGCGTAGCGTTTCAGAATGCGTTTCGGACCTGCGAGCCAAGCAAGAAGCTTTCGCAGCAGAGCAGGCTGCTTTGAGCGAACAGGAGAAGCTTGTAAGTCTCCTCGAGCGCGACATTTCCTCGACGGAGAAACAGGCTGTTTCTTTACGTGCGGAGGTTGCTGAGCTCAACACTCAATTGGAGGTCGAGTCTGAGCGGTTGCTCTTGCTGAAATCTGAGCTGGCCGACGTCGGCTATCAGGACGCGAGCCTCGATCAGGAGCTGGTTGATGCTGAGCACAGGCTGCAGTCTCTGCGTGGCAAGCTTACTGAGGAGCGTGCGCTGCTGACCCAGCTAAAGATTGACTACGCCGGGTTGACAGAGCGCAACCAAGCGTTGAGCAGAGCTCTTCAGGACTCGCATTCGACATTAATCGAGACGGAGAAGGCCATTGCAGATCGCACTCAGCAATTGCAGGCTCTCACAGCGGAAACCGAAAGCATGCGCGAAGAGCTAGACTCGTTCGAGGTTGAGCTTTCGACTCAGCGCGGCCTCTTTGAAGCGGCTGAACGTCGGCTGAAAGAATTGACTTCCGGCCGAGCGGACACGGTTGCATGCGCTGCTGAGGTCGACAAGCGCATCCGCCTTCTGACTGCCCAAAGAAACGAAAAAGCGGCCGAAGCTCACGAGGCTGAAGTCAAGATAGCGCGGTTGGAGGTCCAGCTCAACCAGACCGCAGACAGATTGTTCCAGGAGTATGAGCTCAGTTACGAGCAGGCGTTGGAGTGGCCTGACGAAGACCT
>JARYME010000049.1 GCA_029907315.1 Armatimonadota bacterium | reverse complement strand
GAACAGGGCAAGTTTCGGATTCGCGGTGATTACGGCCGGTTGATTGCTGCAGCCGTCGCCGACGCGAAGCTTGTGTTTCACAACCGCGAGCGCTTCCTGGAGCACAGGTATTCGATACCGAGCCCCGAGCTCATGCTCGCGTGGTGGCAGCTGTTCAAGGGCATGGAAGTCGAGCTTGCCCGTGCCGGTCGAGCCGAGGAAGCGCTTGCCGCTCAGTATATCCGGACCAAGGTGCTGGAACCTGCTTACAACTTCAGGGGCATAGAAGCGCGGTCGATCGCTCAAGAGGCGTTGCCTGCTGCGCTGCTGCTGGTTTTCTATTTGGTTTTCGCACTCTGGTACGGTTTTTCGGTTCTTCTGCTTCTGGACGGCTTGGGAATCTCGAAGGTGGGCCACAGAGGTTCAGGTTCGCCGCTTAAAGCCGGTTGATTATTCGAAGCGCTGCGGGGCAAAATCAGGTAATTGGCACAGTTTTTGAAGGTTTGTTCCCAATGTATACTGCGATTAAATAGGAAAGGAGGAGAGGGGGTATCTGCGAATGAGAGGGATGTTCGTTCTGCGAATGCTGCTTGCAGGGCTTTTTCTGTTGGTGAGTGTTATTCCCGGCTGGTCAGCGCCCAGGTATGATGATCTCTGGGACATAGCCAAAGGAGCGGTAGTCACCGCGAGCAGCAACATCTACTACGGCAGCAATGCTCGAAATATGCTGGGTGCCTTTGAGGGTTGGATAGAAGCGGGCCAAGGCACCACACTGTTTGCTGATGATCAGGTTGCGGGCTATGTGCACTGGGTGCGATGGAGTGTTCCCGCGGATGTGACCGTAGGCGGGTTCGACCTGTATGCGGGTCACGACGGTATCAATCTCGGCCGCTCGTTTGATCACTTCACACTGCTTGCGGTGCCTGCGGGACAAACAAACTGGGTGGTTATCTTCGATACGGACATACCGGTGCCTTATCCTCACACGGGTTATTTTGAGGAACCGCTTCTGTCCGCAGTATTTGCACAGCCCATCACAGCGCGGGATTTCGAAGCCAGATTTCGACAGCATACCAACACCCAGTACGCAAAGGGCCCCAGAGTAATCGAGCTGGACGGACTTGAATACGTTCCTGAACCCGGAAGCGCCGTGGTGTTGGGGTCGGCTTTGGCAGCGGTTGCCGCTTTGCGCAGGCGCCGTGTATAGAAGGTTCGGTATCTCCGCGTAACTGCCGCGAGGAATCCGAACACTACCAACCGGATGCTGTAACGAGCTTGCTTTCAACGGGCTGGCCGCGTTCGATTGCTTTGGGCGGTCAGCCCGGCACGCTAAGGCTCGATAACGTGCAGCGTGTAATCCTGATACGCTGTCTCCCCTGTGTCGTCAAACGCCTCGACAACAACGCGGTAAGTTCCGCGCGCGGGCGGCACCCCGGATATGACACCAGTCTGCGCATCAATCTGCAGCCATTCTGGTGCCTTCACCAGCCTATACTTTATGGGCTTTAGGCTTGCGTTAAAATCCGCCCTTGCCCGGTATTCGTAGCGCGCGCCGACGTATTCCTCGAGAACGGGCTGAGTGAGAAAAGTCAATCCTGGAATGTATAGCTGCCACACGTCATTTGTGAGCGGCCAAGCATTGCCGCCGACTACCCACAGCCGGCCGTCGAAGACGTAAGCAGATATCTCGTGTCGTGGGGTCCAGATGGTCTCCGTCTCCAGCCGTTTCCACTCTGCGCCGTCGGCTGAGTACCAGACGTCGTTGAAGTTCTGCCAGGTCGGTTGTGCTCGGAAACCCCCGAAGAGCCAGATTCTGCCCTGATAGGACACGCAAGACGCCCAGCGTCTGCCTTCCCAGGGTGCGCAGTCGGTTACCAGATCCCAATTGATGCCGTCGTCGGAGCACCAGACGTCTCTGTAGGCTCTGAATGGCTGATAGCGTCCGTAGGAGCCGCCGACTACCCACAGCTTTCCCGCGTGACAAGTGACGTTTCCCAGCAGCATTCGTTTCGACCAAGGGGCACCCTCGAGCTCCAGTGCCCAGTCGACACCGTTTCGAGAAGACCATACCTGCCGTCCATCGGTGCCCCCTATTCCCCACAGCTTGCCGTTGAGATACCCGGCGAATACCAGATTGCCGTTCCAAGGGAGCGCGTCCAAGGCACACGTCCACGTGCTGCCGTCGGCGGAGCAGTATAGCTTGTGGGACACGGTGGTTACCCACATCTTGTCGTCGTGAACGTATGTCAGCGGCACGCTGACACCGCTTGGATCGGGCAGATTACCAGAAAAATCCCAGTTGGTGCCATCAGAGCTCGACCATACGTCGCCGACGACCGCCGGCAGGTAACCGCCGATTAACCACATTCGATTCTTGAATACGAGCTCGCCGGCTGAGTCGCGCGGAGCCCATGGCGCGCCGCTGCTGATCTTTATCCAGTCTGGGGTTGGGTGTCCGCGGACTACCTTCAGCGTGAGCGTCTCAGTTGCTATTCCCTGCGCGTCCCGCAGGGATATCTCGAATGTGTTTACCCCCACATCTAGAGGCAGTTCGCCCGAGGGACAGCCACTCGATACGGGCAGACCGTTTACATATACGGCTTGGTCCGAATGCTCGGCTGCTCTTGGGGTGACGACTATTGTCTGTCGGCTGTAGGGCACCAGCACCTCATACGTCCGCGCTTGCGGGAACACATCGCCTATAACACGCGCGTCGACGTTCACCGAAGGCGCTAGAAGTCTGGGGCCGCGGTCTTCGACACTGCTTTTAGGCGGCATGGGAGGTCCTCCTTGCGGGCTTTATGCCTTCAACAGCTCGAGCATTCTTTCAAGGCGGGCCTTGCTGTCGATCAGTCCGCCGGGCCTGTTTCTCGCAAGCCACAGGCGCTCGTATTCGCGAATGGTATCTTCCAGCTTGGCTGCTATGGCTTTGCGTTCGCGAGATACGGACTTGCCTGCCCAGGAAGCCAGGTGCATCTTTCCAACTCGGCAGCCGAGTTCAACCAGAGCCGCACCGCAGGCGAATTCGGCTTTTATGAGTTCTGCATCAGGCCGCTTCATCTTTGCGGAACGCATTCGGCGCACAGCATCCTTTACGGTCTCGATCACCGCATCCAACTCTTCAGGACTAACCCCTTCCAAAAGCTGCTCCGGCTTCCATCTGCCCGGAATCAGCAGCCAGAAGGGCATCGTAGAGTTGGGGACCTTCTTGTGTATTTTCGTGTAGGAGTCCGCTAGGTCGTAGGCGACTCGTCCCATCACGCCTGCACTGTCCTGAAACGCGAACGCGTTCAGTGCTTCTGACAGGCGGTCGACGTTGGTGTTGTCCGCGCCTGCGTTCCACGAACACGCGGCGCCGACCATGTATCCCAGGAAACTCACCGGCAGGAACTGGTGGTGCCCGTTATCGCCCCAGTCGGTGTTCAAAAGTCCCGTGGCGCCAGTTTCTAACCCTTCTTTGGCTGCTCTTACCGGGTTGTGTATTGCGTTATGTGCGCGGCCCACGAAGGAGTTCCACGTCGATGTGCCCGGGCAGACCCAAAATTCAATCCCTGCGGCAGCGTGCTTCTCGCAGTTCGGCTTAAACGCGTAATCAGCGCCGTAGCCCCATTCCAGGGCTATCACGTCCTTAGGCAGCTCCGGAATGAGCTCAGGGTGGTTCTTGATAATGTCTCCCCAGAACAGCATCCGTCGACCGTGTTCGGTGACGATACCGTGGAGTTTCAGAAGGAAGTCCAGGTAAACCCTACCGACGCCCAGCTTTTCGCAGGCTTGCTTGCTTCTTCCCTTGCCAAGGTCGTGAGTTTCGTCGCAGCCGACGTTGAAGTATTGGCTGGAAAAGTGCGGTAGCAGCTGAGAATACAGGTCGCTTATGAGCTTAAGGCTACGCGGATCCTCCGGGCACAATGAGAAAGGTGCGCTGGGCACTTCCGCGAGCTCGCGGTATTCCTTGTGCCTCAGCCATCGTTCCATATGCCCGAATGAGTTTTGGTTTGGCACCAGCTCGATAAACCGCTCTCGGCAGTAGGAATCGAGTGTGAGGATGTCTGCGCCTGTGATCGGACTGGCTTTCTTCCAAACTACCTCGTGCCCTATGTATTCGAACGTATGCTCGGTGTAAAGCTGGAACTGGTTGATCTTCCACTCGGAAAGCATGTCGATAAGTTGCATCAGCGTTTCGAGCGTTGGCACCTTGTCCCTGCTGACGTCGAGCATAACGCCGCGTTCGGGGAAGTCGGGCCAGTCGTGGATGGAAAGCGCAGGCAGCTCCGTTCCTCTGCACCTAATCAACTGCATGAGCGTGCAGATGCCGTAGTAGATGCCCGCCGGAGCCGCGGCAGTTATCTGTATGCAGCCGTTGGCGCCCGGTTTGACAACCAGCGTGTAACCCTCCGGTCCATGCTCGGCGGATGGGTCGCATTCCAGGATGATCGGGTTCGGGGTTTTCACTGCTGCCGGGCTTGCGGTGGGTCGCCAGTCTCCACCGAGCGCCTTCGCGAGCTTGTCCGCGCTCAGCTTTAGCATTTCGGGCACATCGCCGCGAAGGGCAATATATCCTTTTCGAGGCAGTTTCAGACTCCCAGAACGGAGGCTGATCTTCTTAGGAGTGGGCAGCAAGAGCAAATCTGATGTGTTCATCTTTCGGTCGTCCCCTCTAGGTATGCGGTTGAAGTCTCGTTTTTCTGTCTTCACTGTTGCGGGCGATTATCCCTTCGGGTTTGGCGTTGGCGCCGCTTGGGTTTGTGAGATGAGGTATTGCGCGTAAAAGAGATGCCCCCGCCTCCCGTGGGCGAGGCAGGGGCTTCGGAAAGGAGGGGAACGATGTAGACTGGCCTTGCCTGCTGGCATTAATAATATTACCACATTTGCGGGGTTTGTCAATACGGGAAAGTTACCAGTAAGTTCGAGAAAATTGTGCTCGAGTGGATCGCTTTTGCGGCGAGCCGGCCCAAAAAAGAGCCCCGGTATAAAGACCAGGGCTGAGAAAAGGAGGGGCGAGAAACACTGTGAGAAATGTGTTGGTTATACCATTGGTACCACAATACTTTCGACTTGTCAATACCCTGCCCTGCATGTTGACTTCGTGCGTGCCTGGTGGTACATTGAACCGGCGCACAGCCAAATCACTGCACTATTAGTTTTGGGAGGTAGTTCGCGATGGGCTTCTTTGACACCGGATTCCTTTCCAACGTAGCGAGAGTCACCAACGCCAAGACGCGCAGCATCTCAGCGGAAAACCCGACCGGAGAAAAGGGTGCCGGTGCACAAGCGGAACCGGATGAGCACAACCCTGGCTCCATGCTGGGTAAGGGCTGGAAAATCCGGCCATGCATCACACTGCCGGCGAATTCCAATACTACAATCGCCGAGATCCAAGGTCCCGGGACTATCAGACACATTTGGATAACCGTGGGCGAGGTTGCATATCGCAACTGTATTCTGCGGATGTACTGGGACGACGAAAAGACGCCCTCCGTTGAAGTGCCGCTTGGCGATTTCTTCTGCTGCGGTCACGCGCTTAGGACCAAGGTCAACTCGATCCCTATAGCTGTCAATCCTTCGGGCGGATTTAACTCCTATTGGCCTATGCCGTTCCTCAAGTCGGCGCGTATAGAGATCGAGAATCAGTGGCACCAGGATATCCACGGCTTCTTCTATCAGATCGATTACGAACTGGACGAGGTGCCGGAGGGGCTTGCCTACTTCCACGCGCAATGGCGCAGGGCTGTTACAAAGATCGAGCGTCCGGAGCACGTTATTTTGGACGGAGTAAAGGGCAAGGGGCACTATGTCGGAACCTACCTGGCGTGGACGCAGCTGTCCAACGGATGGTGGGGCGAGGGCGAGATTAAGTTCTTCCTGGATGGCGACCAGGAATATCCTACCATCTGCGGCACCGGCACGGAGGACTACTTCTGCGGAGCGTGGGGATTTGGGGATACTTATTCGACGGCTTTCCTTGGTTATCCGCTGTGGGTCAAGAACGAAGGTGAGGTGCCCAAACATGGCCTCTATAGGTGGCACATCCTTGACCCCATCCGCTTCGAGAAGGATATAAAGGTGACCATACAGGCACTCGGCTGGTGGCCCAACGGCAAGTTCCAACCGCTCCAAGACGACATAGCCTCAGTGGCTTATTGGTATCAGCTTGAGCCGCACGCCCAGTTCCCCGAGATGCTGCCGGTTCATCTCAGGTGGCCCAGGTAGAGTTGGGTCAAACCTAGGCACGCTGCTGGACCGAGCCGGGGCGGAGAGTTCCTCCCGGCTCGGTTTGTTTACTGATCTCTCGGTGCGGAATTATGCGGATGCTGCTCCGATGGTGAGGTAGCTCCGTTTAACTGAGCTTTTTCTAGTGGATGTTCGCGCTCCATCTCGGATTCGGTAAGCACCCCCGAATACCAGACGTGGCTCATCGGGAAGTGGTCCGGATCGAAATGAGTGTTGTAGAGGTGCCACATCAAGATGGCAAGAAACGCCAGAAGCGCCTCGTCGCTGTGCGCTATGTAGGCGGCGGCGATTCCCAGATCGGTCAAGCGGTTGCCGAAGTACACGGGGAACCACAGCACCAAGCCGGAAACCACCATAATGGGCATTCCCCAGTAGACGGCGAAGTAATCGAACTTTTCCTTCCAGTTAAAACGGCCATATCTGGGGGGTTCCTCACAGAGACCGAACCCGAACTTGATCGTCTGGAAGAAATCGATGAAGTCCTGCTTGGTGGGCCACATCGTCCACGACTTGAAACTGAACCCGGCCTTCCACCACAGATAGAGCAAGTAGAACCCATGCCATACCCACGTGCCCGTCAATATTATGGCAGCAATCCTGTGGGCAATGCGGGCGCCGTCAAATCCGCCGAAGAGTATATGTAAATAGTGCGACCACCCCACATACGCAAACTTCAGCGGCATCCCCGTGAGCACAAGCACTGTAAAGCTTATCATGAGGCAGAAGTGTTGAGCTCGGAACATCAGGTTGAACCGCGGGTACAAGCGCTCTTGCTTTTTGGAAGGTTCCCTCTGAGCTGCCCATGCAACCAGCGCAGACAGTATCAATCCTACAGCCGCCAGCCACGTCCACTCCGCCCCTTTGATCCCGAAGACAGCCATGGCGATACCCGCGACCATGCACACGAAGCTTGCCGCCACCAGCAGAGCAACTGCCCGCCCGGACTTGGGGATATAATCTCTGCTGAGGGCTTTTCTTCTAAGATCCAAGGCGACCATGCCCAGCAGAAGCAGCATTACTCCGAGCGTAAGCGCCTTGAAGAAGAGATCCTCAAGCCTGAGCAGCAGCGACCGCTCGATCCTCAGGCGCAGATGGCTGGCGCCCGACACGGCGAAACTCTCTCCTGCTCCGCGGTGGCACTGTGAGCACACTTTTACCAGCTGTCGACCGTCTCGCTTTCTCAGGTCCAGCACTGCATGGTAGCCGTGGCAGTCTGTGCACACGGCTGAGTTCTGTTTGCCGAAGCGTATGAAGGCTTTGCCGTGGAAGCTTTGTTCGTAGGAGGACACGGCATCCGGACTAAGGCCGTATCTTTCCATAACGTCTGGCTTCGAGTGGCACGAGCTGCAAAGCTGCATCTTCGACCTTCGGCTCAGAGATGCAACGGGCTTAATATCGTGGGGATTCCCTCCGTGACAGGTGACGCAGGTCGGATGGTCGCCGGAGCGTTTGTCGGCATTCCCGTGGGGGCTCTGGGCGATTTCTTCAGTTACGTCGGGATGACAATCCATACAGCTGGCTGCGGATTTCTCGACGATAGTTTTCTTGAGCATGCCGTTAGGTGCGAAGGCGTTCTTGTGCGGGAGGTGGCACGACAGACAGTCGCTGGTTTCGGGGTCCGGAGCCGGTTCGGATTTGTTGAAGTGCAGGGATCGTGCCAATTGGTCTATATCGTGACAGTCTCCGCAGCTTTGTCGGATGTTCACCTTGTCCAGCTGTGCAGGCGTGAGCGGCCTGCCCAGGCGATCCCTGAGGAAAATGTCCTCGCCGGCACTCAGGAAATTGCAGGTAACCAGGGTTAGGAAAAGCAGTAAAGCAGCGATCCTATAAATAGCACCAAGCCTCCGAGTCAGAGCTATCGATCGTGCAAAAACCCATTTATCCTAAGTTAATCTGCCGATTTGAGTCAAGCCGGATTACGCTCGGCTCAGGTAAGGGCTCCGCTGGGCCTCATTTGACTTGGCAGACAACAGAAAACTAGAATTGACTTGTGCACACGATCCACCCGCACTTGGGAGTAACACCGCTATGACTGGACGTTTTTTTGCCGCATTTGCAACCTGTTGCTTTGTTGTTGTTTTGATCCTCGCAAGCTGGACCCCGCACGCGGCTGCGCAGCTGAGCCCGCCTGGGAAAGGAGCGTCGGCTGTTTTCGGTCCGCCGAAGGCTCAGCCGTCCCAGCGCTCGCTTGTGGAGGCTCAAAAACACTTCCAGAAGGGTCTGGAACTCTATAAGGCGCGCAAGTTGGATCAGGCGGCGAGCGAGTTCAAAGCTGTTCTGAAGGTAGCACCGAACTTCGTCCCCGCAATCAACAACCTGGCTTTGATCTATCTCGATAAGAACCAGCCTTCTAATGCGGAAGCAGCTCTCAGGCGTGCTCTGAGTATCGATCCCAAGAACGAGTTTGCCTTGTTCCAGATGGCAAGGGTGCTGTTGGCGCAAGGGAAATCTGCAGAGGCTTTTAAATACGCCAAGTCGCTTGTAAAGTCGAAGCCCAAGGATCCCCAGGCGCACTTCATATTGGGCGTAGTCTGTCTGCAAGCAAAGAAGTACTCGGAGGCCGCCTCTGCGTTGAAGACTGTCCTCCAGCTGCAGCCGGACAACACAGCTGCACGCTACAACCTCGGATTTGCCTACATGAACCTGCAAAAGTACTCCGAGGCGCGGGCGGCAATGGATCAGGTGCTTAAGAAAGATCCACGAAATCTGCAGGCGCTGGTACTTGCAGCACAAGCTGCCGACAAAGCCGGGGATAGAGCTGCGTCGGCGCGGTATTTGGAGCGTGCAGCGGAGGCTTCTTCCGACCCCGTGCCGATCCTTCTGAACCTGGCTCAGGTGTACGCCGCCGCCAAGAACGAGAAGAAAGCCGAGGAAACGCTTAACAGGGTGCTCAAGAAAGACCCCGACAACTTCTTTGCAAATCTGGGGCTTGGTCGGCTTCATTATGCAAACAAGCGATACAAGGAAGCCGAACCGCGTTTGGCGGCTGCGGCGAAGGCGAAACCGAACGACCTCGGAACACTCATTCTTTTGGCAATGACTCGTATGAACCTGGGCAAGATGGATCAGGCGCTTGCCGGAGCCAAAGCCGTGCTGAAGATAGACCCCAAGAACAAACTTGGGCTTGAGCTTCTGGGATACTGCCAGGAGATGACGCAGAAGCACGATGATGCCATAGCCACCTACCGCAAGTGGGAGCAGCTCTATCCGAAGGACCCAGAGCCGAATAGGAAGCTGGCGAACGTTTACCTTTTCAAGCGGGACAACGAGACGGCTTATAAAGAGTTTGAAAAGGCGCTTTCGAAGGCGCCCAAGGACGTTGAACTTATCGAAGCCTACGCTGGTGTGCTGAAGACAAACCAACAGTACGACAAGGCTTACAAGCTGTACACGCGCTCGCTGGAGCTCAAGCCTAATAACGTTCGCACGATGATTTCTGCTGCCGATTGTCTGAGCAAGCAAAAGAAATACGCGGAAGCCGAGGCTCTTTTGAAGAAAGCTATCGCGGCAGAACCCAAGAAACCTGATGCTTATACCGCGCTCGCGAACGTGTATAGGGAGCAGGACAAACTCGACGATGCAGTGGCTCAGTATCGCAAGATCCTCGAATTCGCTCCGAAGGACGTTTCTGCACTCTATTCCCTAGCGCGGCTTTACGACACCCAGAAGAAATACGACGAGGAAGTCGCGATGTATCGGAAGCTGCGCGAAGTCGACCCCAAGAATCCTGAATGGGGAGCCGCTGTTCCGCGGATATATGAACGCATCGGAAAACTGGACGAAGCCGTGCAGGAAGCTAGGAAGCTGGTTGAGTCAGATCCCAAGGAGATATCGTTCAGAAGTCTGCTTGCTGGGCTGCTGATGAAAAAGAACGATTATGACGGCGCCATCGAGCAGTTTACCGAGATGGCGAAGTCTGAAAGCATTCCCACGAAAGCCTACGCTTATCATCAAATCGGTCAAGCTTACGAAAAGCAAAACAAGGTTGAAGAGGCGATATCGGCTTACAAGAAGGCTTTGGAGGCAAAGCCCGACTATTCCCCTGCGCTTAACGCCCTTGAGAAGATCTACGAGGGTCGGAACCAGACCAACGAATTCCTGGCTTACTTGAAATCGCAGGTCCAGCAAGGAAAACCGGATTCGCCGTACAAAGCCTTTGTTGAAGCATACAAGAAAGCGGGAAAGATCGAAGAGGCTGTTGCATTGCTGGAAGGACTGGCGGCTAAAGCTGAGGATAACCGTTCGCTTGGTGAGGCACTGGCGTCGGCTTATGTGGCAGCAGATCAGAAGGAAAAGGCTGTCGGTCAATACAAAAAGCTGGTCGAGAAGGCTAAGGACGATCCCCAGCTGAACAGGCAGCTCGGAGACCTATACAAGTCGATGGGCAAGATTCAGGAAGCGGCCGATTGCTACGAGATAGCCTTTCGCAGCCTTATTTTCGACCGCCAACTTGCTCTCGACCTTGCCGACCTGTATGAAAAGCTCGGTAAGAAGCAAGACGCCATTCGGGTGTGCAATGAATACCTCAAGTGGGATCCAGCGAACCAGGACGTGAAGAACAAGATTGCCGTTCTGGAAGGACGGCAGCCGGTAACAACGCCGGTGGCTCCGGAAGTGAAGAGTTCTGAGCAGCAGCCGAGTTCCGGCGGACCGCAGGGCAAGCCTGAGTCGACGCCCCAGCAGCCGCCGGCAAGCGGTCAACCTGCTGGCGCCCAACAGACCCAGCAGACGCTGACTAATGGCCAATCGAAGTGAAATAGCGGTCCTGATCGTTCCAGATTTTGGTTGGAGCATTTGAGAGGAGAATGCTGGTTATGATTAGGCGAGTTTTGTGTGTTGTAGGGGCAGCTGCAGTCGTGTGCCTTCTGTTGGCATCGTGCTCCCATAAGACACCGCAGCAGGCTAAGCGGAAACAGTTCGTGGTTGGGGTTACCCTGCTTACTGAGGAGCATCCTTTCTACCGGGAGCTCAAGTCGGCTTTTCTTGAGGAATGCAAGAAGAGAAACCTCAAGCCGATAGTGCTGTCTTGCAACATGGACCTTGCTACGCAGACGGCTCAGATCGAGAACTTCATAACTAAAGGCGTCGACGCAATGGTGGTATGTCCTGCTGAGTCTGCGGGTATAGTGGGTGCGATACGCAAAGCCAACGCCTCTGGGATACCGGTCTTCACGGCCGACATCGCTGCGCAGGGCGGCAAGGTGGTCTCGCACATAGCCTCAGACAACGTTCAGGGCGGCAGACTTGCGGGCGAGTATATGGCTAAGCTTCTTAAGGGCAAGGGCAATGTCGCCATCATAAATCACCCCGTGGTCAAGAGCGTTCAGGACCGCGTGAAGGGCTTCAGAGAGGCGATAGCCAAGTATCCGGGGATAAAGATAGTGGACGACCAGGCGGCGGAGGGGCAGCGCGACAAGGCGGTTACCGTCGCGGAGAACCTTCTTCAGAAACACAAAAAACTCGATGGCATATTTGCCATCAACGATTCGACCGCGCTGGGTGCGCTGGCGGCGATTGAGCAGTCTGGTCGGAAGGACATAGTGCTCATAGGTTACGACGGTGATCCTGAGGCCCGAGAGAAGATTCGCGCGGGCACCGCTTTGAAGGCGGATGCGGTGCAGTATCCGCGCGAAATAGGTAGGATAACGGCGGATACGGTGGCGGACTATCTCTCTGGCAAGAAAGTAAAACCGTACATCCCGGTCAAGGTCGGCATCGTAGACCGCGCTGCCCTCCTGGGAGGCAAGTCGTAGTATGGTGGCGGCATCTGCAGTGCGGCCGGTATTGGAGATGCGGGGTATCACTAAGACTTACCCCGGCGTTAAAGCGCTTGACGGCGTTGACTTCGAAGTGCTTCCCGGCGAGGTTCACGCATTGGTGGGGGAGAATGGCGCTGGCAAGTCTACTCTTATGAAGATCCTCGCCGGCGCGGACATAAAGGACTCAGGCCGGATAATAATCGACGGCAAGGAAGTCCACATAGCGAGCCCTCAAGAAGCAATGCGGCTGGGGATCTCCATAATCTACCAGGAGTTCAACCTCGTCCCCTACATGAGCGCTGCAGAAAATATATTCCTCGGGCGGGAGCCGATGACCGCGATTCCCGGGGTAGTGGACTTCAAGCGGATGTATGCTGAGGCTGAAAGGCTGATTTCAGAGCTGGGAGTTCGGCTAGATGTTCGCGTGCCGGTTAACCAACTCTCAGTAGCGCAGCAGCAGATGGTTGAGATTGCCAAGGCTACTTCCCGAAACGCACGAATCATCGCTATGGATGAGCCTTCGGCTACGCTCACGGAGCACGAACTGGAGAATCTGTTCGCCCTGATTCGCAGGCTCAAGGCTGACGGCGTCAGCATCATTTACATATCGCACCGCCTGGACGAGATATTTCGCATAGCAGATCGTGTGACGGTCCTGAGGGATGGCAAACTTGTCGCCACTAAACCCGTTGCTGAGACCAGCCGCGAGGAACTCATTCGTATGATGGTCGGTCGGGAGCTTAAAGATACGATTCCGAAGACTGAAGTGCAGCCAGGGGATGTGGTGTTGGAGGTGAGGGGCCTAACGCGCGAAGGCGTGATACGCGATATTAGTTTCTCCGTGCGACGCGGGGAGATTCTGGGCATCGCAGGGCTGGTCGGGGCCGGAAGAACAGAGGTAGCACGGGCTATTTTTGGGGCTGACCCGATCGACAGCGGGGAAATCCTGCTTGAAGGCAAGCCCGTCACGATACGATCTCCCAAAGACGCAATTCGGCTGGGAATAGGGCTCGTTACAGAGGACCGAAAGGCCCTGGGCTTGATTCTGGGAATGGCTGTCAGAGAGAACGTGACTATTGCGAATCTGGATCCGCTGTCGCGGTTCGGTTTTATTAGTCGGCGGAAGGAGCAGGAGGTTGCCAACCGATACGTAGAGGATCTGATGATAAGAACGCCTTCCATCGAGCAGGCGGTGCAAAACCTCTCTGGTGGTACGCAGCAGAAGGTCGTACTGGCAAAGTGGTTGTTTACTCAATCCAAAGTGCTCATATTCGACGAGCCAACGCGCGGGATCGACGTAGGAGCCAAGACTGAGATCTACCAATTGATGAATCGCCTGGCGGAGCAGGGCGTTGCAATAATTATGATTTCGTCTGAGCTGCCGGAGATACTCGGAATGAGCGATCGTATCCTCGTTATGCACGAAGGCGAAATCGCGGGAGAGCTTTCTCGCGAAGAGGCGACCCAGGAAAAGATTATGTTCCTTGCTACCGGAGGCAGGTAGAGTGACTCGCGCCGTGCGGGACCGCTTTTGTTGCTCAGTCGCACATTTTCCTTTTCGACGCTCAACCTCGCCGGATATCCTGCGGCAGCATCTTCCGTCAAGACGCGATGGCGTAGAGGAGTCCTTCTAGATGAACCGCCTGAGTCTGCGCTTTGGCAGCAGGCTTGTGTATTCTTGCGGGATATACCTTTTCCTCCTGCTGCTTTGCGTGTTCTTCCAGGTTGAAACCGGCACGTTTCTGACGGTGCGGAACCTGCTGAACGTGCTTCGGCAGACCTCTGTCAACACAATCCTGGGCGTCGGTATGACGATGGTCATAATCACGGGCGGCATAGACCTGTCCGTCGGCGCGATATTGGCTTTGTCGGCAGTATTGTCAACAGCCGTGATTATGAAGGGGTTTCCTCCGCCGTTTCCGTTTCCTGCGGACGTCGCGATGAAACCGGAGTGGCCGCTGTGGGCGAGTGTGCCGTTTGCAGTGCTTGTTGCCGCGCTTACGGGCGCCCTCTGCGGGATCCACAACGCTCTTCCCATAGTCAAACTTCGCGTTCCGCCGTTCATTGCGACACTGGCGATGTTCTCGGTGGCGCGAGGATTCGCGTACATCTATGTCGGTGGCGGCCAGGTGGGCAACTTGCCGGAGAGGTTCACCGCGGCGGTCGGCGAGGGACCGCTGATGCCGGTGGTTGCCATTTCGTGCGTGGTTGTCGGTCACATAGTGCTGAGCAAGACTCGCTTCGGTAGAGCGATATACGCCGTAGGCGGCAACGAGCAGGCCGCGCATTTGTCCGGCCTTGCAGTAGGCAAGGTAAAGTTTTGGGTGTATGTGATATGCGGTACGCTCGCTGGAATTTCCGGACTACTGCTGGCAGGCAGAATCGGTGCTGGCGATCCGAAGTCCGGAATGACCTACGAGCTCAACGCTATCGCCGCTGTCGTACTGGGCGGCACAAGCCTAATGGGTGGCGTGGGAAGCGTAGTCGGAACGCTCCTGGGTGCCATAGTGATGGGGTGCCTGGAAGCCGGTCTAAGTCTGATGGGCGTGCAGTGGTTCGTCCAGATGGTCGTCAAAGGTTACGTGATCCTGCTTGCGGTTATTGTGGACCAGACGAAGAAATCTCGCCCCGTCCGCGCTTAGTTGGGATCAGCGCTGGATGGTCCGGAACACCACCGGGCGCCTGCTTGCCCGGGAATGAGACACTCTTGGAGCGAGGGCGCAGTAGTTCTATCCCAAGGGTGCGTTGGAAGCACCGACTTCTGTGATGTAAAAGTCGTTTCCGATCAGCTTCAGCGTATACATCACGTATATGGTTTTCGTTTCACCAATGTCGTTCTTGTAGACATGCCTACCAAAGGCAGTGTACGAGCCGTCTTCTCGCTTCTTGAGTGTTTGCCACGTGAAGCTGATGGTCTGTATTTCGCTTATTGCGTCGGCAGTCATATCCGCGTAGTCGTCTGCGTCGACGGAGTATTCGTACCTGTTATCCAGGAAAACCGCTATTCGGCTTCCCGCCCGCAAGTGGCTGGTTATCAGATAGGACTTTTCGTGGAGCCAGCCGTCGCGGATGTCGGCCAATGCGTCGCGCAGCAGAGAATCCTCTCTCCTTGCGAGGTAGTAATCGCAGACGACGGGTTCGCTTACATAGGACACCACAACGTAAGGAATGACATACGCTCTCGTCGCACGTATGTAGGGCAAGCATCCATAATGAAAATACAACGACCTTCTGCACAGCTCAGGATCATATGTACCGAAAACCCAGTAGCCGTAGCGGAGCGGGGTATGGCGGCTGTGCGACTTGTAGAAATAATATCCGTCGCGAAAGATCGGCGGTTCATAGCACACGGTGCGACCGGCATTCACCAACAGGGCTTTCTTGATTTCCAGAGCACGCTTGTCGAATTCGGTGCGAAACCTGGAATCGGGGCGTCCGTAGTCTTCTCGGCTGCGATCCTGGCGTGCAGTAGGCGGTGAGACGCGCGGAGGCACGGGAGAGTTATTATCTCCGACGCCAGGTGTAGGTTTGGTGATCTCGGTCTTGGGCGGTTCAACGAAATCGTGGTTTGCGGAATTGCGGACCGGGCCCCTGCTCGCGCTTGGAGGCTTCACTGGCAGGATTCGCGCATCGGATGGTCCTGAGTGGACCGATGTGTATCTCGACGGCTGATAGACGCGGACTGGTTCCGAAACGCCGGTCACAGGTAGCTGCTTTATGGGAGGCCGGTCGATCGTTTTTGGCTGTGTGGGTGTCACAACCGTGTGCCGACCGATATCCCTGGAATAATCACGCGAAGGCGACTTGAACGGTTTGCCAGTGCCGATTCCGTGTTGCGGATGAGTCAGATCGTACGAGGCAGCGGTGCCAGCAAGGGTTACTGCGAGTGCCAAACACAGCAAACCAATCAGCCACAAGCGGCGGTCGAGAACAATGCTCAATGTGGACATGGCAATCGCCTCCTACACTTTACATAGACGCAGCAGCTGGTGCACTGTTCACCTCGCGTTTGAAATCCGATAGCCGATTTGGATAGAATGAGCCGACCAGGTTCTACAGCGATGATCGAACAGATATTGAGTTTGATAGGTCCACAAGGTCGTTTTCCTCGGCTTTGCCCTGGTTACGAATACAGGGAGGAGCAGTTGGAGATGGCCCGAGCGGTTGCGGAGGCGCTGACTTGTGGTCGTCACCTTCTGGTTGAGGCAGGTACGGGAGTCGGTAAGACTGTTGCCTACTTGGCTCCGGCGGTTCTTCATGCGCTTTCTGAGATGCGGCCGGTTGTTGTATCGACCCACACGATCAACCTGCAGGGACAGCTCGTCAACAAAGACATTCCCCTTATGCAGCAGGTCATGGAGCATCACCCGTTCAAGGCGATGGTGATGAAGGGCAGGGCTAATTTCCTGTGCCTTCAGGAGTTGGACTATGCCGCGTCGCTTGTTGTGTATCAGGGAGATGTGCTTTTCGAGCGGCTCAAGCAGTGGGCAGAGCACACGGAAACAGGCGACATAGCCGAGCTCGACTTTGTGTTTCCGGACTGGCACGAACTGTGTTCGAACCAGGACACATGCAGGCGCCAAGAATGTCCTTACTACGCTGAGGAATGTTTTTACTACCGAATGCGGCGCTCGGCGGAGTCTGCTGATATCGTGGTGGTCAATCACGCGCTTTTCTTCACCGACTTGGGCTTGCGGATGATAGATCCAAAAAGCGCCATTATTCCGGACTACTGCGCCGTCGTATTCGACGAAGCCCATCACCTTGAAGACGTAGCTTCGAACACTTTTGGGATCGAGTTCTCGAACTATCGGGTTGTCTCGCTTTTGAACCGGCTCAGGAAGCGCCGAGATGTGGCTATGACGCAGGGCGAATACCAATTGGTTCAAAGTACCAACGATGAGCTTTTCAGTTTCTTTTCAGCGGTGCCGAAGCAGGAGTTCTTCTTGGAAGAACTGTATGAATTCGTTTCTCGCGAAGCCGTGGAGAACAAAGCCTCAGAGCTGATTGTGATGTTGGACAGCATGAACACTCAGTTGGCTGAGCAGCAGGCGGACGCGGAGAAGGACCTGAAAGATCGCATTCAGGGCTACAGGAATATTCTGACGCGAATGGCGACTGAGCTCCGGCAGGTCTTTTTTGGAGAGCACGACGGTTACTTCAGTTGGGTTGAGAAGCCGACGGGCATGAGGCATGTTCAGTGCGTACTTCACTATTCGCCGGTAACGGTGTCGGATCTGCTTGCGGAGGTGCTCTGGGGTTCGATAGATTCGGTGATTTGCACTTCCGCGACGCTGTCTACTTCTGGCACGTTCTCTTATTTCAAAAGCAGGCTGGGCGTGAGCGATTGCGATGAGCTGATACTCGGCTCGCCGTTCGATTATCGTTCTCAGGCGCTGCTTTATGTACCGGACGACCTCGGCGATCCGTCGGAGACATCGGAGTATGCGGACAAGTTGTCCGAGCGGATCAGGGATATCCTTCTGGCGAGCCAGGGCCGTGCTTTTATTCTGTTTACAAGTTATCGGATGATGAACGCTGTCTTTCATCGATTGAAGGACTGCGTCCCGTTCAGGTTGCTTCGGCAAGGGGAGATGTCCAATGAGAGGCTTATCAAGGAGTTTCGCGAGGACGACACGACGTGTTTGATGGGAGTCCACAGTTTCTGGGAAGGTGTGGATGTAAAAGGCGAAAGGCTGTCCTGCGTCATCATAGACAAACTCCCTTTTGCCGTGCCGGATACCCCAATTAACAAGGCGCGGTGTGCCCAAATTACCCGAGAAGGCGGTGACTGGTTCCACGACTACGCCATACCTCAGGCGCAAATCAAGCTCCGGCAAGGGTTCGGTAGACTAATTCGCACCAAGACCGACCGCGGGGTAGTGGCAATCTTGGACAGCCGCATACGCCGGAGATACTACGGCCGTGAGTTCCTCAAATACCTGCCGCCCTGCAGGTTGACTGACTCGGTGGAGGAGATACGTCGATTCCTCGGAACATAAGTGGGCTGCGAAGAGCCGTGCAGGGCGGGCGTAGTAGTGGGCAGTCTTTGGGTTTCTCAGGACTCTTCTGCCGTTTCTGCTGCGGGCAGTAGCACGGTAAACTTGGTTCCGGCGCCCTTTTTGCTTTCGAGGAGGATTGCGCCGCCGTGAGAGTCCACAATGGTTTTCACAATCGAGAGACCTAACCCTGTGCCCTCAGGCGTGAACTCACGGGCGTCCTTGGATCGGTAGAACTCCTCAAAGATGCGGGACTGCTCGGCTTCGTCGATGCCGATACCCTGGTCTGCCACCTCTAACCTGAGGAAATCGCCGCTCCGCGCCAGTCGGACCTCCACCTTGCCGCCGTCGTACGAATACTTGACCGCGTTGCTTAGAAGGTTGGTGAGGAGCTCCTCGAATTGTTCCGGATTACCCAGCACGCAGGGAGTATCCCAAGACACGTGGGTCTCTATGTGGATACCGCGCGATTCAGCCTGGGGTTTGATAACAGAGATTACGTGTTCGAGTATGGTCTTAAAATCACACGTGCAGCGGGGGGCGGAGTCCGCGGGTGCTTCCTTGAGTGCGGCCAACGCCAACAAGTCCCTAACCAACGCCAGAAGCTCGTGGGTGCGGGCTCGGGCTCTGGATATCGTGTTCAAAACGCCTTCCGGCACCTCGCCGTGAAGCCCTTCCGCGACCACTCGCAGGAGGCTTTCAATAGCGGCAAGCGGCGACCTGAGTTCGTGAGCGACTTTGCGCAGGTATCTGGATTTCATTTTCTCGGTTTCGGCGAGCTTCTCGTAGGCTGTGCGCAAGTTTTCAGCTGTCTGCTGAAGCTGTTTGGAAAGGGTCATGACCTCCTGTTCTCTCTCGCGCAGACGCGCCGTTATCGAGGTGGCGAAATAGACCGAAATGTAAAGCGACGTTGTCATCACCCAGCACGCCGCGAAAACTTGAATGGGATCCTTATACAAGTTCGGATTCCCGATTCCCACAGGCGACACGTAGTGGGGTAGCCAACCCCTATACTCGCCGATTGCTATCAACCAGAAGATGCCGACTGCAAGAGTAGCCTGACCGAACGCCGCCCGCCTGGAAAGCAGAATGCTGGCTATGACCATGTGGAACACGAAGTAGAAGCCGAACAGGTTCTCAAGACCGCCAGATAAGTGGATAAGCGCGCCCAGGACTACAAGATCGAGAGAAATTTGGACATTTGCTAGAACGGTGGAGGATCGGCCTACTCGCTCCGGGTGCAAACGCTGTACTCGCCGCCAGAGCACCAGACATATCGCATTGTAGACTGGGATTGTGCTCGCGGCGATAAGAAGTTTTGTCCATGGCAGGTCGCAGACAAAGACTTCTCTGACGATAAGAATAGTCGAGACGACACCGACAAACGCGACCCATCGCAGACTTATCAGCCAGCCGATGCGTTCTATCAGCTCTATCTGCGACAGAGTTAGCTCACTATTGGGTGCGCTTGGCGCACCGCCTGCACCGTGGACTTGCTCCTCTGTCATTTGGGCACCGGAAGCTATGACCGGTTCAGGACGGCCTCTATTTTGGAAGCCAATAGGTCGGGATCTATCGGTTTGTCGATGAATGCCTGAGCCGGCAGGTATTCACCGGTTTCGTCAGCCTCTCCTTCATGGAATCGAAAACCGGTCTTCTCGTGTATGGAGCTCAGGACTATGACGGGGATGTCCCGCAGCTGCGGGTCCTTGTGGTGTCGGAGTTTTGAGAGCCAGTTGAAGCCCTCAGTGCCGTGGGGCATCATAATGTCGAGCACCACAACATCCGGCCTGCCTTCTTCAAGACAGCGGGTTCCTTCTTCGGGTCCGGACGCCGTCAACACTTCATAGCCTCGGCTCTCGAGCAAGAGGCGGGTGGTGTCCAAAATGTCCGGGTCGTCGTCGATAACGAGTACTTTCGCCTTCTGTCCCACTTTTTCTCCACATCCTTTCACAATATCTAGGGGATAGCTCGTCCACCGTTACTTTGCAATGCACAATTCTATATTCCACTATACCCTGGGTCAACGCAATCCGGTGCCGGAATCCTGCCCACTCGGGAAGTTTGTCTAGAAAGTTACGTACCTCGCTTTGCCGCTTTCCAGGGGCCGCTGAGTGTACCCAGGCCTGCCCAGAATCTCCGACATGTTGCGCTTGTATGCCTCTACGCCTGGTTGATCGAACGGGTTCACGCCCAGCATGATGCCGCCAACCGCGCAGGCAATCTCGAAGAAGTACAGCAGTGCTCCAAGCGCGTATGCGTCAAGCTTTTCGACAACAACGGTCATATTCGGTACACCGCCATGCCTGTGTGCGAGTGCGGTCGCTTCGTAAGCCACGCGGTTGACATAGTTGAGAGTTCGCTCCGTCTCGTTTGGCTTGTCAGCGATAAAGTTGAGCTGATCGGCATCGTCTTCCTGGTGAGGAACGACAAGCGCAGGCCCTCCGTCGCGAATCTCGATAAATGTTTCAAAAAGGTCGCGGCGCCCTTCTTGAACGTACTGTCCCAGCGAATGAAGATCGGTCGTGTACAAGGCGGAAGATGGGAATACGCCAGTTCTTTCTTTGCCGTGACTTTCTCCGAACAGCTGCTTCCACCATTCCGCCAGGTAGTGAAGGTGCGGTTCGAACACAGCCAAAAGTTCAATTACCAAGCCTTGCTCAAGGAGCAAGTTCCGTGCCACAGCGTAGTAGTATGCCGGATTGGACAGCGGATCGGTCGACCTGCACAGCTCGGCACATCGAGCCGCTCCCTCGCGAAGCTTGTTAATATCGATTCCCGCGTATGCGATTGGCAGAAGACCGACCGCCGAGAGCACGGAGTATCTGCCGCCGATGTCGCTCGGCACGACGAAGCTTTCGTAGCCCTCCTCATCCGCCAGCTTGCGCAGTGCGCCTTTCTTGGCGTCCGCTGTTACGACGATCAGTCGTTCGGCGTTGTAGGAGGCAAGGTCTTTCATTAGTCGGAGGGCGATGGCGGGCTCGATGGTGGTGCCGGACTTGGACACCACGTTGATAGCTACGCGCTTGCCTTCGAGCTTTGCACGCAGGCGTGCGTGATATGCCGCCGATATGTTGGTTCCGGCGTACGCCACGCGTTCGGGCTCGTCGGCAAGTGCTTCAATGACGGCCCTTGCACCCAGGTACGAACCGCCTATTCCAATGAGTAGAAGTACATCGCTTTCCTGCCGCAATCGGTCGGCGGTTTCGACGATCCGCACCAATTCTTCTTGGTTCAATATTCCATCGGGGTGAAGCCAACCCGTAAACGCTGCGCCTCTGCACTTTCGGGACCTCAGCAGATGATCAGCCAATTCGATCTGCTCCCTGCGCGCAGAGATCATCTCATCGGTTACATCTGGTCGGAGGTAGTCGGTTCGAAGTGCTATGGGTAGTTTTTCAAACATCAAATCAGCTCCTTGCCTTTTACTTCCATCCTGTTATTCGTGCTAGCAGATCGCAGTACTCAACCATCGCCGGCCAGCTTACGTCGGGAGGTATGCCATGGTCGCAACCGGGAATGTATCCACCGGACTTTATGACCGGCATCAAACGCTCAAGTTCCAGCCTTATTGCATCGCCGCCTTTTGCCATTGCCCTTTTGTCGACTCCGCCCCTGAAAGCCATTTTCGTGCCGAACTTGCGACGGTACTCGTTGATGTCATTGCCCGCCGCCACTTCTACAGGGTCGCAGCAGTTGATGCCGAATTCGATCCACACAGGAATGAGTTCTGCGATGTAACCGTCGGAATCCACATCGAACACGGGGCATCCGTAAGATCGGATTATCTCGTTCCACTGTGCGTAACACGGTCCGAGAAACCGTCGAGCCATCTCCGGCGAGATCATAGCCTTGTGTTTATACGCCATGTCCTCGGACACAAGCACGTAGTCGACGTTGACGAAAGGCAGCACCTTCAAGAGCAGCTTGGAAATAAAGTCCGCCCAGAACTTGATCATCTCCTGAATCAATGTGGGATCATCAATGAAGAGCATACACAGCTTCTCGAACCCCAGCCATTCCCTCAGCTGCCAAAACGGGCCCGGGAAGTGGATCCCAACTACGTAATCCCTGTTCGCGATTTGCTTGCCGAGCGATTCTATGTCGGGGGGAACGCGCGACGGATCGTCGGGGTTGTAGCGCGTCTTCATTTGCTCCCAATCGTCTCGGTTTTCTACGGGACACTTGATCCATCTCCGCGTCACGAAATCTATGGCGCTGCGCAGATAGGTGACGTCGTATTTCTTGGAGATCTCGCAAATGTTCCCTTTCCAGTCCTGGACTATAATCGTGTCCTCGCGTTCTTCCAGAACCTTTTCCTCGAATTCAGGAATCATCTGATGGCGAATGTAAACCCCAGGTCCTGTCGGCTGCGGAGGTTCTATGCCGATAACTTCGCGAAGATGAGCTTGCCAGTCGACTCCCTCAGGCAAGCCCTGCTTGCGCCAAGCCTCCAGCGTGGACTTTCTCGGCAAACCGGGCTGGAACGGTATCCGGTCCGGCTTACCGAATAGGAGAGTTTCCAGATAGCGCTGCCTTTCGGTCACGAATCATTCTCCTTGCGGTTGTAGATGTTCATTGCGGCTTCCAAGCCGTCCGTAAGGACGACGTCCAGCGCATCTGCTGCGCGCTCTATCACAGGCTCAATTATCGTTTTTTCTTGGCGCGTGAACCGCGAGAGCACGTGATCTATCGCGTCACCCGCTCGGCCGATGCCGATTCTTATTCGCGGGAACTCAGAGGACCCCAGGCACTGGATGATTGATTCTACGCCCTTGTGTCCTCCTGAGGAACCCTTTGCGCGGATGCGCAGACGCCCCAACGGCAGATCAATGTCGTCGTAGACCACGATGATATCGGAGGGCTGCAGACCGTACTCGCGCGCCAGCGCGGCGACCGCAGAGCCGCTATTGTTCATGTAGGTTTGCGGCTTGACGAGCAAGACTTCCTCGTCGTCTTGTGCCAGCCGTCCGATGAGAGCGCGGTGTCGCCTGGTTCGTGTGTGTACACCACGGCGCTTGGCAAAACGGTCGATTACGTCGAAGCCAACATTGTGGCGTGTGTGAGCGTACTGCCGGCCGGGGTTGCCCAGCCCAACTATCATTTTCACGACTGCGAGTTCCAGTGCTGACTGAACAATTCGCTGACGCTGCCCTCGTTGTGAATTCGCTTGATAGCTTCGGCAAGAAGTCCAGCCACCGAGACCACGACGATCTTCGAGTCGCGTTTCTCGGGTGGTATTGGAATAGTGTCGGTGGTGATGATTTTCTTAATGGGCGACTCTAGCAGCCTTTGGGCTGCATCGCCTGAGAAAACCGGGTGAGTGCAGGCGGCGTACACCTCCTTGGCGCCCCGTTCCAGCAGGGCGTTGGCGCCTCCTATCACCGAGCCGCCGGTATCGATCAGGTCGTCTATGATTATGGCACTGCGCCCCTTTACGTCGCCTATGACTTCGATAACCTCTGATTTG